>NZ_LOKY01000047.1:0-300859 GCF_002211315.1 Rhizobium sp. R693 | reverse complement strand
GTCGCCGCTTCAACAACACGGATGTGGCCCAGCCATCTTCGATCAGATCGTTGAGCAGGCGATCGCCCATGGGCTGGTCGACGGTACGGTGCTCTATACCGACTCGACCCATCTGAAGGCCAATGCCAACAAGGGCAAATACGATCTTGCGATGATCGCGAAGTCACGCTCCGACTACTGGGCCGATCTCGACCGGGCGATCGAGACCGAGCGGACGCTGCATGGTCAGAAGCCGTTGAAGGAAGAAGAGCGCGAGCCGCCGAAAATATCGACGGGTTTGTCAGCGGTCTGAGGCGCCGGTCTCCCGGCCCTTCGTTCATCGTTTGGTCGCTTGGTCAAGCTCGACGGCGCAGGACGTGCACTTCGGCACTCCGATGCTCCTGTGTCAGCGTGAAATTCGCTAGCTGGCGGTCCATTTCGACGGCTTCGGTGGCAAGCCGGTGGATCGCCGCGGTGGTTTCCTCGACCATGGCCGCGTTCTGCTGTGTCATCGCATCGAGTTCGGAAACGGCCGAGTTGATCTGGCGCAGCGTGTCCGCCTCCTCGCGGGTGGTTTCCATGATCTCGGTGATCTGGCCGTTAATGGCCTCGACGTGGCTGCCGATCCCGGTCAGCGCATCGCCGGCGCGCTCGACAAGTGAGACGCCCATTTCGACCTCATGCGTGGACTTCTGCAGCAGGCTCGCGATCTCCTTTGCGGCACTCGATGAACGCTGCGCCAGTTCACGCACTTCCATGGCGACGACGGCAAAGCCCTTGCCGGATTCGCCAGCGCGCGCTGCCTCGACGCCGGCATTGAGCGCCAGCAGGTTGGTCTGGAAGGCAATCGAGTCGATCACGGTGATGATCGAGTTGATCTGGCGAGATGATGCCTGGATCGCTTCCATTGCAGCAATCGTCTCGCGCATGATCTGGCTGGAGCCTGTCGTGTCACGCTTGGCGTCGCGGGCGATGCGTTCTGCATGTTCTGCGCGCTCGATCTGAAGACGAATCGACTGGGTAATCGCATCGATCGCATTTGCAGTCTCGGTGATCGAAGCGGCCTGACGCTCGGTGCGACCGGCGAGCTCGTCGGCACCGGTGCGCATTTCCTCGGAGCCCGCACGCACCGCCATAGAGTTGCCGCCGATCGCCGTCATCGTTTCGCTGAGAGCCGCCAGCGCTTCGTTGAAGTTGATGCGAAGGCCTTCGAGTTCGCTCGGGAAACGGGTCTCGATCTGATAGGCAAGATCGCCGTTGGCCAGATGGTGCAGACCCTCGTCGATCGCCTGAACGACCTCCTGCAGGGTCCGGGCCTCCGCCTCGCGCTCGGCCATATGCTGCTGGCGATCCCGTTCCGCGCGCGCCCGCGTTTCGTTGCTGGCGGCTTCCAGCTCGCGGCTTTCGACCAGCGACTGCTTGAACCGTGCCAATGCCTTGGCCATCGTGCCGATTTCGTCACCGCGGTTCTGGCTGCCGATCTCGACCTCCAGCTTGCCATCGGCAACATCGCGGGTAACGCCGGCAAGACGGGCAAGCGGCGAGAAAAGCAGCTTGGTGATTGCCCAGGTTGCCGCTGCCATGACGATCAGAACGCCAAGCGCAATCATCGTCAGCAGGGTGGCGATTTCGAGAGAACCAGCGTTGAGCTCGCTGATTCGCACGCTTTCCACGACGAGGAAGCGGGAGCCCTGGTAGTCGATGCCACGGACATAGGCTCGCGCCGCGCCATCGGCGCGATCGAAGTCGTCGACCGTCATCCCCTTTGCCGAAAGCGCGTCCTTTACGAAGGTGAAAGGCGCGGTATCGAGCGTGACGAGCTGGCCGGTCGCGTTCACGCCGATCGCCGAGCCGTCATCCGAGATGATTGCCGCCTGCGCCGTGCTGCCGGCCACAATGCCCTTGGCGAGAATGCTGGTGATCATGTTGTCGCGCACCTTGAAGAGCATCACGCCCTTCGCCGCACCCAGCTTGACGATCGGCACGGCGTAGAAGATTGCCGACCTGCCGCTTGCGGCATCGACGCGAAGACCGGAAAAGCCCGTCGGTGCGGAATCGTCCGTCGCCTTGGCGGTGTTTGCGATCGCCTTGGCGAAGGCGAGACCGGCGCCGGTCGACTTCCACGCGTCGGCCTTCAGGTTTTCGGCGAAATCGTCGTTCTTCTTGTAGGAGTAGAGGACGTTACCATCGAGATCGGCAATCAGCAGATCGCTGAAGGCGGTGTTCTCGAGGTCACGGCCAACCTCGCTCTGCGTTGTCTCATGGTTGGAATAGTAGAAGCCGCTTGGCGCCTGCGGCTTCATTAGCTTCTCGCGCTGGTCGGCCGGGTTCGGGTTGTTGGTGATGAACACCTTCTTCAATTCGGCGCGCGCATCGCCTGACGTCTTCTCGATTGTCTTCCAGCCACTTTTCAGGCTCGTGATCGACATCTGCAGCGCTTCGATGCGCGCGATCGAATTCGCCTGGTTTTCAAGCTGCTCAAGCTGATCCTGCAGCATGTCGCCGCGGAAGATCAGGACGCTCTCCTTCGCCTTGAGCGCCTGCTCGCCGGAAATGCGGCTGCTGGCGAAGTAGGCGAGGACATTGATGACCGCGATCGACAGTGCGGTCAGCAGGATGAATGTGGCAATGACCTTGAAGGACAGGGACTGAAATCTCTGAACCATGAACGATGAACCCTTCCGGAACGGCTCATACCGGCAGAACGGGAACGCCCTGCCGGCTGACCTGCAAACAGAACACGGGAGCCTTGCCTTCGCGGGAAGGGAGCTCCTCTCACATTTTATCGGTCAAAAGTCGGCTACGGAGCTTAAATTGCCGTAAACAGCCTCCCTGAAAACAAGGAATGTTTTTGTTTTGTTCACTTATCGATGGCAGTTATTTTGCGAGTGCAATAGGGTGAACCATGCAAAATACGATTCGCATCATCGGCGTTGACCCGGGCCTGCGCCGCACCGGCTGGGGAATTATCGACACGCTCGGCAATTCCTTGCGCTTCGTCGCATCAGGCACGGTAACCTCGGACGGCGACATGGACCTGGCCTCGCGCCTCTGCCAACTGCATGACGGTCTGGCGGATGTCGTCCATAGCTACAAGCCGGATGAGGCCGCGGTCGAACAGACCTTCGTCAACAAGGATGCCGTGGCAACCCTGAAGCTCGGCCAGGCCCGTGGTATTGCCATGCTGGTCCCCGCCCGCGCCGGATTGCCGGTCGCAGAATACGCGCCGAACGCCGTCAAGAAGGCGGTCATTGGAGTCGGCCACGGCGAGAAGCAGCAAATCCACATGATGCTGAAAATCCTGATGCCGAAGGTCGAATTCAAAGGCAATGACGCCGCCGACGCGCTGGCGATCGCCATCTGCCATGCGCACAACCGCGGCAGCAACCGCATGCGGCAGGCGGCACTTGCCGGCTAATCTTCACTGACAATCCACCGAACGGACCATTTGCATGATCGGCAAGCTTAAAGGCACCATCGAAGAAATCGGCGACGACTACGTCCTCGTCGATGTCCACGGCGTCTGCTACGTCGCCTTCTGCTCGGCGCGCACCCTGTCTCGCCTCGGCTCGGTGGGGGAAGCCTGCGTGCTCTTCATCGAAACCTATGTTCGCGAAGACCAGTTGAAGCTCTTCGGCTTCATGACCGCGCTCGAAAGAGAATGGTTCATCCTCCTGCAGAGTGTTCAGGGCGTCGGCGCGAAGGTGGCGCTCGCAGTCCTTTCGACACTGCCTCCGAGCGAACTGGCGAACGCCATTGCGCTGCAGGATCGCACGGCGGTCGCCCGCGCTCAGGGCGTCGGACCCAAGGTCGCCGTGCGCATCGTCACCGAACTGAAGAACAAGGCGCCGGCCTTTGCCGGAGAAGCGTCGGGCACCATCGGCCTCAAGCAGGAACTCGGCGAAGGTGTTGCCGCAGCCCCGGTCGCGGATGCGGTCTCCGCGCTGACGAACCTCGGCTACTCCCGCGACCAAGCGGCCAATGCCGTTGCCGCCGCAATGAAGACTGCCGGTGAAGGCGCTGACAGCGCCAAGCTCATCCGCCTCGGGTTGAAGGAACTGGCTCGCTGATCCAATTGCCCGAGCGGGTGCCAAAAGCCTCTGGCTTGGTGTATTGGTCACGAGCGTTTGAAGATTGGGAAATGCCAGCATGAGTGAAGCCGCGCGCCTGATATCGGCAGAGAAACGAGGCGAAGACCTGGATGTGACGCTGCGGCCGCAATCGCTGGACGAGTTCACCGGCCAGGCGGAAGCGCGCGCAAACCTGAAGGTTTTCATCGAGGCGGCGAAGAACCGCGGCGAGGCGCTCGACCATGTCCTTTTCGTTGGCCCACCCGGCCTCGGCAAGACCACACTGGCGCAGATCATGGCGAAGGAACTCGGCGTCAATTTCCGTTCGACATCAGGCCCGGTCATCGCCAAGGCGGGCGATCTCGCCGCCCTGTTGACCAATCTCGAAGAGCGCGACGTCCTCTTCATCGATGAAATCCATCGGCTCAATCCCGCCGTCGAGGAAATCCTCTACCCTGCGATGGAGGACTTCCAGCTCGACCTCATCATCGGCGAAGGCCCCGCCGCACGCTCGGTCAAGATCGACCTGTCGAAGTTCACGCTTGTCGCCGCAACGACGCGCCTTGGCCTTCTGACCACGCCGCTGCGCGACCGTTTCGGCATTCCTGTCCGTCTGAGCTTCTACACCGTCGAGGAACTGGAACTGATCGTTCGTCGCGGCGCGCGCCTGATGAACCTTCCCATGACCGATGAGGGTGCCCGGGAGATCGCCCGACGCGCCCGCGGCACGCCGCGTATAGCTGGCCGCCTGCTGCGCCGCGTGCGCGATTTCGCCGAAGTGGCCAAGGCCGAAGCCGTCACCCGAGAGATTGCCGATGAGGCACTGACCCGCCTGCTCGTCGACAACATGGGCCTCGACCAGCTCGATAAGCGCTATCTCAACATGATCGCCATCAATTTCGGCGGTGGCCCCGTCGGTATCGAAACCATCGCTGCAGGGCTTTCTGAGCCGCGCGATGCGATCGAGGACATTATCGAGCCCTATATGATCCAGCAGGGCTTCATCCAGCGGACGCCGCGCGGCCGCGTCCTGACCGCAACGGCCTGGAAGCATCTCGGGATGCAGCCCCCCAAGGATCTCGAGGCCGCACAGTTTCGTTTGTTTCAGGAAGACGACGACTGACGCTTGCGGGTAACACCGTCAAGGAAGGGAGTTATCTGATGCCGACGTTCGACCCTTGCAGGACCGCCCGCAAGCTCGCATACAACAATGCGCTTGCGAACCACCGGCTCCATGAAGCTTGCGGCCGGCTGATGCCGGGGGAGTTCGAGGCTGTTCGGGTAAGCTTCTTTACGTCGATCAAGGCAACGCTCAACCACATTCTGACGGTCGACTGGTTTTACGTCGATGCGCTGGAAGGCGGCACGCTCGGGCCAGCCGCCTGGGACATTGAGGAGCCGTTCGACGACATCGCTGCGCTTGCTGCAGAGCAGGCCAAAGTCGATCGTCGGTTGGTGGCATTGTGCGAAGCCGCCACCCCAGAAAAATTGGCGTCAACGACCGAGATTCATCGTGCGGAGCGCATCCAGCGCGAGCGGATGGAGGACGTCTTGAACCATCTGTTCCAGCATCAGACACATCATCGCGGCCAGGTTCACGCGATGCTGGCGGGAACGAGCGTGCCGCCGCCACAGCTCGACGAATTCATCGTCGCGGACGACAGCCGCTTCCGGAGCGGCGATATCGCCGCTCTCGGCTGGAGTGAAGACTATCTGATGCGCTAACCTCTGACGGAACGATGCGCTCTAGTCCTGCAGTCGCGCCTTCAGCCCGTCGATGATCGTCTTGCTCAGGAGCTCATAGTTTTCATCGAAGTGGTGGTCCCCGGCAAGGGCGATCACATCGACACCGCTGTCCTTGAGATCAGGACAAGCGACTTCGTCGTCATCTTCCTTTCCGTAGATGCACTGGACGATTTTCGGATCGACCTTCTTCAGGTCATCAACGGGATCGCCACCGGCACCCTCGGTCTTCTGGCCCAACCAGCCCATGACGGATATCTGGTAATCGACCTCATGCGAGAGAGAAAGGAGCGACATCTGGGCAACGGCTCCCTTGGCAGCCGGTTTCAGCCGAGAAAAGGCGGCGGGCACGACATCGGCTCCGAAGGAATAGCCGATGAGCAATACGTGCTTCACCTTCCACTGCTTGCGATAGAGCTCGATGATCTTGCCGAGATCGTCCGCAGTCTGCTGCGGCTCCCGTTCCGACCAGAAATAATGCAGCGAGTCGATGCCGACGACAGGGACACCCTGTTTCTGCAACGCCGCACCGACCTCCTTGTCGATGTCACGCCAGCCGCCGTCGCCGGAATAGATGATCGCCATGGTGTCGAAGGCCGGCTTGGCATCCAGAATGGTGAGCGGCAGGCCGAGCGGATTGTCGGCACTGCCGGAGGCGTCGATAAGGTCGGAGAGTGTGTCGCCGAGCGTCGTTTGGGCATCGTCCTCGGAGTCGCGGATATCGATGGCGGAATGCTGTTTCTTGAGTTCCTCGACATGCGCGCGGCCGTCTTTGTTGGCGGAGGCCGTGAACGATGCGATGATCGGGTCCGGCAGCGATGTGTCGCTGAGCTCGTAGATCATGCGATCGCCGACCGTCTGCTTCTTCGCCGGCGTGCACAGTTCCTTGGTAAGCGGAATGCCGGCAACGGGATCGATCGCCAGCGTCTGGCTGATCGTCGCATCCGGGGTCTGCGCAGCAATCGCCAATGCTAGCGCGCCGCCCTCGCCGACACCGGCAACAATCGGTAGATGATATGCACTGTTGCCGGCCGCGCGCTGGACCTGCTGGCTCAGCGATTCAATATCGGACACCATGTAGATACAGCCGTCGTTCTGGCTAACGTCATAGTTTCTGAGTGCATTCATATAGGACGGGAAGTCGATACCGATGACGACGGCTCCCTGATCGACGAGACGGCCTGCCTCCGCCTTCTCGCTGTCGCCCCAGCCGGCGCCATCCGATATCAGCACGACTGCCCCCTTCACGTCTCCTTCGGGCAGGAAGATGTGCGGTGACGGGATAAGCCCGGTCTCAAAGCTCTGTGTCGCCTCGGTCGCCGCCATTGCCGCCGGAACGGACAGTGACAGGGCGCAGACGGTCGCAAGAAGGTGTCTTTTCATCATTTCCTCACTACCCCTCTCAATCCGCCGCCGATCAGGAATGTTGCGTCCATCAGAGCAAGCATCGGATTGCCTCCACCCGAAACCGCAAGATATCGCGGATGCCATTGCGGATGGAACTTTGATTTGAAGGCCCTGAGGCCTTTGAAATTATAAAATCGCTCGCCATGCTCGAAGACGGTGCTGCCGATACGATCCCATACCGGCGCCATCTCGCGCTTCGACATGCCCGAGAGCGGCGCCATGCCGAGATTGAAATGCGAGAAGCCTTGGTCGCGCAGGTATTCCATGATCTGGACGAAGAGGAAGTCCATCGACCCCTTTGGGGCATCCGGCGAGAAACGCATCAAGTCGATGGTCCCCTCGTCCTTCGCGGCCGTTATCAACATGTTGGCGAAGGCGACAATCTTGCCTTCACGCTTCAGGATGCCAACCGGCTGGGCAACGATATAGTCAGGATCGAACGCGCCGAGCGAGAAGCCCTTCTCCTTGGCATTATGGTCCTCGAGCCAGGCATTTGAAACCGCGGCAAGCTCATCCATCGCGGCGGGAACGTCTTCCGGCGCGATAACCTCGAATTCAAGGCCGTCACGCTGGGCGCGGCTCGCGGTTTGCCGCAGGTTGGCCCACTTGCCGCCCTTCATTTCGAACGTCTTGAGATCGGCGACAGCAAGTTCACCCAGTTTGAATGCCCTCAACCCCGCATCGGCACAGTGGGAAAGGAGCGCCGGCGAGATCTGATAAAAGACCGCGCGGCAGCCGGCAGCGCGAGCCGACTCCACGAAGCGCCACACCAGCTCTGGAATGGCGCTGCGCTCACCGATCGGATCGAAGAGGGCGATCCATGAGCGTCCCTGCCTTCCGTACATGATGAAGGCGTCACCCTTCTCGGAGAACATGATGCTCTTGTCGCCCATCCGCACAAGATTGGCGTCGGCATAGCGCTGCTTCTCGACGATATTGACTGCCCGCTCCAACGCATCTGTTGACGCCGGCTCCGGTTTGACTGCCACCGGACGAAGCAGGCTGAAGATCGCAATCGCCGAGGAAATGATGGAGATGCCAAGCACGGCGCGAAGACCACGCGGCGCTTCGCCGGCGAATTCGAACTGCCACCAGAGCTCTCTGCTGTACTCCACGTCGCGATATACGAAGAGCAAGATCACGATCGCACCGACGCAGATGACGGCTATCGCCATCAGCCACGAGGCCGTCAGCGTCTGGTTGAGAAGGGAAGCATGTCTGCGGAACAACCGGCGGCTAACGAAGAGGCCGAAAATCAGGAAGCCCAGGAAACATGCCTCGACCAGCGCGATCGCCTTCAGCAGCGACAAGGTCAGCGCCGCCGCGGCAGACAGGATCGACACCCACCAGGCACCATCGAGCTTCTGGCCTAGGCCGCGTGCGGCAACGACCAACGCCAGCCCAAGCAGGCTCGATAGGAAGTGCGCGCCTTCGACAATCGGCAGCGGCAGGTAGTTCGCGAGAAACTCGAGGTTCTGGTCCGGCGTCGGCGTCACGCTCGAAAAGACAAGCATGACGCCGAGAAGCAGCGACAGCGTCGAGAGCAACTGCGGCATCAACCGGATGCCGATCCGCCGGATGCCCGACGCGACCGGGTGATCAGCGAACCGGCGAAGCTCGGTCGCCGATACGGCAAGGACGGCGATCAGCAGCGGCAGAACGTGGTAGATCAGGCGATAGAGCACCAGCGAGCCAAGCACCGCGTCGATGTTCACCGCACTGCCAAGCGAAGCGATAATTACGGTCTCGAACACGCCGAGACCGGCCGGAACGTGGCTCAGGACACCAAGACCAACAGCGATCGCATAGACCGCCAAGAATACCGGCCAGCTGATCGCCGCCTGCGGCAGCAGGACGTAGAGGACCGTCGCCGAGGCGGCGATGTCGAAAGCGGTCACCAGGAACTGCCGCGACCATGTGCGCGAGTCCGGCAGACGGATTTCGACCGGACCCAGGTTGATCGCGCGCTCGTCCCGCCCCATGAACATGATGACGCCCAGGCCGGCGATGACCGCACCGGCCAACAGCCGCAGGGTAACGCTGCCAACATCAATCAACGGCGCAATCTCATCGGAAATGATCAGGAGCGCGATCGCCGCGACACCTGCAAGCCCGAGCCCGAACGACAGCGTTACGAAGGCAATGACCCGGCCAATCTCCTCGGGCGTCAAGCCGAGCCGTGAATAGGCGCGATAACGAATTGCCCCGCCGCTGAGCGCACCGAAGCCGGCTGTGTTGCCAACGGCATAGGCGCTAAAGGCAGTCAGCGCCACCTGCGGAAACGGCAGCTTGCGGCCGACATATTCAATGGCGTTGACGTCATAGAAAACAAGGGCCAGGAAGCTCAGGCCCGTAAAGACCAGCGCCAGCAGGATTGAGCTGACCTTCGTATCCGCCAGCGCCTGCACAACGTCGTCGTAACGCACTTCGTTGGTGAGCTGCACAATCGCAAAGCCGACAAGACAGAAGAGCGCGAGCGTCGCCAATGCCGTCAGGAGCGCGCGATAGCGTCTGAACAATCCACGCACCGAAGATTCCTCGGCCTCTTCTATTTCTTCCAACTTGCCGTGTCCCGACATCTCGTACCGTCGCAATATTCCAGTTTGGTGGGAATCATGTTCGAAACACGTAACACGCGCGGCACGCAAGCTCTATGAATGCGTAGCCTGCCCACCCCTGACCCGCCGTTGTCGCCTGCTTCATCCCCAATTGGGGCAAATTTGGCGCAGGGCGCACCTACGCACATTGCAATTTCGTAACGTTAGCAGCGTTTGGGGGGGGGGCGGCGGCAGGACCGCTCGAGCGACTGCAAGCACTCGGACGCTATGCCGCAGGCTCATCCGAGCTCGGGCGTTGCGAGAGTTGGCGGGCGGCAGCGGCATGCGCTTCAGCCTCGTGCACTTCGCTCGAAACCTGAACCGTCGGGACAGCAAACTCGATGCCGTTCTCCTTGAAGGCGTTGCGGATCATCGCCAGCGCATTGCGCCGGATGACGAACTGCTCGCCGGGCTTGGTCATCATTGCCAGCCGGATGACAATTGCGAACTCGCCGAACTGCTCGACGCCCTTCATCTTCAGCGTTTCGATGATGTGCGGACTGTAATCGGGATTATCAAGCAACTGCTGTCCGATCTGCTTGATCACCTTCTTCGCCTTCACGAGGTCGGTATCGTAGGTCACGTTCAGCGTGATCTTGTCGATGGTCCAGTCGCGGTTGAGATTCTTGACCGCGCCGAGTTCGCCGAACGGCACTGTCGTCAGCGGCCCGCGATGGTGCCGCAGCCGGACGGAGCGCAAGCTGAACGCCTCGACCACGCCCTTGTGGCTGCCGCTCTCGATATATTCGCCGACGCGAAAGGCATCGTCCCAGAGATAGAACATGCCGCTGATGACGTCCTTCACGATGGTCTGCGCTCCGAAACCGACGGCAACGCCGACCACCCCGGCGCCTGCGATCAGAGGCCCGATCTCCACCCCCAGGCCCGACAGCACCATCAGGACAGCAATAACCGCGATAACAACGGCGAGAATATTGCGGAAGATCGGCAACAGGGTCTGCAGGCGGGCACGGCTGGCTTTTTCCTCGTCTGTCATCGCGCCTTCGATCCGAGAGTCATCGAGCTTGCCGTTGATGTAAGCGCGCGCCAGGTGCCACAACAGATCGGCAGCGAGCAAGATGACGATGCCGCCGATCGCGCCGCGAGCAATGCGGTCGATCATGGTCTCTCCCGCCGCCATGCGGTCTGCCACGAGCCCGATCATACGTCCGAACCAGAAGGCAGCGGCTGCGATGATGAGCGCGCGAACGCCGCGATCAAGCAGCACGGTCGCGATCCGGCGCCCGGCGAGAAAGCCTGCCTCCGCCTGATGCAAGGAGCGAACGGCCAGCGTTGCGACGGAAAGTGCGCGCGGCAGGAGCACGGCATAGATCCCGAGCCACAGCAGCAGATTGAAGCCTGACACCCAAAGAAGCCAAAGCACAGCGAAATAGAGCGTCAGTCCCCAGGAAACGGTGACGCTACGATGCTCGCCCTCCTCGACGGGGCGGTGCCAGACCGCCTCCACCGCGATAGCAAACAGCCCGATACCAAGAATATAGCCGACGAAGTAGCGCGCGCCTTCGGAAAAGCCGAGCGGCACCATCAGTTGGATCGCCGCCCATCCGAACGCGAAGTAGATCGCGAAGGTCGCGCAGCGGCGGAACCAAAAAAGGGCCCGCGCTCGTGAAATCTGGCGCTCGCCATCCGCGCGCTGCAAGGTGGCAACGACGACCAGGAGCCGCCCCAGCGCAACGGTAAAACGAGCAACGATGAGCGCGATCGCGATGGCGATGGCCATGGATCGTGTGATCGGTGGCCAGTTGAAAGCAAGCAGGGGCACCAGTGTCGCCATGGAAAAGACGATTGCCGGAACAATGCGATAAAGCAGGTTTGCCGTAGCGTGATGGGCAACGGTGACGACCTCGTCATCAGTCCGTCGGATTCGCGGTTTCGGCACGAGGAGACGAAACAGCAGCTCGACAACCGCTCCGGACAGGAAAAGTGCAATGACTTTCGTTGTTATTAGCACCCAACCGCTTGGCGCGACCTCGCGTTCTACGATGCCGGAAGCGGACTCGACTTCGCCCGGAAGCTCCATCGCGGCATCGGAGACCATCTCGACATGGCGGCGAGCATGATCGACGAGCTCGGACAGGGCCGACATTTCGCCAGCCTCTGCCTGGGTGGCAGCCGGCGCGGCTTTCATTTGCGTCGCCATCCACTCTTTCACCTGCGGCGTTTGCATCAGCTCGAGCATCTGCCGAACTTCTGCCGGCGGTTGAGCAGCCGCGGTCGTGGGCGTGGGAGGCGGTGACGGTAGGTTGGCGGTCTGAGCGGCGGCACCCCAAGCAACGGCAAGGGCGAACGTCATCGATATCAGCAGTTGCATCATGCCACGCGCGCCCATTGCCAGACCCGTCATCCCTTTCCCCCCAAGCGATCTGTCGACAATATATCGCGCCGTACAAAAGGAAAGCCCGCACAGATGGCGCTGCGCGGGCTTGGAAAACGAAAGGTTTGCAGCTTAGTCCTTCGGCTTTTCAACGTGACCGCCGAAGCCTGCGCGCATGGCCGAGAGCACCTTGTTGGCGAACTCATCCTTGTCGCGCGATGCGAAGCGGCCATGAAGCGCCGCGCTCAGCACCGGCGTCGGCACACTTTCATCGATCGCCGCCATGATCGTCCACCGGCCTTCGCCGGAGTCGGAAACGCGGCCGGCATACTTGGTGAGGACCGGATCGGCGTGCAGCGCGTCGGCCGTTAGATCGAGCAGCCAGGAGGTGATAACGCTGCCGCGGCGCCATACTTCGGCAATATCCGGCAGGTTGAGGTCGTAACGATAGTATTCGGGGTGCGCCAAAGGTGCGGTTTCGGCATCGACCTCGTGCGTGGCCGCACCGACGTTGGCATGCTTTAGAATGTTCAACCCTTCGGCATAGGCCGCCATCAGGCCATACTCGATGCCGTTGTGCACCATCTTGACGAAGTGGCCTGCGCCGTGGGGACCGCAATGAAGATAGCCCTGCTCCGCCGTGCTTTCCGGATGCGCGCTGCGACCCGCGGAAGGAGCGATATCTCCCTGCCCCGGTGCCAGCGATGCAAAAATCGGCGACAGCGACTGAACGACCCCTTTCTCACCACCGATCATCAGGCAATAGCCGCGCTCCAGGCCGAAGACGCCGCCGCTGGTGCCGACATCGACATAGTGGATGCCTTTGGTGATGAGTTCCGCGCCGCGCCTGATGTCGTCGTGGTAATAGGAGTTGCCACCGTCAATGATGATGTCGTCGTCGTGCAGCAACGGCAGAAGCTGCGCAATGACCTTATCGGTGATGGCCGCCGGCAACATCAGCCAGACGGCGCGCGGCCGCGACAGCTTCGAGACGAACTCCTCGATAGAGGCGCTGCCAACCGCCCCTTTGCCAACGAGATCGGCAACGCTTTCCGGCTTGGCGTCGTAGACGACGCATTCATGGCCACCGCGCATCAATCGCTGAACCATGTAGTTGCCCATGCGGCCCAAACCCACCATGCCAAGCTGCATCTGAAATCTCCTGGAAATTAAATCGATATAATTCCGGAAACTAGCATTCGCATTGCTGCAAGCAAGTGAAGTGTGCCTCACATCTGCATTGCACCAGCAGCACAGCGTGAAAGTGGATAGAAAGGAAAGTGCGATCCACGACAACCGATGGATGTTTACGATCCTGGGCGCCTACAAACGTAGGTGGGCACCGTGTGTCCAGGCCCACGAGCCTGGTCAGGGACAGCTCCCTTTGGATCGAGTATGGCCCCAGGGATTGTGGTTCCTGTCGAGAGGCGCAGACCGCACTCCGCTATATAAGGCTGATTTCAGCGACACGCCAGAGGGCTGGCGACGCCGCTCCTATTTAATTGAGTTCGGCGGGCGCGCGGCCATTCAGCTTGTCGGTGATGCCGCGGATACGGCTGGTTACCTCGCCAAGGGCCGCCGCAAGGCTTTCCTCAGTGCGGGCGTTCGCTGCGAGAACCGTGTCGCTGGTGTTCCGCAGCGTATCGAGCTCGGATTCGAGACCGGCGACGCGGCGGGTTAGTTCCGAAATCTCGTCCATGACCATGATGCCTGCCATGACGGTGATCCGGAGGTCGCCGATTTCGCCGAACTGGCCCTTGAGATGACCGACATAATTGTCGAAGCGCGTCGCGAGATCGGTCAGGTGGTCTTCCTGTCCTTCCTCGCAGGCCATGCGATAGGCCTTGCCGTCGATCGTTACAGTTACCTGCGCCATGTGCTGCGCCCTTCTATCGGTCCAGAACCGCGCGGATCGTCTCCATGGCCGTCACCAGCCGTCGCGAGACCTCGCGATTGACTTCTTCCAGCCGGTTCGCGCGGAATTCGGCCTGGTCCAGTTCCTGGGCAAGCTTCGAGCGATCGGCATGAATACGGCGAACTTCGCCTTCGATCTCACCCTGCTCCCGCTGGTGCTCGATACGCATCTCGACCGCGTTCTCAAGCCCTGAGATCGCTTGCCGCAGCTCGTTGAGTGCTGCTTCCATGATTTTGCCTGTAGGCGTCATGTCTCTTCCGGTTCCCCGCACAAGACCCGCGAATCGGCGCCCGAGACCGATCCAGTATTTCCAAAAGGATACGCGCCTCGCCAAGGGCACGTCAATAAAGCCGGCACCGCGGCTACCGACCTATTCTGTGGATGACGAAAATCAATCGTCACCTCGATCGCTGGTCAACTTTTGTAAAAATTGATGGTCAAATGTCTAAAATCGATTGGAGTGGCTTCTGGAGGCCCTTCAATTTATTGACTTGGCCGTTCCAACTGCTATGTGTCACCCGCTCTCATTGATGGTCTCCACAGGCTTGAGGCCATCCCCCCGACACCCGGAACCCGTGGAATAGCCATGACCTCTCCTGAACAAAACGACCGGATGGCAAATGCGATCCGTTTCCTCGCCATGGATGCAGTCGAAAAGGCGAATTCGGGACATCCCGGCATGCCAATGGGCATGGCCGACGTAGCGACGATTCTCTTCACGAAATATCTGCGGTTTGACCCGAAGAAGCCGCATTGGCCGAACCGTGACCGCTTCGTATTGTCGGCCGGCCACGGCTCGATGCTGCTCTACTCGCTGCTCTATTTGACCGGCTACCCCGACATGACGGTCGAGGACTTGAAGCAGTTCCGTCAAATCGGCTCGAAGACCGCCGGCCATCCTGAATATGGTCACGCGACCGGCATTGAAACGACGACCGGCCC
This sequence comes from Rhizobium sp. R693, assembly GCF_002211315.1. NCBI lineage: Bacteria > Pseudomonadati > Pseudomonadota > Alphaproteobacteria > Hyphomicrobiales > Rhizobiaceae > Rhizobium > Rhizobium sp. R693. Next base: position 285,871 of record NZ_LOKY01000047.1, on the reverse strand, counting down.
GCTCGGACAGGGCATTGCCAATGCCGTCGGCATGGCGATCGCCGAGCGCAAGCTGCGCGACGAGTTCGGTCCCGAGCTTCAGGACCATTACACCTATGCCATCTGCGGCGACGGCTGCCTGATGGAAGGCATCAGCCATGAGGCGATCGCGCTTGCGGGCCACCTGAAGCTCAACAAGCTCGTCCTCTTCTGGGACAACAACTCGATCACCATCGACGGCGCCGTCTCGCTGTCCGACTCGACCGACCAGATCGCCCGCTTCAAGGCCGTTCATTGGAACACGATCGAGATCGACGGTCACGACCAGGCTGCCATCGCCGCCGCCATCGAAGCTGCTCATAAGTCCGATCGCCCGACTTTCATCGCCTGCAAGACGATCATCGGCTTCGGCGCTCCGAACAAGCAGGGCACCCACAAGGTTCACGGCAACCCGCTCGGCGCCGATGAAATCGCCGCGACCCGCGAGGCGCTCAACTGGGAATACGAGCCCTTCGTCGTTCCCTCCGACGTTCTCGACGCATGGCGTGCAGCTGGTAGCCGCTCGGTTGACCTCGTCAAGACCTGGGAAGACGGACTCGCCAAGTCATCGCACAAGGCTGAGTTCACCCGCCGCTTTGCCGGAAACCTGCCGGAAGGTTTCGATGCGGCGATCAGCGCATACAAGAAGAAGCTCGTCGAAACCAAGCCGACAATAGCAACCCGCAAGGCATCGGAAGATGCGCTCGAGGTCATCAATGGCTTCCTGCCGGAAACGCTCGGCGGCTCGGCCGACCTGACGCCGTCGAACAACACCAAGACCAGCCAGATGCATTCCATCACGCCGACGGATTTCGCCGGCCGCTACATGCACTGGGGGATCCGCGAGCATGGCATGGCTTCGGCCATGAACGGCATCGCGCTGCATGGCGGTCTTATTCCTTATGGCGGCGGCTTCCTGATCTTCTCGGATTATTGCCGCCCGCCGATCCGTCTGGCAGCCCTCATGGGTATCCGTGTGGTGCACGTTCTGACGCATGACTCGATCGGCGTCGGCGAAGACGGCCCGACGCACCAGCCGGTCGAGCAGATCGCTGGCCTGCGCGCCGTTCCGAACCTGCAGGTCTTCCGTCCGGCCGACGCCACGGAAACCGCTGAGTGCTGGCAGATTGCCGCCAAGACCAAAAACCGCCCTTCCGCCCTCGCGCTCACCCGCCAGAACCTGACGACGGTGCGCACCGAGTACAGCGAGAGGAACCTCTGCGAACAGGGCGCGTACACGCTCGCCGGCAATGCCGACGCGAAGGCGACGATCTTCGCGTCGGGCTCGGAAGTTGAGCTTGCCGTTGCCGCCCGCGCAACACTGGAAGCCAAGGGCGTCAGCGTTCGCGTTGTATCCGTTCCCTGCACCGAGCTGTTCTTCGAGCAGCCGGACGCCTACCGCAAGGAAGTCATCGGCAACTCACCGGTGAAGATCGCCGTGGAAGCCGCTGTCCGCGAAGGCTGGGATGCCTTCATCGGGCCTGAAGGCACTTTCGTTGGCATGAAGGGGTTCGGCGCGTCCGGTCCGGCGAAGGAAGTCTTCAAGCATTTTGGCATCACCGCGGACGCCGTGGTCGCTGCCGCAGAAGCAAAACTCCGCGCATAGCCCTTCAAATCGGTTCCGATTTGAAGAAAGGATTATGCGCAGTTTCTAAATGCTATAGCGTCTTTGCGCGTCATATGACGTGCGGCGCTATAGAGGGAGCGCCCAGGCGCTCTCCAATTCAATCCGCAAGCCCCATCTCTAGGGAGTGAATGCACATGACTGTAAAGGTTGCCATCAACGGCTTCGGCCGCATCGGCCGTAACGTTCTCCGCGCCATCGTCGAATCCGGCCGCACCGACATCGAAGTCGTTGCGATCAACGACCTCGGTCCGGTCGAGACCAACGCCCACCTGCTGCGCTACGATTCCATCCACGGCAAGTTCCCGGCCGAAGTGAAGGTTGAAGGCGACACCATCACGGTTGCTGGCGGCAAGCCGATCAAGGTGACCGCGATCAAGGACCCGGCAACGCTGCCGCACAAGGAACTCGGCGTCGACATCGCGATGGAGTGCACCGGCATCTTCACCGCTCGCGAAAAGGCTGCCGCACACCTGACGGCCGGCGCAAAGCGCGTTATCGTTTCGGCTCCTGCCGACGGTGCCGACCTGACCGTCGTTTTCGGCGTCAACCACGACCAGCTCACCAAGGAGCACCTGGTCATCTCCAACGCGTCCTGCACGACGAACTGCCTCGTGCCGGTCGTGAAGGTTCTCGATGACGCCGTCGGCATCGACCACGGCTTCATGACCACCATTCACTCCTACACGGGTGACCAGCCGACGCTCGACACCATGCACAAGGATCTGTACCGCGCCCGCGCCGCAGCCCTCTCCATGATCCCGACCTCCACGGGCGCTGCCAAGGCTGTTGGCCTCGTTCTGCCGCATCTGAAGGGCAAGCTCGACGGTACGTCGATCCGCGTGCCGACCCCGAACGTCTCGGTGGTCGATTTCAAGTTCGTTGCCAAGAAGGCCACGACCGTCGGCGAGATCAACGAAGCGATCAAGGCTGCTGCAAACGGCAAGCTCAAGGGCATCCTCGGCTACACCGACGAGCCGCTCGTTTCCCGCGACTTCAACCATGACAGCCACTCCTCGATCTTCGCGACCGACCAGACGAAGGTCATGGAAGGCAACTTCGTGCGCGTCCTGTCCTGGTACGACAACGAGTGGGGCTTCTCCAGCCGCATGTCCGACACGGCCGTTGCTTTCGCAAAGCTCATCTAAGAGCGTCGCGACATAGTTCGTGGAAAGCGGCTCGGGCAACCGGGCCGCTTTTCTTTTGGCGTCGAACTGACTAGCGTCAAAGCCAACAGAGAATGCCGGATGAATGGCTGGCGGATTCACCCATGAAAATTCTCATGACGATCATCGTTTTCCTTATGATTGCGAGCGTTTTGAGCTTGAGCGTCGTTGGCGGGCGCAGTTCGAAGCAGATCGCCGAGGGGCAGCCGCTGATGGCCTCCACCCGCATCATGGGCCCTCGATAGTCCGTTCCCGGGGAAGGATAGGGACTGGCGCTGCGCCGCCGATCGCCGTACTGTCGATCGAAGCTAAGACGGCACAGAAGCGAAAGAGAATTTTGATGGACTACTTTACGATCGAAATCGGCGGCCAGGCGATCGCAAGTTTCCGCTCCGAGAATGCCGACGACGCCAAGAATTTCTTCGAGGCCGAGGATTTCCGCGAGGACCTGACGGTCCTGCAATCGCAGGGCAAGCCGGTTTGGAATGGGGTCACGGCGCTCACGCTGCGCAAGGCGACCGCCGAAGAGGCGAGTGAAGTCGAGCACGCCTACGAATTCGACGACGATCCAGAACGCACGATCGACGATGAGTTTGTTGTCTTTCTGGTCCCGATTTCTGACCTCGCCGATGGCGAGGATGATGAGGACGACGACGCCTGAGAGAGAGCGGAAGCCTGGGGGCGTTGCCCTGTCCCACGCGGCATTCATTGAACGAGAGGAAAAGCGCAAGAGCGCGGCTTCTGCCCTGCTATCGCCCGATTTGCTCATACACTCGATTCATGCTCTTCGTGAGCGCTCATCCGGCTTTGCCATCCGGCACGCCAAAACAGCAGCATGAAGCCGCAAAACAGCACGGGTTGGACCGCAAGGCCTACCCATCCTGCTTGTTTTGCCGTTTACTCATAGCTGGCTTGAGTGACCACGAAAGGGCGATCTGGAATGGGCTGCGGGACCGGGGGCGGTCTGCATTGAATTGCGGGTAAGGGGACAGGCATGGAAGCGTTCTACATCGTCGTGCTGGTGTCGACGACGCTCGTGCTTCTCGCCGCATTCTCCAGCCTGCTCGCCTTCCGCTTCGGCGCCCCCCTGCTCCTGCTTTTTTTGGCGATCGGCCTGCTAGCGGGGACTGACGGTCTCGGGATCGAGTTCACCAACAACTACCTCGCCTATATCCTCGGCTCGATTGCGCTTGCGGTCATCCTGTTCGACTCAGGCTTCGGAACGCCGGTGCAAGCCTTCAAGCTTGCCGCGGTGCCCTCGCTGACGCTCGCCTCTGTCGGCGTCCTCATGACGGCGTCGCTCGTTGGCGTCGCTGCCATGTGGCTCCTGAACTTCACGTGGTTGGAAGGCCTGCTGCTCGGCTCCATCGTCGCCTCGACCGACGCCGCCGCCGTCTTCTTCCTGCTGCGCATTGGCGGCATCAATATCCGCGACAAGGTCCGCTCGACGCTGGAAGTGGAATCCGGAACCAACGACCCGATGGCGATCTTCCTGACCATCGCTCTCGTCGAGATTCTCGCCAGCGGCGAACGCTACCACGGCATCAACATCGGCATGCTCGCCATGTTCGTGCAGCAGATGGGCCTCGGTGTCATCCTCGGCCTACTCGGCGGCATGATGATCTCGCTGATCGTCAGCCAACTGGAAACCGATCGCGGCCTCACTCCGATCTTCGTGCTGGCGCTGGCGTTGCTAGTCTTCTCCGCGACTGGAGCAGTCGGCGGCAGCGGGTTCCTCGCCGTCTATGTCGCGGGAATTTACGCGGGTAATCGCAAGCTGCAGGGCTATGCCTCCATCAAGCGCTTCCAGGATGGCATGACCTGGCTCGCCCAGATCATCATGTTCCTGGTGCTCGGGCTCCTTGCGACGCCGTCGCAATTTCCGGCAATCGCCATTCCCGCCGTTCTGCTCGCCCTGTTCCTGATCTTCATTGCGCGCCCCCTCGCCATATGGCTATCGCTGCTCCCCTTCGACTATACGCAGCAGGAGATCGGCTTTGTTGCCTGGGTCGGCTTGCGCGGCGCAGTTTCGATCCTGCTCGCCATCATGCCCATTCTCGGCGGCCTGGAGAATGGCCAGATCTATTTCAACTGCGCCTTCATCATCGTGCTCGTCTCGCTGCTCGTACAGGGGTGGACGATCAAGCCGGTCGCCAAGAAACTCGGGCTCATCATCCCGCCGCGTATGGGCGCGGTCGACAAGGTCGAAGTTGATCTGCCTGGCGCGGCAAACCATGAGCTTCTCTCCTACCGCGTGATCAAGGATAGCCCGGTGCTGCGCGGCGAACGCATCCCACGCTGGGCAACGCCGTCGCTCGTCATCCGTGACGGCAAGTCGATGCGTTATCAATACGCCGGCCGATTGCGCGAAAACGATCTTGTCTATCTCTTCGTCGTTCCCTCCTATTCGCGGCTGCTCGACAAGCTCTTTGCCAGCCGCGCGCCGGTGGAGGAGGACGACGCGGATTTCTTCGGCGCATTCGCGCTCTCGCCGGCCCGACCTGCTGCCGACCTTGATGCCGCCTATGGCCCCGGCCTGCTGAACGAATCCGAGAAAGGACTGACGATCGCGGAACTGATGAAGCATCGCCTGGGTGGCAAGGCGGACTATGCGGACCGAGTACGTCTAGGCTCGATCATTCTCATCGTCCGCGACCTCGATGATCAGGACCACATCACCTCGGTCGGCATGTCGCTAGAGGCAGTCGAGCCCGCCACCGCGCTGCCGATCTTCCTCAATCTGCACGATATCATCGACCGCATCCGCGACCGCATCAAAGGCCGCAGGAACCGGGAAGCAGCCGCCGCCGCGGCCTCGGCCAAGGCCGATCAAAACCCGCAATGACTGCCTTGCGTCTGCGATCATCCTTGCTATGGTCGCCGCATCTTTTGGGCAATAACGAACGGATTTTTCCATGCCTTCCTTCAAGACCCTCGACGACCTCAACAATGTTGCCGGCAAGCGCGTTCTCGTTCGCGTTGACCTCAATGTTCCGGTCAAAGACGGCAAAGTAACCGACACCACGCGCATCGAGCGTGTTGCCCCGACGATCCTGGAGCTCTCCAAGAATGGTGCCAAGGTGATCCTGCTGGCGCATTTCGGCCGCCCCAAGGACGGCCCGTCGCCGGACCTTTCGCTGTCGCTGATCGCTCCGTCCGTCGAGGAGGTGCTGGACCATCCCGTGGCGACCGCTGGCGACTGCATCGGCGCCGCAGCTGCCGCCGCAGTTGGGGCGATGAAGAACGGCGACATCCTGCTCCTGGAAAACACCCGTTTCCACAAGGGCGAAGAGAAGAACGACCCGGATTTCGTCAAGGCGCTGGCCGCCAACGGTGACATCTATGTCAACGACGCCTTCTCCGCTGCTCACCGCGCACACGCTTCGACGGAAGGTCTCGCTCACCATCTTCCCGCCCACGCCGGCCGCACAATGCAGGCCGAGCTTGAGGCACTGGAGAGCGGCCTTGGCAACCCGGCCCGGCCTGTCGTCGCCATCGTCGGCGGCGCCAAGGTTTCGACCAAGATCGATCTTCTGATGAACCTCGTGAAGAAGGTCGATGCGCTGGTAATCGGCGGCGGGATGGCCAACACCTTCATCGCCGCGCGCGGCACCAATGTTGGCAAGTCGCTCTGTGAGCACGATCTTGCTGACACCGCAAAGCAGATCATGATCGAAGCAGCCACCGCCGGCTGCGCCATCATTCTCCCGGAAGACGGCGTTGTCGCCCGCGAATTCAAGGCGAACGCCGCTAATGAAACGGTCGCAATCGATGCGATCCCCAGCGACGCGATGGTGCTGGACGTCGGCCCGAAATCGGTCGAGGCGATCAAGGCCTGGATCGAGCGCGCCAATACGCTGGTCTGGAACGGGCCGCTTGGCGCTTTTGAGATCGAACCGTTCGACAAGGCAACGGTCGCGGCCGCGAAATTTGCGGCCGAGCGCACCAAGGCCGGCAAGCTCACCTCTGTTGCCGGTGGTGGCGACACGGTCGCGGCGCTGAACCATGCCGGGGTTGCGGATGATTTCAGCTATGTCTCAACGGCCGGCGGCGCTTTCCTGGAGTGGATGGAGGGTAAAGTCCTTCCCGGCGTCGCTGTGCTCAGCAAGGCCAAATAATTCGGCCAACCGAATTCAACAAATTTTACATGTAGATAGACCGCGGTGCGAAAGTGCCGCGGTCTTTTGCTCGCAGCGAATGCAAAAGCCCAGACTTTCAAACGATTAAAAGAAATTCAAACGTTTCAAACAATTTTGCTGCCGTTTTCCCGCCCATAAACTTCTGTTATCCGCGACCTATATCTACTGGTTGACGATTTTTTTGCTGTGGAGAGAACGATATGAGCGAACGTTTGGAAGACATTGCCGTGCGTATGGTAGCTGGTGGCCGCGGGCTGCTTGCAGCGGATGAATCGACAGCCACGATCGGTAAGCGGTTCGATACGATCGGACTCGAATCGACGGAAACGAGCCGCCGCGACTACCGCGAAATGCTGTTCCGCACGGACGACGCGATGCGTCAGTATATTTCCGGCGTCATCCTCTACGAAGAGACCCTTCATCAGAAGGCGGCAGACGGCACGCCCTTCGTGGACATCATTCGCGCTGCCGACAGCATCCCGGGCATCAAGGTGGATATCGGCGCGAAGCCGATGGCTGCCTATCCCGGCGAAACCATCACCGAAGGCCTCGACGGTCTCGCAGACCGCCTGGCGAAGTATTATGAAGCCGGCGCCCGCTTTGCCAAGTGGCGCGGCGTGATCGCAATCTCCTCCACGCTTCCGACCTGGGGCTCCATGAAGGCCAATGCGCACGCGCTTGCCCGCTATGCCGCGCTCTGCCAGCAGGCTAACATCGTACCGATCGTTGAGCCGGAATGCCTGATGGACGGCAAGCCGGGCGACCACAACATCGATCGTTGCGCCGAAGTCACCGAATGGACGCTGCGCACCGTCTTCGAAGAACTGGCCGATGCCCGCGTCAGCCTGGAAGGCATGATCCTGAAGCCGAACATGGTTATCGACGGCAAGAATGCTCGCAAGGCTTCCGTGGCTGAAGTCGCCGAGCGCACCGTCGAGGTGCTGAAGCGCACCGTTCCGTCGGCTGTTCCGGGCATCGCCTTCCTCTCCGGCGGCCAGTCCACCGAAGAAGCAACTGCGCATCTTTCCGCGATCAACTCGGGTTACGACCTGCCTTGGGCTGTCACCTTCTCTTACGGCCGCGCCCTGCAGGATACGGCCCTGAAGGCCTGGGGCGGCAAGCCCGAGAACATCGCCGCTGGCCAACGCGCCTTTGCCCATCGCGCCGAGATGAACAGCCTCGCCGCCAAGGGAAGCTGGAAGAAGGATCTCGAGAAGGCGGCGTAAGCCTCTTCTCGACCGATGAGACAGAAGAAACCGGTCGTCCTAGGCGGCCGGTTTTTGCATTGTAACCGCGACAAGTTTCAGGCTTCAGCAGCCAGCGGATCGCCAGTAGAGATCATGACACACGCCCTCTCGGAGCCGTCATGAAAACCGTAGCCTTCACGACCCTCGATGTCTTCACCACCACCCGCTTCGAAGGCAACCCGCTGGCCGTGATGACGGATGCGCGCGGATTGACCGATGCCGACATGCAGAACATCGCCGCAGAGTTCGGCTATTCGGAGATTACCTTCGTACTACCGCCGGAAGACCCGGCAAACACTGCCCGTGTCCGCATCTTCACGCCCACCATGGAAGTGCCATTCGCCGGACATCCGAACGTCGGCACGGCCTATGTGCTCGGCCGACAGGGTCAGGTCTTCGGGCGGCCGGTTAGCGATAGCCTGCGCTTCGAGGAGAGGGCAGGCCTTGTCGAAGTCAATTTGAAGCGTGACGGCGATGACGTTCTGTCGGCATCCATTCGCGCGCCAAAGCCGCTCACCATTGGCAACACGATACCCGAGCAGACCGTTGCCCGTTGCGTCGCGATCGAGCCAGGGGACATCCGTGTAGCCAAGCATCGACCTGTTGTTGCATCGGTAGGTCTGAGCTTCGTCTTTGCCGAACTTGCGGACCTTGCCGCCCTCGGCCGCGTTCGTCCGAACCTCGCCTATTTTCAGGATGCCGCCGGCCCGACCGCCGAAGGCAATCATGACTTCTCGCTGTTCGTCTATGTCCGCTCCCAGGAAGAGCCATGGGTGATCCGCGCACGGATGTTTGCGCCGCTCGACAACGTGCCGGAAGATCCGGCAACTGGCAGTGCCTCGGCAGCACTCGGCGCGTACCTCGTGTCGCTGGAGCCTGAGGCAAACATGAACGTCTCACTGAGGATCGAGCAAGGCGTCGAGATGGGGCGCCGCAGCATCATCCGTATCGACGTTGTCAAGAAGGACGGCACTGTTACCGACGTGACGATCTCGGGCGGCTGCGCGCCGGTCATGCGCGGCGAAATCTCGTACTAGACGAACAGATCGCGGCCGATCAGGGCCACCGCCCAGATCGCGAAGGCGATCAGCGCGATCTTCCAGAAATCCATGCGCCGACGCAGCCCGGGAACGCCGAGCGGCTTGATCAGCTGAATCGCCATCGCCAGGATGAGCAGCAGAGCGATCAGCTTGGTCATGTCTTTATTTTTCCATCTCTTCTGAATGTCACAGGACGGACATTTTTTCACGTCACGACTGCATTTATTCATGCCGTAAAGGCATTTGGGGGCACAATCAATCATCTCGAGGCTGGGCGACACTGTGTGTTGCCATGTCCTTTGACGTTCAACGCATAGAGTTTTGCTATATGAAAAGAAATCTGCTGTCCGTCGCCTCGCTTCTCTTCGGGACGCTCTTTCTCTTCATGGGTAACGGGTTGCAGGGTATCCTGCTTCCGGTGCGCGGCAACCTGGAAGGCTACGCGACAACGACCCTCGGCCTGCTCGGCACATCCTGGGCCGCCGGCTTCGTCATCGGCTGCCTCGTCGCCCCGAAACTGGTGCGCCGCGTCGGCCACGTCCGCGCCTTCTCTGGCTTCATTGCGATTATCGCGATCATCGCGCTTGTCAGCGGCATCATCATTCACCCGGTGTGGTGGGTACTCTTGCGCGCCGTCACCGGCTTTGCTACCGCCGGCACCTCGATGATCATCGAGAGCTGGCTGAACGAGCGCGCCACGAACGAGAGCCGCGGCGCGATCTTCTCGCTCTATATTGCCATCACCCTCTTCGGCGTCGTGGCGGGCCAGATGATGATCCCTCTCGAGGATGTGCGCACGCCTGTCCTGTTCATGATCTGCGGCATCTTCTACTGCATCGCGATGCTGCCGACGACGCTCTCGACCGCAGCTTCGCCGCAGCCGCTGAAGGCCGTGAAGCTCGATCTGCCGGCACTCTACCGCAATTCTCCGGTCTCCTGCCTTGGCATTCTCCTCGTCGGCATCGCCAACGGCGCCTATGGAACGCTGGGCGCTGTCTTCGGCGCGGGCTCCGGCCTCTCCGATACCAGCATCGCCATCATGATGAGTGCCACCATCTTCGCGGGCGCCCTGATGCAGCTGCCAGCAGGGCGGCTTTCCGACCGCATCGACCGGCGCTACGTGCTGGCGGCGATGTCAGCTATCGCTGCTTTCGCGGGCCTGCTGCTCGCGGTCCTGCATCCGTCGTCGCCGGTTTTCATCATCGGCCTCGTCGTGCTCTACGGCGCCGTTGCCAATACGCTCTATCCGATCGCTGTTGCCCATGCCAACGACTATGCCTCGGCCGAGGATTTCGTGAAGGTCTCCGGCGGACTGCTGCTGCTGTATGGCATCGGCACTATCATTGGCCCAACCATCGGCGGCCCCGTGATGTCGATGATCAACCCGCACGCCCTTTTCCTTGTGACGGCGGTCGCCCACATGCTGATCACCGCCTACGCCATCATTCGCAGCCGTATGCGCGCCGCGGTTCCGGTCGAAGACCGAGACGCCTTTACGACGATTCCGACGGCGACCTCGCAAACGCTCACCCCCGAAAGCATGTCGCTTGCCAACCCCGGACCCGGCAAGACTCCCGAAACCGGCGATCCTGCCCTAAAATATAGCTGAGGCAGAAACGGGAGGATTGAAATGAGCTTCATCGACGACGACCGGCCGCAGAAAAAGGTTGCCCACGAGATCGGCGCCGACCTCTCCACCCTATCGGTCGACGAGCTGCGGGCGCGCGTGGATCTACTCAAGGCAGAAATCGCAAGACTTGAGGCAGAGGCCGCCAGCAAGACATCGACAAGATCAGCGGCGGAAAGCCTCTTTCGCTCGTAATTCGTCGGCTGGCTATTGCAGAAAACAAGCTGCCGAAGAGCGTTAATTCGAGACAGATTTAAGCGGCCATTAAGCTTTATAAGGTATTACTGTACTCATCCAGATCTTCTCTGGATCTCAGACAGTTTTCCATGCGGTGAATTGGTCTGATTTTTCTCCCTGTTTTACCTTGAGAGCCGCTTTTGCGGCTCTTCTTTTTTATTGCGCTGGGGATCATTTCCATGAAACTGTGGAAGTTAACCCTTTCTTAAGAAACGCCTTGCGCAATTCCGCTAAAGCTACCATCTTAAAAGCATAAAGACCGGCCGAAGAAACTTTTTCCATTTGGCTGGCGTTACCTGACCATAAGTAGATGCGTGCAACAGGGACTATTTAAATGTCAGAGCTCGGATTGAACACAATCAGTTTTGCAGGTCGCGCTGCCGCATCCTCGCAGTTCAAGACACTATATTCGGAAGGCATGTCGCTGGTTGAAGAAACCGCTGCCTACCTCGATGGCCAGGGCCGTGCTGCCTCCAAGGTTCTGCCGCGCATGGCATCGGTTCTCTATGCGGCCGAGTCCATGCGCCTGACCACCCGCCTGATGCAGATGGCCTCCTGGCTTCTGCTGCAGCGCGCTGTCAACAACGGCGAGATGTCGCGTGATCAGGTTCTGGCGGAGAAAAACAAAGTTCGCCTCGACGGCTTCAACGTCGATCGCAACGCGCCCGGCTGGGGCGATCTGCCGGAATCCTTCCGCGACCTGATCGAGCGCTCCTTGCGCCTGCAGAACCGCGTCGCCCTACTCGACCGCGAAATCTATCGTCCGGCGGAAGCCCCGATCGTTCCTGATAATCAGAACAGCGTACAGGCGCAGCTCAGCCTGCTGCAGACGGCCTTCGGCAACAACTGAAACGGCGCAATCTGAATTCACGAAACCGGCTGCACCCGCGCAGCCGGTTTTTCGTTGTTCAATCAGCTCAAAAAAAACCCCGCCGAAGCGGGGCTTTTTAACTCTGCCAAGCGACAGCGATTAGAGGCCGAGGCCGCCGAAACGCTTGTTGAACTTGGAAACGCGACCGCCACGGTCCATGAGCTGCTGGTTGCCACCAGTCCATGCCGGATGCGACTTGGAGTCGATTTCAAGGTTCATGACTGCGCCTTCAGAACCCCAGGTCGAGCGGGTTTCGTATTCGGTGCCGTCGGTCATGACTACCTTGATCGTGTGATAGTCGGGATGGATATCTGCCTTCATAACAATCTTCCTGCCATGCAACGTCCAATTTGACGCATATTCGTTGCGACAAGAGGACCGATTGAATAAATGAAGCCGCAGACGCAAAGGCTACGGCTTCCCATTAGGATGGGCTGCCTATACATGAAGGCCGGCAGGATAACAAGTGCCATCAGCCGCGGATGAGCGGTGTCGAAGGCGATCGGAGACGAATTGGCATACGCAGGGCAAGCAGGGGAAAAGAAGTCGCGATCGCTGAAGCCGCTTGGCCGGCTGACGCCCTACGTCGCGCGCTATCGCGGCATGGTCGCGGGTGCCCTCGCGTCCCTGGCACTGGCCGCTGTTACCTCGCTTGCCCTGCCGCTCGCCGTCCGTCGCATGATTGACCATGGCTTCACGCAGGCCGACGGCAGTTTCATCAATAGCTATTTTCTGATGCTGATGATCATGGCGATCGTGCTCGCCGTCGCGAGCGCTCTTCGCTATTACTTCGTCATCACTCTCGGCGAACGCGTGGTTTCCGATCTTCGCCGCGATGTCTTCAGTCACGTCACGCGGCTGTCGCCTTCCTTCTTCGACGTCAACCAGTCCGGTGAGATCGTCTCCCGCCTGACGGCGGATACCACGCAGATCAAGTCGGCTGTCGGCGCGACCGCCTCCGTCGCCTTGCGCAACCTCATTCTCTGTCTCGGCGCGATGGGAATGATGATCGTCACGTCGCCAAAGCTGTCCAGCCTGGTGATCGGCGCGATTCCCTTGATCGTCTTTCCGCTTGTCGGCTTCGGCCGCTCGGTCCGAAAGCGCTCGCGCTCCGCCCAGGATACGCTTGCGGACGCCTCCGCCTTCGCCAACGAGACGATTGCCGCCAGCCGCACCGTCCAGGCCTTTGGCGGCGAGGACGCCGCTGCCTCGCGCTACGGGACGGCCGTCGAAGCCGCCTATGACGCTGCCCGAGCGGCAATTCGCTCGCGCGCCCTGCTGACGGGAATCGCCATCACCCTTATCTTCGGCAGCGTCGTCGCGGTTCTCTGGGTCGGCGCCCACAACGTCCTCGCCGGCACGCTTTCGCCGGGCACGCTCGGCCAGTTCCTTCTCTACGCCGTCATCGCCGCCGGCTCGCTCGGCGCGCTCTCCGAGGTTTGGGGCGAGCTTTCGCAGGCCGCGGGTGCGGCCGACCGGCTAACAGAACTGCTCGACGAAGTCTCCCCGATCTCGGTGCCCACAGCACCGGTTGCCCTGCCCGCTCCAGCGCAAGGTCGTGTCCAGTTTTCAGACGTGCATTTTGCCTACCCCTCGCGCCCCGAAAGATCCGCGCTGCACGGCCTAAGCTTCGGCGTCGCTCCCGGGGAGACCGTCGCGATCGTCGGTCCCTCCGGCGCCGGCAAGAGCACGGTCTTCTCGCTGCTTCTCCGCTTCTACGATCCGCAGCAAGGCTCGGTGAAGATCGATGGCGTCGATGCCCGCAGCACCGACCCCGACGGATTGCGCAAGCGTCTCGCGATCGTGCCGCAGGATGTCACGATCTTTGCGGCTTCCATCCACGACAACATCGCCTTCGGTCGCCCCGAAGCCACCCGCGAAGAGGTTCGTGCTGCCGCGATGGCCGCGCAGGCCGACGAATTCATTGCTCGTTTGGATAAGGGATACGACACCGAGGTCGGTGAGCGTGGCATCACGCTCTCCGGTGGTCAACGCCAGCGCATCGCCATCGCCCGTGCCATCCTGAAGGATGCACCGGTCCTGCTGCTCGATGAGGCGACCTCGGCATTGGACGCCGAAAGCGAGACTCTTGTGCAGAAGGCGCTCGATGGGCTCATGACAGGGCGCACGACGCTGGTCATCGCCCACCGCCTCGCCACCGTGCTGAAGGCGGACCGGATTCTTGTTATGGATCAGGGCCGTGTCGTCGAAGAGGGAACGCATCAGACCCTCATTCGAGATGGTGGCATTTACGCCAAGCTCGCCAAACTGCAGTTCGAAACCGGCGCTGGCGACTTTCTCGCCGCCGTGAAGTGATCGTCGAATTACACCTCCCTTCTCAGCGATCAGCTTGCGACGGTTGCATCGACGTATAATCTTTGCGTGTATATTGACATAGTACACGCAAAGATTACACTCGGTTTATGGGCGCATTCGATGTCGCCGCGCTGCGAGGGAGGCGCTGGTGGACTTGATAAATTTTGCAGACATGCTGATCGTACTCGTCGCCGTGGCCGTCGTCATATCGATGCTGTTGTGCTATCGCTCACTCCAGGAAGCACAGGACTGGTCGCTGACCGACGCGTTGCCGGAAGAGGTCGAGTTGACCAAGACCGATGCAACCGGCAACCCCATCGACGCTGCCGGCAACCTCCTCGCAGCAGGGCAAGCCCCCCTCACCATCACCATGATGAAGGCGAGTTCGAGCCGCTTTATCGCCCTTGTCGGAACCGTTGCGATACTGATGCTCTATGTCGGCTTCGGCCTTGCCTGCCTCTATCGCTTTGCCAGCGTTAACGAGATCCCGGACATGACGAAGGCTGCCAACTTCTTTTATTCCGGCCTCGTGCTTGTCGCACCCTACCTGATCAACAAGTTCTCGTCGGTCTTCTCGATCTTCAAGCCGTAGCAGCCGTGGGTGGGGGCGCATTCCTCCGCGAGATCCATCAGTCGCGCCGGTTGCAAAGCGCGCAAATATCCCGATGGAATAGTTGCGTTTTTTGTTCTAGGCTGCGTCTGCAGATTGGACAACATCCTGATTCCGGGAGAAAAAACCGATGTATAAATTCGAAGTTTACAAGGACAAGGCTGGCGAGTTCCGTTTCCGTTTCAAGGCGCCGAACGGCGAATCCATGTTCGGCTCCGAAGGCTATAAGGCCAAGGCATCGGCGCTGAGCGCCATTGAATCCATCAAGAGGAATTCTCCCGGCGCAGAAGTCGTTGACACGACGAAGGCTGAGGCCTGATCAAATCAGGCGGCGCCAAAGGCGCCGCCTTTACACTGCCCGCCCGGCAACCCTGCCGGAAAAGATGCAGCCGCCGAGGAAGGTTCCCTCGAGCGCATTGTAGCCATGCATGCCGCCGCCGCCAAAGCCGGTCACTTCACCCGCGGCATAGAGGCCGGGCACCGGATCCCCACTGTGGCCGATCGCGCGTGCGGATAGATCCGTCTCCAGACCACCCAGCGACTTGCGTGTCAGGATGTGCAGCCGTACGGCAATCAATGGTCCAGCCCTAGGGTCAAGCAGTGCATGCGGCTTGGCCGTCCGCATCAGCCGATCCCCGAGGTAGCGCCGAGCACCGCGAAGGGCGATGATCTGGGCGTCCTTCGCAAAGGCATTGCCGATCTCCCTGTCACGCGCCTCGATCTGCGCCCTGAGGCGGCTTGCATCCACGCGCCTTTCGCCCATCAATCCGTTCATGCCGTCGACAAGCGCTTCCAGCGTGTCACGAACGATGAAATCCTCGCCCTTATCCATGAACGCCTGGACCGGCCCTGGCGGCTCCTTGCCCAAACGCCTGAGAAGCAGGCGGATATCCTTGCCCGTGATATCCGGATTCTGCTCGGAACCGGAAAGGGCAAATTCCTTCTTGATGATTGCCTTGGTCAGAATGAACCAGCTGTAGTCGTGCCCAGTCGCGCAGATGGCTTTCAGCGTCGCCAGCGTATCGAAGCCGGGCATGGTAGGCGCTGCAAAGCGGTTACCCCAAGCATCGCACCAGAAGGAAGATGGACCCGGCAGGATACGTATGCCGTGATTGCGCCAGATCGGGTCCCAGTTCTTCAGCCCCTCCGTATAGTGCCACATCCGATCCGAATTGATCTCGCGACCACCTGCGCGTTCGGCGATCTCGATCATTCGACCATCGACATGGGCAGGCACACCAGCGACCATATCAGTCGGCGGTCGTCCCAGCCGGTCGATCGGCCATCTCCGCCGCACCGCGTCGTGATTGCCACCGATGCCCCCTGACGTCACGACCGTCGCGTCGGCTCTTATTTCGAAGAGCGCCGAGAAAACGCGGTTCGTCTCTCGACCGCGAACCGAGGAGTCCGCCTGGAGGATGGTGCCACGAGCGCCGCAGACGACCCCGTCTTGGATTAGAAGGTCATCCACCTGATGCCGGAACAGCAGCGTCACAAGGCCCCTCGCTTCCGCTTCACGCACGCGACGAACAAATGGTGCAAGCACAGCCGGCCCGGTTCCCCACGTCACGTGGAAGCGTGGCACGGAATTTCCGTGGCCATGCGCTAGGCCGCCTCCCCGCTCGGCCCAGCCGACCACCGGGAACCAGCGCATACCCTGCTGATGAAGCCACGAGCGCTTTTCGCCGGCGGCAAACTCCAGATACGCCTCTGCCCAGCGACGCGGCCAGTAGTCTTCCGGCCGGTCGAATGAGGCAGACCCCATCCAGTCCTGCCGCGCCAGGCCAAGGTTGTCGCGGATGCCCATCAGCCGCTGTTCCGGGCTGTCTACGAAGAACAGTCCGCCCAGCGACCAGAATGCCTGCCCACCGAGGCTTTGCTCGCCTTCCTGCTCGACGATGCAGACCTTCCGCCCGCGATCCGCCGCCTCTGCTGTTGCCACGAGCCCAGCAAGTCCTGCGCCGATGACCAGCACATCGCATTCAATCAAAGCATTCCCCCCAAATCTCCACGAACCTACGCGGAGCTCCGCTCAGCGACAACGCCACATTTTCCTCCGTGATATTTTTTTGGCCGAATGTCGAAATGAACTGGTGTCGCGTCTCATCTTATCGGAACGGTCTACCGCCGATCCCCGAGCGTTGCAGCTTTTTGCTTTTGGTTCTTAGATGCCTGCACGCCGGTCAACGCAACCACAGAGGAGAATGCCTCATGCAGTACGCGCTTATCATTCGCGAGTCGTCACGGGATTTCGCCCGCCGCGCCGATCCCACCTATCGGGACGGCTGGATTGCCTACACGCAGGCTCTGATTCAGGCCGGTATCATGACCGGCGGCGCCGGGCTGACCGCACCCGAGACCGGCACGGTGGTGCGACGCAAGGGCGAGGACCACGACGTGCAGGATGGTCCCTACCCCGAAGGCAAGGAGCAGTTGGGCGGCTTCTACCTGATCGACGTGCCGGATTTCGACACGGCGCTCGAATGGGCGACCCGGGTTCCCGTTTCCGCCGAGGGTTCAGTCGAGGTGCGCCCTCGCCTCCAGATGTGAGGCGGACATGACCGTCGAGGCCGAGCGCGCCGCCGAACGGGTGGCGCGTCAATCATATGGCAAGCTAGTCGCCTTCCTGACGGCTCGCTCTCGGGACCTACCCGCTGCCGAAGATGCGCTGTCGCAGGCGCTCGTCGATGCCCTGCGGGTCTGGCCGGAGCGCGGCATTCCGGACAGCCCGGAGGCCTGGCTGTTGGTCGCCGCGCGACGCAATCTGATGCAGGGCGTACGCCACCGATCCGTTCGCGAGAATGCGCGCCCCACCATCGCCCTGGCCTTCGAGGAGGCCGAGGCGAGGATGAACGAGGCGGCGGCCGAGACATTTCCCGATGAGCGTCTGAAGATGCTTTTCGTCTGCACCCATCCGCAAATCGACAAGAGCATCCACACGCCGTTGATGCTGCAGGTTGTCCTGGGCATTGACGCAAAAGCAATCGCCCAGGCCTTCGTGGTTTCTCCTGCGGCAATGGGGCAGAGGTTGGTCAGGGCCAAGGCGAACATTCGCGATAGCGGCATTGGATTTGCGATACCCGATCGACGTTCGCTGCCCGAGCGCCTGTCGGCCGTTCTCTCCGCAATCTATGCCGCCTACGGGCTTGGCTGGGATGATCTCGATGGAGCCGATGGCGGTCGTAGTGCGCTTTCCAATGAAGCCGTCTGGCTCTGCCGTGCGCTGCTTTCGATGCTTCCTGACGAACCGGAGGTGATCGGACTGCTTGCCTTGATGCTCTATTGCGAGGGCCGACGCGCCGCGCGGCGCAATGCCGAGGGTGACTACATCGCGCTCGACAAGCAGTCGACGGATCGCTGGAATGCGATCATGCTTGCCGACGCCGACGCGCTGCTCCGCAAGGCCGGCGCCGCCGACCGCTTCGGTCCGTTCCAATGCATGGCGGCCATTCAATCCGTTCATGCCGCCCGCCGGCTGACGGGCCTGACGGACTGGGATGCTCTCGTGACCTTCTATGACGCGCTGCTGATGATGCAGCCAACGATCGGCGCCCGCGTCGGCCGTGCTGCCGTCCTCGGCCGCGCGAAAGGCCCAAAAGCCGGGCTGAACTGCCTCGACGCTATGGATGCAAAGGAGGTCAGAGCCTACCAGCCATACTGGGCCGTTCGCGCACATCTGCTGACGGAGGTTGCGGACTATCCGGCAGCAGAGACGGCCTATCTATCGGCGATCGGATTGAGCGACAGCCCTGCCGTGCGCAGCTTCCTAATGCGGCGCCTCACGGACCTTCGGATGCGCGCTGCGTAGACCTACTTCTCTGTCAGCTTCAGTTCGATACGACGGTTGGTGGCGCGCGCCTCCGGCGTGTCACCTGGCGCGATCGGCTGGAACTCGCCGAAGCCAGCGGCGACGAGACGGTCGGCCGGCACGCCGCGGGAGATCAGGAATTTGACGACCGAGATCGCACGCGCGGACGATAGCTGCCAGTTATCGACATACCGTCCAGTGCCAGCGAGCGGCACGTTATCCGTATGCCCGTCGACGCGCAGAACCCAGTTGATCTCGGGTGGAATTTCCTTGGCAACATCGAGGAGCGCCGTCGCAAGCTTTGCCATCTCGACCTGCCCGTCCGGATTGAGATCCGCGCTGCCTGACGGAAACAGCACTTCCGACTGGAAGACGAAGCGGTCGCCGACGATCCTGATATTCTCGCGATCCGACAGGATTTCGCGCAACCGCCCGAAGAAGTCGGACCGGTAGCGGTTGAGCTCCTGCACACGTTGCGCCAGGGCGACGTTGAGGCGACGGCCAAGATCGGCGATCTTGGTCTGCGAGGTTTGGTCCTTTTGCTCGGACGCCTGCAGCGCGGCTTCGACGGCAGCAATCTGACTGCGCAACGCGGCAATTTGCTGGTTCAGCAGTTCGACCTGGCTCATCGCCCGGTCGCTCATCTGCTTTTGCTCGTCCAGTTCCTTCGTAAGGCTGCCGATACGGGCCTGCGCGGCACTCTGGCCGCCGGAACCGGCATCAAGCAACGCCTTCAGCCGTGATCTCTCGCCTTCAGCCGACGCCAGGGATGCCTGAAGATTGGCAACACTATCCTCGAGGTCCTGCTTGCTTCCCTTCTCGAGCGCCAGCAACTGCGTCAATTCGTTGATCTGGCTGTTCAGGCGGTTCAGCACCTCGTCCCGGCCGGAGATTTCGCGGCTGAGAATATATTGGCCGACGACGAAGACGGTCAGCACGAACATGATCGAGATCAGCAGCGTCGACAGTGCATCGACGAAACCTGGCCAGTAGTCCACCGCGCGTTGGGGACGACGATTGCGGGCGAGAGCCATGGCTTACTTCTCGGTCTTTTCGGTTTGCGGCATGCGCTGAGAGCGTTCACTTGGGCTGTGTTTTTCCTGCGAACCGATCCGTTCAGCAAGACGATCGAGCGTGCGGCGCATTGCCTTCGTTTCGTCCTGTTGCGCCTCGATCCAGTCGCGCAGCATCTGCTGCTCGTTGCGCATATTCTTGACCAGACCCTGAATACCTTCGGCAAGGTTCGCCATCGCCGCGACCGATCTCTGGGTGCCGCCGCTGCCCTCTTCAGAGATCCGCCGCATGTATTCCGAGAGCGCCCGAACGTCATCCGGCGAGACCGCCGAGTTTGCGCTGATCGAAGGCATGGCAATATCGGAGCCTACGTCGGTCACCGACGAAAGCCAGTTTTCCAGCTCCATGTAGAACCGATTCTGGGCGCGGCCCGCCTGCAGGTCAAGGAAGCCGAGAATGAGCGAGCCGGACAGACCGAGCAGCGACGACGAGAAGGCCTGGCCCATGCCCGAAAGCGGCGTCGAAAGCCCTTCCTTCAGCGCACCTAGAACATCCGTCGAACCATTTGATCCCGCATCGAGCGACTGGATCACCGAACTGATCGAGCCGATCGTGCCGATAAGGCCCCAGAAAGTGCCGAGCAGACCGAGAAAGACGAGAAGGCCGATGAGATAGCGTGAGACGTCGCGCGATTCATCGAGGCGGTTGGCAATCGAGTCGAGAATGGAGCGAAACGCCGCGGTCGAAATTCCTGCCGTGGCACTGCGGCTGCCGATCAGCGTCCGCATCGGGGCAAGCAACCTGGGATTGCGGCCAACCTTGTCGGCGCTACCCGCGGCGCGGAAGGAATTGAACCACCGCACTTCCGGCCGCAGCGACAGCACATGGCTGAACACGAGGATGATACCAACGGCCAGCACGCCAAGGATCAAACCGTTAAGGCCCGGATTATGCATGAAGGCAGTTTGTGTCTGCCGGAAAAGAATGGCGGCAATGAACCCG
The DNA here is from genome assembly GCF_002211315.1 of Rhizobium sp. R693. Classification (NCBI taxonomy): domain Bacteria; kingdom Pseudomonadati; phylum Pseudomonadota; class Alphaproteobacteria; order Hyphomicrobiales; family Rhizobiaceae; genus Rhizobium; species Rhizobium sp. R693. The sequence continues at coordinate 265,152 of NZ_LOKY01000047.1, read as the reverse complement.
ACGATGATCAGAAACAGCACCATCGTCCAAAGGAACGGCATCGGACTGGAAAGTTTATAGCTGTAGTTGCCCGTGGTTTTTTCGGTCGAGCCGAACTCCGCCACATTCACATTTTCCATAGGTTCCGCAGCCTCCGGATTCATTTCATCCGGAGACTAGAGCAACATTGTGCCGAATTGAAGTATGCGGAAACGAAAACCGTGTCTTTACAACAGCGATTTACCGCGTTGGGACGGGACGCTTGGCAACCTCAAGCAATGCCTTCTGGATATATTCGTTGCCCGCAACAACCGAACCGGTCTCGAGAACGGACGAACCGCCATCCCAATCGGAGACATAGCCGCCGGCTTCGCGGATCAGGAGGATGCCGGCCGCTATATCCCACGCAGACAGCCCGGTTTCCCAGTATCCATCGAACCGACCGGCGGCCACATAGGCGAGGTCAAGCGAAGCAGCGCCCATGCGGCGGATGCCGGCAACTTCACCCATAACGTGCCGAAGCTCGACGAGGAACTTGCCGTGATTGCCGCGGCCGAGGTGCGGAACGCCACAGGCAACGACGGAGTCCGAAAGCACCCGGCGCGCACCAACACGCAGACGGCGGTCGTTCAGGAAGGCACCACCGCCACGTTCCGCGGTGTAAAGTTCATCCGTGGCCGGGTTGAAGACGACACCGGCGACGATCTCGTTGTTGCGCTCGAGCGCGATCGAGACCGCAAACATCGGAATGCCATGCAGGAAGTTGGTTGTGCCATCGAGCGGGTCGACGATCCAGCGATGCGCGCCGTCCGTGCCCTTGATTTCTTCGCTCTCCTCGCCGAGGAAGCCATACGTCGGACGAGCCTTCAGGAGCTCGTCCTTGACGATCTTTTCGGCCTTGCGGTCGGCATTGGAAACGAAGTCGCCGGGGCCCTTCACCGAAACCTGCAGGTTCTGCACTTCCCCGAAATCACGCCCCAGCGACTTGCCTGCCTTGATGGCGGCCTGAACCATGACATTGAGGAGAGCTGAACGAGCCATGTGAGCACTTTTCCTTGAGCGATAATACGGTACGCGCTGTCAGGGCAAAGTAGGTCCCTGATCGCCAGAGAAGGCAGCGCTCGATAAGATTGGCGGCCTCAAGACCACAAAATCGGGAAAATTTCAAGGGGAGACAGCAGAACCACTGGCTGCCCGGAAAAATGCAGGCGAAATTATTCTGGACAGATTGGTCTGGAATTGATCGACGGCGGCTATCTCGCCAAAGAACGAGGCCGGCCGCTTGCGCCGCCGGATCTTCAAAACCTCCGCTGGATGATCAGGACGGACGATGGCGCGACACGGTCGTCGAGACGACGAAGATCTCTTCGCCGACGCACTCTCCTAAATCACTGGAGCCGGCGGAACTTGTTGGCCGCCTCGATCCCCGCCTTTTGCTGGTCTTCCTCGATGCCGAGATAGAAGTCTTCGAGCTCCGGGTCAGGTAGGCCGGCCCGACGCGACAGCACATACCACTTCGCAGCCTCAACAGGATCTGGCTTGGTTCCGAGCGCGTTGATGTAGAGGTGTGCGAGCTTGTTTTGCGCAACCACGTTTCCACGATTGGCGGCGAGCCGCAACCACTGGAAACCCTTGACGAAATCGCGCGGCCCATTCTGGCCGTTGACGAGCCAGATACCAAGATCGACCTGAGCCGTGTCGTAGCCGGCATGCGCAGCGCGTGCCATCCATTCGCGCGCCAACTGCTTCTTTTCCTCCGGCAGGTCAGGCAGCGAGGCATAAATTTCCGCCACCGCATACTGTGCGTCGGCGATGCCCTGTTCGGCAGCCTTCTCATAGTAAGGCAAGGCGAGCTTCAATCCCTTGTCGCCCGGATTGTCAGCCGTCAGGATCTGACCCCAGTTGAACTGCGCCGAGGGATTTCCAGCCTCAGCCGCCTTGTGCATGTATTCGTCGGCCTTGGCCTTGTCGCGCGTGACAGACCGTCCCTCGATCAGCATCAGCGAATATTTGAACATCGCCGCGGCATCACCACCTTCGGCGCCCTTGCTGTACCAGAAGGCGGCGTTCTTCATATCGCGCTTGACGCCCAGCCCGTCCGCCAGGAGTTCGCCCATCAGCGTCTGCGCGGCCGGATCACCAAGCTGCGCACGGGGCAGAGCCTTTTCCATCGCGGTCAGATAGTAGCCGCGCTGATAGGCGCCGTAGGCTTCGTCGACCGGCCCCTTGTAGTCCTTTTCCGGCGGCAGATCCGGCAGTTTCGCCCCCATACGGTCGAAGACCCCGACGCCCGTCGACGGTCCCGTGCCATCTGCCTGCGGCCGTCCTGTTTTCAGCGTCTCCGGGGCGCTCGCGAGCGGTCGTGTCACGACGTTATCGACCACCTGGGCAGAAACGCCATGCGTCAGCCCGACCAGAACGGTGACGGCAAAGGCAGTTGAGAGGCGCAAAGTACAGGACAGCATCGGCATGAGCGCGATATCAATCCTCAAACCGTGGCGCTTTTTCGTCCAAGAGCGCATTGACCTCGGCGACGACGGATGGCGCACGGCCGGCGTCCGTGAAAACCGCAAGCCGCAGCGCGACGAACTCCGCGCCAGTCTCTGCCACCGCCAGCGCGGAAGCCGGATCTGTACCGCCCATGACGATACAGGGAATCTCGATCATCGAAGCCCACCATTCCCCGAGCGCCAGGTTCTTGGGATGTGCTTCCGGCTTGATGTCACCATCGAGCTTGCCGAAGAAGATATAGTCCGGTCGCTCCTCGCCGATCTCCAGCGCATGGTGCCGGTCGGCGGCATTGCCGCCACCGACGATCAGCTTGTCGGCATATTTGTCGATAGCGTCGGAGATTTCACTGGCCGGACCGGTCAGATGCAAGCCGTCCGCCTTCGTGCGCCCAACGACGCGACTGTCGCCCGCAAGCAGTGCGGCTGCTCCCGAGTCCTGAATAATCGGAACCAGCTTCTCGGCGTGCTTTTGAAACTCGCCATCGTTGAGGCCGTATTGCGGCACGATCACAGAGGCGACGTCACCGCCCTTCAAGGCATCGCCGACGACCTTTGCCTGCTCATCGGCATCGGCAAGGTCGGGAGCAATCAAAACTAGGCGGCAGCGGTTTTCCGGTTCGGTCATGAACTCTTTCCATTTACAGCGGAACAGGCCGTTTCAGGGCCGATCTGCACTCGTCCTGTGTGAGTAATTCCGTTAGACGGGGCTGGCAAGGGGAGGATTTTCAAAAGCATGCCGATGGACCTGTCATTTTATTACGCCGCCGTTCCGGCCGTCATCCTGGTCGGACTTGCGAAAGGCGGCATGGGCGATGCGCTGTCGCTGATCGGGCTGCCCTTTCTCGCTCTCGTCGTCTCGCCCGTTCAGGCGGCCGCGATCCTGCTGCCGATCCTCATCTTCATGGACATGATCTCGCTCGTGATCTGGCGGAAGCACGGCGACTGGACAACGCTGAAGATCGTACTGCCGGGCGCTCTGTTCGGCATCGCGCTCGGTTGGGCGACCTCGGCGCTGGTTCCGGGAAATGTGCTTCGCGTCGTCATCGGCGTCGTCACCATCCTCTTTTGCCTTCGCTACTTCTGGAACAACTTCGGCCCCGCAGCCGGAAAGCACACGCCGCCTCAAGGCCAGCGGCCACTGCTTGCGACAATTTGGGGAAGCCTGTCCGGCTATGGTAGCTTCGTCGCGCATGCCGGCGGAGCACCTTTCCAGATTTATGCTTTGCCGCTGCAGATGCCGCCGCGAGAATATACCGGCACCAGCGTCCGCTTCTTCGCGATCCTCAATGCCGTCAAGCTCATACCCTACTTCGCGCTTGGCCAGCTCGACACGCAAAACCTCGCCACCTCGGCCACGCTGCTGCCTTTTGCGCCGCTTGCGACAATTGCCGGCGCCTGGTGCGTGCGCCGCATGAAGCCCGCGATCTTCTATCCTTTCATGTACGGCATGGCGCTCATTGCCGCCGTGTTGATCGCGAAGGAGGGCTTGGGTTTCTGACAATTTTGGGTTTCGTTGCGCCGCACAATTTCCTTGCCCGATTGCGCCGTTTGACGTAGCTTTTCGCCATGTCGAACACGGATCCCTTCGCCGCGATAGCCGATCCTCACCGGCGCTTCCTGCTGGAGGAACTTCGACGCGCGCCGAAGACCGTGAACGAGCTTGCCGAGGGCCTCCCCATCAGCCGCCCCGCCGTTTCCCAGCACCTCAAGGCGCTGCTGGATTGCAACCTGGTTTCCGTCACCGCAGAGGGCACGCGGCGCATCTACGCGGTCAACAATCGCGGCTTCGACAGACTCAATCTTTGGCTCGATCAGTTCTGGGCTTAGCCCGACCGCTCAAATGAAAGACGCCGGCTCGCGACTTTCCGTCGGAACCGGCGCCATAATCGCCTGTCGAGCACGAACTGGTCTAAGCTTTTGGTGAAATTGGGGTTTCGCCCTCCTCGCCTAGGGCCGCGTTCGTTGATTTATTGCATCCCACTCAATGGAAGGATGATTTTAGGCGCTCAATCTCGTCCTTGATCCGCAATTTTCTGCGTTTGCACTCAGCGACTTCATTATCGTTTCGGGAGGGGGATATCATAAGAGAATGCAACTCCTCCTCAAGAGCAACATGCTTTTTTTCGAGTGACTCAAGATGAGCTTGAACAGTCATTTGACCCTTCCTTCCTCTTACCTCTCCCCGGCCAACACCGCCGGAGATCCAAGGCGTCAACCCTCCAACTGTGACATATTTTTGAAGCCTTGTCGAAGGTGAAAACAAGGAGAACACATGGCAAAATCATGACGAACAGCCGCTAGCCGTTACCTCCAATTGGTGATAGGAGCTTGCGGAAATCATCGGCAGAACGGACGATGTCCGAAGACGGTTATGGGGAATGCATATGGCCGATCAGGAACAGGCGGAAATCAGGCTCATGGTCGCGAGACTGCGCCAGGAGCACGAGGATTACGATGCCGCCATCAACGCCATGATTGCCACCGGATGTGACGCATTGCGCATCCAGCGCATGAAAAAGAAGAAACTGGTCATCAAGGACAAGCTGACAAAGCTCGAAGACCAGATCATCCCTGATATCATCGCCTAAAGGGAATGCCGTGACGATGACAGACAGACCACCCGTTGCCATCATCATGGGAAGCCAATCCGATTGGGAGACCATGAAGAACGCCGCCGACACGCTGGAGGCGCTCGAGATTCCCTATGACGCGCGCATCATATCGGCCCATCGCACGCCGGATCGCCTCGTAAACTTCGCCAAGACCGCCCGCGATGAAGGTTTCAAGGTGATCATTGCCGGCGCCGGTGGCGCGGCCCACCTGCCAGGCATGGCCGCCGCGATGACGCCGCTTCCGGTGTTTGGCGTCCCGGTTCAATCCAAGGCACTGTCAGGTCAGGATAGTCTTCTTTCCATCGTCCAGATGCCGGGCGGCATCCCGGTCGGCACACTTGCCATCGGCAAGGCCGGCGCGATCAACGCCGCCCTTCTGGCAGCTGCAGTCCTGGCATTGTCGGACGAGGATATTGCCGAGCGGCTTGACGACTGGCGTGAGCGCCAGAGCGCAGCCGTTGCCGAATATCCGATGGACGACCTATGACTGTAACAACAATCGGCATCATCGGCGGCGGCCAGCTTGGCCGCATGCTTGCCATGGCCGCTGCACGGCTGAACTTCCGAGCCGTCATCTTGGAACCGCAGGCCGACTGTCCGGCCGCGCAGGTCGCCAACCAGCAGATCGTGGCGGCATACGACGATCCGGCCGCGCTCGCAGAGCTCGCGAATATCTGCGACATCGTCACCTATGAGTTCGAAAACGTCCCGGTCACAGCCGCCGAGGCGCTTGCGAGCCATGTACCCGTCTATCCGCCACCGAAGGCACTCGAGGCTGCGCAGGATCGGCTTGTCGAAAAGCGCTTTATCAATGGATGCGGCGTTCCGACGGCCCGCTTCCATGCCGTCGACAACCAGGCCGACCTCGAGGCAGCATTGCAGGATTTCGGCGGCCGCGGCGTCCTGAAGACTCGCCGCCTCGGCTATGATGGCAAAGGACAACGAGTGTTTCGCTCCAGTGCCGACAAGCCGGATGGCGCCTTTGCAGCGCTCGGTGAGGTCCCCCTGATTCTCGAGAGCTTCGTGCCCTTTGAGCGCGAGATCTCCATCATTGCAGCGCGCGCAACGGACGGCACTGTCGTCTGTTACGACCCTGCTGAAAACGTTCACCGCGACGGCATCTTGCACACGTCGACTGTACCTGCCTCGATTTCAGCGGAGACGGCAGCGGGGGCGCGTGAAAGCGCCGAGAAGATATTGGCTGCGCTTGGCTATGTCGGCGTCATCGGCATCGAATTCTTCGTACTCGCCGACGGCAGCCTGATCGCCAATGAAATGGCGCCGCGTGTCCACAACTCCGGCCACTGGACCGAGGCCGCCTGCGTGATCTCGCAGTTCGAGCAGCATACCCGCGCTGTTGCCGGCCTGCCACTCGGCAATGCCGACCGCCATTCGAACTGCGTGATGCAGAACCTGATTGGCGACGATATCCTGGCGCTCCCGGACTGGCTGCGGCGAGCGGACACGCTGGTTCATCTCTATGGCAAGACGGAATCTCGTCCCGGCCGGAAGATGGGACACGTCACGACGTTGACCACGAAATTGCCGGTTTTTCCCGGATAAAAGCCGCTCCGGCCATGGGAAAAACACCGTCACGTGGTTGACACAGGCAAGTCGCCGGGTTATCTGCACGCCCAACCTGAAGAGCGCGCCCCGAGCGCGCTTTTGAATGTAATAGATACGGGCGAATGTGAATTCCCCCCTCAAACATCGCGGATCAAAACAATGAAGATCAAGAATTCGCTCAAGTCGCTCAAGGCTCGTCACCGTGACAACCGCCTGGTTCGCCGCAAGGGCCGCATCTACATCATCAACAAGCTGAACCCGCGCTTCAAGGCTCGCCAGGGCTGATATAGCGCGCCTGGACGGTTTCGTGGCATTTTGTGCTCGTGCCTGTCCGGGGATTGCTTCGGCAATCGAATCAAATTGCTTTGATCTTCAGCGGTGGCGGGCTAACATGTCCGCCATGCGCTTTTTTGTTATGACCTGTGCGGCGCTGCCGCTGTCCCTCTTTCTGCTCGCTCCTGCTTTCCCCGCCACGGCCGCGGATAAGGACGTCATTGTCGAGCAACCGGACGCAAACCTCTCACCCAAGCAACACCTGGATCAGCTCTATGCGCAGCTGAAGCGCGAACGCGATCCGGACAAAGCGAGCGGTATCGCCAACGAGATTCGCGCCCAGTGGAACGACTCCGGCAGCGCGACCGTCAACCTCCTGATGCAATGGGCCGACAAGGCGATCGAGGAGAAGCGCACCGCTGCTGCCCTTGACTTCCTAGATCAGGCGATCGCCCTCAAGCCTGACTACGCCGAAAGCTGGAACCGCCGGGCAACGCTCAACTACGCCAATGACAACTATCGCAAGTCGATGTCCGACATCGAGCATGTACTCGACATTGAGCCACGCCATTTCGGCGCGCTTTCCGGCATGGCCGCCATCCTCACCGAGACGGGCAACGACCAGCTGGCCCTGAAAGCCTGGGAACGTTTCCTCGAGATCTACCCGGCCAATCGTAGCGCCCAGGAGCAGATGAACACGCTCTCCGAAAAGCTGGCTGGCAGCCGCACCTGATCTTGACGGTGAACCGCGAGACCCAATCTTACGTGTTGGTCACGTGAGTCAACAGATATAGCCATGCTTGCCGTAGCCTCCGCTCTCCTTGCCCCCATCGCCGCCGCGATCGGCTACTCCTCCTACAAGGGACGTCGATTCGAGGCGACATGCCCGAACATCGGTGAGTTGACGGATATCGGCGGCTATCGGCTGAACGCCCTTCACATCGCGTGTCCAGAGACCGCCGATCTGCCGCCTCTGGTCTTCATCCATGGTGCAAGCGGCAACCTGCTTGATCAGGTCGGCGCCTTCCTGCAGCCGCTGCAAGGCCGTGCCGAGATGCTCTTCGTCGACCGCCCTGGCCACGGCTATTCGGAGCGTGGCGGTCCGGAGAATGCCCTGCCTTCGGGACAGGCGGATGCGATCGCAAAACTGATGGAAAAGCGTGGCATCAAACGAGCCATTATCGTCGGACATTCCTTCGGCGGCGCGATCGCAGCCGCCTTCGGCGTGCGCCACCCTGATAAGACTGAAGGCCTGCTCTTTCTCGCTCCCGCGACGCACCCCTGGCCAGGCGGCATTGACTGGTATTATCACCTCGCTGCGATGCCAGTCCTTGGCTGGCTGTTCAATCACGCGGTCGTCGTGCCACTCGGCCTGCGACGCTTGGAGCAGGCGACATTGAATGTTTTCCGGCCGAATCCGCGCCCGGATGATTACATCGCGAAGACGGGCCCCACCCTGGTGCTGCGCCCGCGTGCCTTCTACAACAACGCCGTCGATTGCACGCGCCTACTGGCCTACCTCAAGGCCCATTCTCCGCAATATTCCAGGATTACAGCACCGACCATCATCATTACCGGTGACAGCGACAGCATCGTTTGGGAACACATCCATTCACAGGGATTGGCCCGCGATATCGTCGGTTCCGAACTGGTGAAAATCCGCGGCCTGGGCCACAAGCCGGACTATGTGGCCACCGATGTCGCCATTGCCGCCATGGAGAAGGTCGGTGGCGCTGCCCGCGATCTTCAGGCCGCCAGGCACCAGGCCGAACGCCGCCTGATGCACGAACAACCCACTCAACCGATAGACATTGCAGCGTCCTTCGGAGACCTGGCGCCTCCGATTGTAACGGGAAACTAACCTTTCAGCGACCAAACGGGCTGTAGCGGACGACCGTGCATTGTCTGGAGCTCACTGCGTCCCATATCCATCGGACCGTCATGCTTTGAGGGAAGTCATGGATCACCCCCACATCAGAATATTTGCGGTTGCCGCAGCGCTGTCGCTCTCGCTTGCGCCGCATGCGTTCGCCGCCTCGCCCACGCCGGTTGAAGCCGAGCACGGCATGGTCGTGACAGCCCAGCATCTGGCGACCGATGTCGGCGTCGAGGTACTGAAGAAAGGCGGCAATGCCGTCGATGCAGCGGTCGCGGTTGGCTACGCGCTCGCCGTCGTCTATCCGACGGCCGGTAACATCGGTGGTGGCGGCTTCATGACCATCCGCTTGAAGGACGGCAGGACGACATTTCTCGATTTCCGCGAGCGTGCGCCGCTCGCTGCCACGAAAACCATGTATCTCGACGCCAAGGGCGACATCGTCCCTCGCGCCAGCCTCGACGGCTATCTCGCCGTCGGTGTGCCCGGATCCGTGATGGGCTTCGAGATGGCGCGCGAGAAATACGGCACGAAGTCGCGGCAGGACCTGCTGGCTCCGGCCATCCGCTATGCCACGGAAGGCTTCACGCTGGAACAGGGCGATGTCGCCAGCATCGGCGGCAGCGCCAAGCGACTCGCCAAGGACGAGGCGGCGGCAAAGATCTTTCTAAAGGCGGAGGGCAAGCCTTTCGCAGTGGGCGAGAAGCTCGCACAACCCGACCTTGCTGGCGTTCTTTCCAGTATCGCCGACAAGGGACCCGACGCATTCTACAAGGGCATACCGGCCGACGCGATCGTCAAGGCAAGTCAGGCAAAGGGCGGCATCCTCGCCAAGGAAGATTTCGAACAATACGCGGTACGTGAACTGAAGCCGATCGAATGCAGCTACCGCGGCTACGACATCATCTCCTCGCCTCCCCCCTCCTCGGGCGGCGTCATCATCTGCGAAATCCTCAACGTGCTGGAAGACTATCCGCTGTCCTTCCTCGGTTACGGCTCAGCAGAGACCGTGCACCTGATGGTCGAGGCGATGCGTTACGCCTACGTCGACCGCAACGCCGCCCTCGGCGACCCTGACTTCGTCGACAATCCCGTTTCGACTTTGCTCGACAAGGGCTACGCCAAGGGAATCCGCGCCAAGATCGATCCCTACAAATCAGGCACCTCAGCCAATCTGAAGCCCCTCGGCGCCAAGGAAAGTGTCGAAACCACGCATTACTCGATCATCGACGACGACGGAAATGCCGTCGCCGTCACCTACACGCTGAACGGCAGCTTCGGCGCCGGCGTCGTCGCCCCCGGCACGGGGATCCTGCTCAACAACGAGATGGACGACTTCACCTCGAAGCCCGGCGTTCCGAACCTTTATGGCCTCGTGCAGGGCGAGGCCAATGCGATCGCGCCGAAGAAGACGCCGCTCTCCTCGATGAGCCCGACGATCGTCACCAAGGACGGCAAGCCGTTCATGGTCATTGGCAGTCCCGGCGGCTCACGCATCATCACCATCACCCTTGAGGCGATCCTCAACGTCATCGATTTCGGCATGGACATTAGCCAAGCGGTCAATGCGCCGCGCATTCACCACCAATGGCAGCCGGACAAGATCTATTTCGAACCCTATACGTTGTCGCCCGATACCATCCGAGCATTGATCGGCATGGGCCATGCGCTCGACGATGGCAGCAGCGGCCCGCCGCAATGGGGACAGGCCGCTGGTATTCTTGTTGGCGGCAAGAGCCTCGCCGATATCCAGAAGGGCGGCGGCGCGCGCTACTACGGCGCGATGGACAGCCGCTCCACCGAGGGATCCGCCGGCGGCTACTGATCAGCGAATACGGGCGTGGACATAATCGCCCTTGATGCTCACGCGCGGCCGGGCGCCGGGTACGCTCGGTTCCAGGCTGTCGACATAGGATGCCTTGGCGATCACCGAATAGTCCAGCGGCACACCGCTTCCGAAGGTGAGATCCGCCTGCAGCGACTGCGCGGTGATGCTGAGTGTCTCATCCTGCCGGATGGTGTCGTAGCGCAGATGCGCGCGCACCGCCGTGCCAAGGATATCGACCCCGGCGGCGTGGCCGTCAAAGGTGATATCGGCCGCCTTGCTGGCGATCGCAACATTGGCGAAGTCTCCATCCAGTTCCGCCTTCAGCGCCTGCTGGTCGATGCGCACGGTGGTATCAGGCGCGACGTTCGCCGAAATCTCCGCCGTACAATCGGAAAGATCCGACCACGCCGTCTGCATCACCTCGATCTTCAGGACCGTTCCCTCGATGCGCATCGCGCTTCGATCGCGGCAGCCATTGAAGAACCAACTCGAATAGAAGCTTGAGAACCAGCCGTGGCGCCGCGCGCTGGTATTCGCTCTGTAGGGTCCTGCGTCATCAGCGGTTAGCCTGACCTCACTTGCCTCGCCGCTGATGACAACGGATCGGACCGCTGAAATATCGAGTGTCTCTCCCACCATGCGCGGTTCGGCGAACGCGGAGGCGAGCGCCAGAATGAATGCGGGGATGAAGAGGATCAATGTCATCGGTTTCTCCTTGGACGCGCCTGCCGGCAGCTGGCGATTGCGTGCAAGGTGAAGACCGGGAACCGATCTTGAGACCTCGATCGTGATCCGGGTCGCCCGCGATTGCGATCAAGGCCATAGTCATGCAGTTATTGAACGCGTCTCACCGAGCCCAACCATCATGATCTTCGTTCCGCTTCCTTTCGTCGTTGCTCTCCTTCTCGTCATCCTGCTCGTGCGGATGGTCAGGCAGAACGATTGGGCAGAACAGGAAAAGCGTCCATTCCTCCTCCTGATCGGCGCCTACACATTGCAGTCGATCATCATCGGGATCCGCTGGGGCTATGACGTGATCGACATCCTGCCGGTCCAGCCCGTCGTCGCCTGCATGATCGCGGCGCTCGCCTGGATCAGCTTTCGCAACCTCGCCGCGGAACGCCAGACATCGCTCCTACACTTCTGGCCGCATATCCTGCCAAGCGTCGTGATCGTCGCGCTTCTGGTCTTCTGGCGCGACCCGGTTGGTCCGTTCGTGACCGCGACCTTCCTCGCCTATGGCGCGGCTCTGCTCTGGCTCGCTCGCAACGGGCCGGATGCACTCGTCTCCTCGCGTCTCGATGGCGCGCTTCTGTCCTGTCGCTCCCTCGTTATCACCGGACTGGCGCTGATCGCCTCGTCGGCGGCCGATATCGCGATCAGCCTCGACCTCGAACAGAGCGGTGGCATCCATGCCGGGGCAATCGTCGCCGTCGGCAATGTCATTACGCTTCTGATCCTCGGCACGGCAGCGTCGATTGCGAGCGGCAGCCAGTCGCTCGCAGCACAGCCATCGGAAGTCACCACGCCACCCCCTCCGAGCCACGAAGACGATGCCATCGCTCGTGCGTTGGAAAGCCTAATGCAGTCACGACAACTCTACCGTGATCCGGACCTCAATCTCGGCCGAATTGCCCGCAAGATGAACCTGCCGGCCCGGCGCGTCTCGATGGCGGTCAACCGTGTCCACGGCGTCAGCGTCTCGCAATATGTGAACGACTTTCGTATCCGAGCCGCCTGCGAGGCGCTGGTGACAACGGAAGAGCCCATCACACGGCTGATGTTCGATTGCGGCTTCATCAGCAAATCGAACTTCAATCGCGAGTTCCTGCGCGTTGCAGGCACCAACCCGACTGAGTTTCGGCGGCGCAGTCGTCACAAACCCGAGGCCGGTGATATGCGGCCAACGCTTTTCGTGTCACGGTGACAAAGTCGTCGTTCACAAGCATCACGTGTGGCCCTATGCAGGGGGTGTACCATCATTCGAAAGAGTCTCCATGGCCAGCATTGAAATGATCGTTGCCGCCCGCGCCCGCCTGCGCGGACATGCGCGCCGCACGCCGCTTCTTTCCTCTCCGTTCATCGACGAAATTGCCGGCCGACGGGTATTCGTGAAGGCCGAGTGCCTGCAGCACACCGGCTCCTTCAAATTCCGTGGCGGCTGGTCTGCCGTTTCCGCGCTTGATCCCACTGTTCGCAGCCGCGGCGTCATTGCTTTCTCGTCAGGCAATCACGCTCAAGGCGTGGCGCTTGCCGCAAAGCTGCATGGCGTACCTTCCGTCATCATCATGCCGTCGGACGCGCCGAAGCTGAAGATCGCCAATACGCGGGCGCTCGGCGCGGAAGTCGTGCTCTACGACCGTGCCACGCAGGACCGCGATGCCATCGGCGCCGAGCTTTCGTCGGCCCGTGGGCTGACCCTGATCAAGCCTTTCGACGAGCCGCAGGTGATCGCCGGCCAGGGCACGACGGGTCTCGAGATTGCTGAGCAGGCAGAAGAGGAAGGCGTCAAGTCAGCAGAGGTGCTGGTGCCCTGCGGCGGCGGCGGCCTGTCATCGGGGATTGCGCTTGCCCTCGAAGCCAGCGCGCCGGCATTCCGCGTGCGCCCCTGCGAGCCGGATGGATTCGACGATTTCACGCGGTCGCTGGCATCCGGCAAGATCGAGCGCAACGCGACGATGACCGGCTCCATCTGCGATGCCATCATCACGCCGCAGCCCGGCAACATCACCTTCCCGATCCTGCAGCGTCTCTCGGGCGCCGGCATTGTCGTGACGGACGAAGAGGCGCTTCGCGCGATGGCGCTCGCCTTTGTCCGGCTGAAGATTGTCGTCGAACCCGGCGGCGCGGTGGCACTGGCCGCAGCGCTCTTCCATGGCGATGAGCTGGAAGACGACAACGTCGTCGTCGTTACCTCGGGAGGCAACGTCGACGCCGATATTTTCGCCGAGGCACTGGCCCGGCACGGATAGAGGCAGGCCAGGGCTGCCTCACCCTCACTTAGGCGGCTTTGTAGCGCGCCGCTGATGCCGAGCGCGACAGGTTCGGCGTCAGCGCCTGGCGAGCATCCTCGTAGGCCTTGAGCAATCCGGCATCCTCGAGAGCCGGGATCGTTGCGAATTCGCCCTGGTCAAAGCCGGCAAGGGCGGCGTCCACCATGTCTTCCGCCTGCATGACGATTTCGGTCGGCAGATGCTCGACCGGCGTGCCGGCTATGCTCCAGAATTCGGTCGCGGTCGCTCCCGGCAGCACCGCCTGGATGCGGATGTTCTTGTCCGCCAGTTCGTGCTTCAGCGATTGGCTGAACGCAAGAACGAAAGCCTTGCTCGCCCCATAGACGCCGTTCAGCACCTCGGGCGCGATCGCCACGATCGACGCGATGTTGATGATCGCGCCGCCACCACGGGCAACAAAGCCGGGCACGGCGGCATAGGTCAGCCGCATTAACGCCGTCACGTTGAGATCGACTATCGCCTGCATCTTGTCGACATCGGAGGCAAGCAGCGGCGCGGTGCCGCCGACGCCCGCATTGTTGACCAGAAGCGTGATGCTGCGATCGCTCTTCAGCGCCGTCTCGACGCGCGCCAGATCGGCCCTCTTGCCGAGATCGGCCGGAATGGTTTCAATCGTCCTGCCCGTTTCCCGGGTCAGCTTGGACGCAAGCTCCGAAAGCCGCTTTGCATTGCGGGCGACCAGAATGAGATCATAGCCGCGCTTTGCGAGCCGGTGAGCATAGATGGCACCGATCCCCGACGACGCGCCGGTAACGAGTGCGGTTCCTTTGTGCTGTTCGGTCATTGTCGTTCTCCGTGTTGGGCAACAGCGCCTGCTGTCGGCTTGCTGAGAGTCTTACGCCCGATTGCAAATGTCTTGAATGTCATATAAACCACCTTTTAGGACAAACGGAGTTCTGTGCCATGCAGCGCATAGCCGTCCTGCTCTTTCCCGGCTTTCAGATGATGAGCCTCGCCGCCATCTCCGCCTTCGAGTTCACCAATCTCGAACTCGGCGAGCAGGTCTACGACATCGCCTATCTCTCCGAGACCGGCGGACCAGTGCGAGGTTCCTTCGGCGTCACGATGGAGACGACGCGGTTCGACGAGCCCGCTTTCGATACGCTGCTGGTGTCGGGCGCCGTAGGCATCAAGCTGCCGACCCCAGGAGAAGGCGAATTCATCCGCAACGCGCTTGCCGCCTCCCGCCGCGTCGCATCCATCTGCACCGGCGCCTTTCTGCTTGCCGACGCGGGTGTCCTCGACGGCCGTCGCGCCACGACACATTGGCTCCTCGCCCGCGAGCTGCAATCGCGCTATCCCAGGGTCAGGATCGAGGAGGATCGCATCTTCATCATAGACGGATCCGTCTGGAGCTCGGCGGGGATGACGGCCGGGGTCGATCTGGCGCTTGCCATGGTCGAGAAGGATCACGGCGCCGATATCGCCCGCGCCGTCGCCCGCAAGCTTGTCGTCTATCATCGCCGCGCCGGCGGCCAGTCGCAGTTCTCCGCCCTGCTGGAGCTGGAGCCGAAATCGGACCGCATTCAGAAGGCTTTGGCGCATGCGCGCGGCAACCTGAAGAACACGTTGTCCGTCGAAGAGCTGGCAGAGGCAGCCGCGCTCAGCCCCCGCCAGTTCAGCCGGACGTTTCGCGCCGAGACTGGGCAATCACCGGCCAAGGCAGTGGAGAATCTGCGCCTCGAGGCGGCTCGCCTGATGATGGAACAGGGCCGGCATCCGATCGACGTCGTTGCCGCCGAAACAGGCTTCGCCGATCGCGAGAGGATGCGCCGCGCCTTCCTTCGTGCCTTCGGCCAGCCGCCGCAGGCGATCCGCCGAAACGCCCAGCGCGAATATCAGGCATAGGCTTTCGCAACCGGCTGGACGGCCGATGGTACGGTGTCGGTGATAGCCTCCCGGACCGATTGCAGCATGATGGACGCAAGCAGCGCCGTCGCCGGTCCGGGCTCTGCTTCGGCGCGATGCAGGACGAGGCCGAGCGAGGGAAGGTCAGGCAGGCCGGCGTCGTTCGCGACAAGCGGCTTCACCTTCCGCGGCAGGCCAATCGGTGTGCGGATGCTGATACCGAGGCCGGCAGCCGTCGCCGCCCACAATCCGCCGAGGCTCGGGCTGACGAAGGCAAGCCGCCAGGGAATGCCTGCGGTATCGAGCGCCTTGGTCGCCGCCGTTCGCAACAGGCACGGAGCCTCGAGTGAGGCAAGCGGCACCGGCTCGCTGCCGAGCCGCCAGTCGACCGCCCCTTCCGCCGGCCCGATCCAGCGCATCGGCACTCCGGCGATCTTCTCGCAATGCGGCGTCAGCGTGCCATCGCTCCATGCCAGCGCCAGGTCAAGCTTGCCTGAGGTGACGCGCTCGATCAGCTCGACATTGCGCACCACCCGCGCCTCGATGCGGACCTTCGGATGCGCACGCGCAAAGCGGCCGAGCACGTCGGGCAACAGGGTTTCGCCGAAATCCTCCTGCAATCCGAGCCTGACCCAACCCTCGAGCTCGATGCTCTGCACGGCTGCGGCCGCCTCGTCGTTGAGCTCGAGCAGCCGGCGCGCGTAAGCCAGCATCGTCTCGCCGGCATCGGTGAGCGCAAGACCGCGTCCCGCCTTGCGGAAGATCAGCGTGCCGGCCTGCTCCTCCAGCTTCTTCAACTGAGCGCTGACGGCCGAGGTCGAACGGCCGAGCCGGTCGGCCGCCCGCGCGAAATTGCCGAGCTCCATTCCGGTCGCGAAGGTCCTGAGCACATCGAGATCGAAGATCGTCCGTCGCATCACCATTGTCCTGCTTTTACGGATCATTAGTTCATTTAATTCTGATTTTCTGCATTATCGTGGCGTGCGATGCTCCTCCTGTCAAGAATTCACTCAGAGGAGGCCGTCATGCCTTTTGTTCGTATCTCTCTGCTGCGCGGCAAGTCGCCGGAGTATCTTCGCGCCGTTTCGGACAGCATCCATCGTGCCATGGTCGAGACATTCAATGTGCCGCCTGCCGACCGTTTCCAGGTCATCCACCAGCATGAACCGGGCGAACTGATCTTCGACCCGACCTATCTCGCGGGGCCGCGTTCCGACGACTTCGTGCTTTTCGCCATCACCGCCGGGAAGCCTCGCTCGACCGAAACCCGACAGGCCTTCTTCAAGCGAGCCGCCGAACTTCTCCTGCTATCGCCGGGCATCCGGCCGGAAGACATCATGATCGTCGTCACCACCACGTCACCGGATGAATGGTCGTTCGGCGATGGAAAGGCGCAGATGAGCGAACCCGGCTGGGAAGCCCGCGCCTTCGGGAGCGCCGCATGATAGGCAACCCTGAACGAATGACGGTCCAGCGTCCGGGCAATGCCGTCCGCTCGCCCGTCGATATTGCCACTACGCCCTTCTGGGTCGAGATGCTGCTGGAAGGCGCTGCCGATGGCGAGAACACCGCGATGCGGGCGAGCCTCGATCCCGGTACGATCACGCGCTGGCACACGCATCCGCTCGGGCAATTGCTCTATGTTCTATCGGGCAAGGGTCTGGCGCAACGCGAGGGCGGCGCGGTGGAGGAATTGCGCGCCGGAGATGCCGTCTGGTTCGCCGCCGGCGAAAAACACTGGCATGGCGCGACGGACGACAGCCCCTTCAGCTACATCAGTATCCAGGCAACCGAGACCGGCCGCATCGTCGACTGGCTGGAGCCGGTGGAGATTCTCTCATGATGGCGATGCAGTACAGCTTTACCCTGCCGGCCGATTACGACATGTCGATCATCGACCGGCGGATCCGCGACAAGGGACCGATGCTCGACGGATTTTCCGGTCTCGGCTTCAAGGCCTATCTCAGCGCCCGCAAGGGTGAGTACGGATCCCGCGAAAACCTCTATGCGCCCTTCTATTTCTGGCAGCAGCCGGAGCGTGCCAGCGACTTCCTCACCAGCCCCGGCTTCGAAGGACTGACGCAATCCTTCGGCTGGCCGCAAGTGAAGACCTGGATTGTCTGGCACGCGGAAACCGCGCCTTCGCCAGCAGAAGCGGGCTTCGCCACGGAGGAGACAATCACCATCGAGCCCTACTCCTCGCTTGCAGAGATCAGAGACGAGGAAATCAGACGAGCGCAACGGGAAGCACGACAGGCTGACGTCGTCGCCTCGGTCTCGGCCTTCGAGCCGACGAACTGGACGGCACTACGCTTCAGCCTGCATCGCTCCGCACCGCTAATCGCGGGAGCCGGTCAGATCTATCGTGTCGGGCACGTATCCCTGCCCTAGAGCGTCAGGTCGTTGCCCGTCGGTAGAGCGCAAGCGACCCCGCCAGCGCCAGCATCGCCCCGCCGCAGGCGCGCTCCAGCCAGACCGCGCCCGCCGCCTTCAGCAGGCGGACGGCCTGCGAACCGAAGACCGCATAGCCGAGCATGATCAGAAAATCGAGCGACGCAAAGACCACCGCCAGCACCGCATACTGCGTCGCCTGCGGCAGCGCCGGATTGATGAACTGCGGCAGAAAGGCCGAGAAGAACAGGTAACCCTTGGGGTTGGTGACGGCGACCATGAAACTCTTGAGGCCGATCGAAAATGCGGTTCCGCCGGTCATCTCGTTTTCCGGTTTCAGCGCCGCATTGAAGCCGCCCTTCGTGCGCAGCATCATGATCCCGAGAAAGGCGAGATAGGCAGCGCCCACATATTTCAGCATCGAGAACCAGAATTCCGACGCCGCGAGGAGCGCGCCGAGACCGATCGCCACGGCACCGAGGAGCACGAAGTCGGACAGCACCGCGCCGATCATGCCCGGGATCGCCCGGCGAACGCCGTAGCGCGAGCCGTTGGTCATCGCCAGAAGCACCGTCGGCCCGGGCGTCGCAATCGCGACAAAGGATACGGCCACGAATGCGAGAAGTGTAACAATGTGCATGATGCCCTCCCGAACATGGAAGTCGACCCTTGCATGTGCGCTCGCCAGCCGCAAGACGCCCATGGTTCACGACAGCAAAAAGCCCGCAGCCTGTTAAGGCAGCGGGCTCTGTGAATGGTGGCTAGTGCGCCTCAGACGCCGCTCTGGCCGTCGGAGCCGATATAGGCGATGCGCAGCATGTTGGTGGCACCCGGTGTGCCGAGCGGCACACCGGCCGAGATGATGATGCGGTCGCCAGGCTTGCCGAAGCCTTCGTCGGCAACGATGCGGCAAGCACGGTTGACCATGTCGTCGAGGTCGGTCGCATCATGCGTGACAACGCAGTGCAGGCCCCAGACGATGGCAAGGCGGCGAGCCGTCTGGATGACAGGCGACAGCGCCAGGATCGGCACCTGCGGACGCTCGCGCGAGGCGCGGAGACCGGTCGTGCCCGACGACGTGTAACAGACGATAGCCGAGAGGCGCAGCGTTTCGGCGATCTGGCGAGCAGCAAGCGAGATCGCGTCGGCGCCGGTTGCTTCCGGCTGCGCGCGCTGCGCGTAGATGATGCCAGGATAGTGCGGCTCGCGCTCGATGGCGCTGGCGATGGAAGCCATCGTCGCGACGGCTTCAATCGGGTAGTCGCCGGATGCGGATTCAGCCGACAGCATGACGGCGTCGGCGCCTTCAAAGACAGCGGTTGCGACGTCGGAGACTTCGGCGCGCGTCGGAACCGGCGCGGTGATCATCGATTCCAGCATCTGCGTTGCAACGACAACCGGCTTGCCCGAACGGCGGCAGGCACGGATCAGCTGCTTCTGGATGCCCGGCACGGATTCGAGCGGCATTTCGACGCCGAGGTCACCACGGGCAACCATGAGTGCGTCGGAGAGCTCGATGATTTCCTCGATGCGCTCGATCGCCTGCGGCTTCTCGATCTTCGACATGATGCCGACGCGACCGCGCGCGATCTTGCGCACCTCGGCCAGATCTTCCGGGCGCTGCACGAAGGACAGCGCAACCCAGTCAACGTCATCGGTTTCGAGAACCGCTGCAAGGTCGGTGCGGTCCTTGTCGGTCAGAACGCCGACGGTCAGCAGCGTATCGGGAAGGCTGACACCCTTGCGGTCGGAGATCTTTGTGCCCGAAATGACAGTGGTGACGATGCTCTTGCCGTCGCACTTTTCAGCGCGCAGGGCGAGCTTGCCGTCATCGATCAGCAGGCGGTGGCCGGGCTGTACCGATTCCAGGATTTCCGGATGCGGCAGGAATACGCGGGTGGCGTCGCCGGGAACATCCCTGTTGTCGAGCGTAAAGGTGTCGCCCGGCTTCAGATCGACCTTGCCTTCGGCGAACTTGCCGACGCGCAGCTTCGGGCCCTGCAAATCGGCGAGGATGCCGATCGGACGGCCGGAGCGGGCTTCGACGGCGCGGATACGCTTGATCAGCGTGCGCATCACGTCATGGCTGGCATGGCTCATGTTGATGCGGAAGACATCGGCACCTGCCTGGTGCAGCTTCTCGATCATCGATTCCTCGGACGAGGCGGGTCCGAGGGTGGCTAGGATCTTAACTTTGCGGTTGCGCTTCATCAATTCGGGCTTTCTTGGGTGCCGGGAGTGTCGGAAAGTTGAACCATCCAGCTGCCCTGGCGGCCCGTGTCATATTCCTTGAACCCCATCTTTTGATAGCCACGGGCGTAGCAATCATTGACTCCCGTGATCTTGAACTCGTTTTCTGCTACGCACATCTGCACGTCACCCGTCCATCGGCCTCCCCGGGCAGCGTCTTCGGCGTAGAGATAGTAGTATCGGGACTGCAACTCCCCTTCGATCAGCGTCGCGCAGGTCGTCGCCGGCACTTGCCACCAGCCTTCCGTCATCCAGCCATCCTTGGCTCGATATCCGATCGCCACGCCCACCAGATTCTGCGTTCCGTTGCACACACGGAAATCCGCGCGGGCCACATCGGCAATGAAGAACGGCGAGAACGCCGCAAGAACAAAAAGGGCAAAACGGGCAAGCGGCCCGGAACGCGTAAGGAAACTTGGCGCGGTCTGGATCAACACGACTTCCAATTGGCTCCCGGTTATTCGTTGTTTGTGCTTTCTTGCGCTGCCTCCCCGCGAATGTCAACGCAATGCTAATCGATTATATTCTGTATGGCCAACCGCAGTTAGGCCTCACCGGAGCCATTGCTTGCCAAGCGCGCTTGAACCCGCCCGTGGCCCGTGCGATCAGAGGCAGCCCCGTAACTGCGATCGGCCATTTTCCTCATGAGCACTTTCAAATCATTCGAACTACTAGCCGGCAATCATGACAGAGGCATGGTGCTGCTCGGCGATCACGCGATGAACCGGCTGCCGGAGCGCTATCGCAGGCTCGGCTTGCCGGACAGTGCATTCGAGCGCCACATCGCTTATGACATCGGCATCGAGGGACTCGTGAGGAACTTGTCGGCGAGCCTCGGTGTGCCGGCAGTGCTCGGCGGCTTTTCGCGCTTACTGATTGATCCCAATCGTGGTGAGGACGACCCGACACTGATTATGAAGATATCAGACGGCGCGATCGTTCCGGGCAATCATCCGATCACCGCTGAGGAGTGGAATTACCGGATCGAAACGTTTCACCGGCCCTATCACAAGGCCGTCAGCGAAACGATCGACAAGGTAGCGAATAAGACCGGGAACGCGCCGCTCGTTCTCTCGCTTCATTCCTATACGCCGATCTGGAAGCACTTCCGTCGCCCTTGGCACGCCACCGTTCTGTGGGATACCGACCATCGCGCAGTCGCCCCCCTGCTTGATATGCTGCGCAGCGATCCCGATCTCGTGGTGGGTGACAACGAGCCTTATGACGGCGCGCTGAAGGGCGATACAATGTATCGGCATTGCATGCTGACCGGCATTCCGCACGCGCTGCTTGAGGTGCGCCAGGATCTGATCGGCGACGAGCCGGGTATTGCCGCATGGGCAAACCGTCTCGCGCCGATCTTCGAGACCATGAATGCCGATCCGGCACTGCACGAGTATAATGTGCATGTGTCGCGCACCGGTCCGTACGAATAAAGGAGACCGAGATGGCCGCCCTGACAAAACAACAACAGACCGAATTCGAGGCTGCGGCTTTTCGCCGCCTCGTGGAGCATCTGCGTGAACGCAGCGACGTCCAGAACATTGATCTGATGAACCTGGCGGGCTTCTGCCGCAACTGCCTTTCGAATTGGTACCGCGAGGCCGCCGAGGCCGACGGAGTTCCGCTCTCGAAGGACGAATCGCGCGAAATCGTCTACGGCATGCCGTATGACGATTGGAAGAACCTCCACCAGAACGACGCCTCGGCGGAGCAAAAAGCAGCGTTTGAGCTGAACAAGGCGCACAAATAATTCCTGTGCGTCTCGAATCGGCTTGACCCCGGGCACGCTTCGCGGCAGTCAACGCCATCCGAATTTTCCCACCCCTAATCAGGAGAACACGATGTCTGATGCTCATGGCGTCGCCCGCGATCAGCTTCGCGCCTTTGTCGAGCGCATTGAACGCCTGGAAGAAGAAAAGAAGACCATCGCCGACGACATCAAGGACGTCTACGGCGAAGCCAAGGGCATGGGCTTCGACACCAAGATCCTCAAGAAGGTCGTTGCGCTGCGCAAGAAGGATGAGCAGGAGCGCATGGAAGAAGACGCAATCCTCGACACCTATCTGCATGCGCTCGGCATGATCGAAGCGCCGCCGGAAGGCTGATCGTTTCACGTCTTATCTTCAAAGCCGCCGATATTCTCTCGGCGGCTTTTTTTGTATGCTAGCGGGGCGTGGCAGATCTTATCTGCCTGCTTCCTTGGCGGCCTTCTCGATCACGTCGGCAACCTTTTTCGGCTGCGAGGCGAAGACGGCGTGGCTGGACTTGATCTCGGTGACCACGCTTCCGGCGCGCTTTGCCATGGTCCGCTCCAGCTCAGGGTTGATGGAGCGATCCTCGGTCGCCACGATGGACCAGCTCTTTTTCGTCCGCCATGCGGGATCACCGACTTTCGTGCCAAAGACCTCCTTGGCGGCAAAGACCTGTGATTGCGCGACGAAGGCCGCTTCGGCCTTTGGCAGGTCGGCGGCAAAATCGGCATGAAAGACGCTTGGGTCGAGATAGAGATATTTGCCGTCCTTGGTTTCCTTGATGCCTGTTCCAGCCGGTGGCTTTGAGCCCGCAAGAGTGGCCACGTCTTCGCCCTTGTCGGGCTGGAAGGCCGCCACATAGACAAGTCCCTCGACGTGCGGGTTGCGGCCGGCTTCCGTAATGACCATGCCGCCATAGCTATGTCCGACCAGCAAAGTCGGCCCATCTTGCAGGTCCAGCACGCGGTTCGTTGCGGCAATGTCGTCGGCGAGCGAGGTCAGAGGCTCCTGCACGACAGTAACCTGAAAGCCGCGCCGCTCCAGGATTTCGGTAGCCTTGCGCCAGCCGGACCCATCGGCGAAGGCGCCGTGAACGATGACGATGTTCTTGATTTCCGCAGCTTGAGCCGCATAGGCGATGACGCTCGTGGCCAGCGCAAGTGCGAAGGTGGAAACGATACGGCGATTCATGCGGTCACTCCTTTTAATTTATGGCATACCGGGCCCGAAATGATCGAGCGGCGCGGCTGAGGTTGAAAGGCGTGGGCATCTGGTCTGCGCGACGTGTCGCTGATATGTCGGGCTCCATCGTGAAATGTAACGCACTGTAGGACAACTCAACCGGTGCAGAATTGCGTGGGGACGCTTCGTCAGCCGCTCTCGCAAATGCCCACAGAATAAGCATGAATACAAACTGCTTGATTTTGAGGCGACATTCGCGCATTCAATGGCGCCATGAGGGGCTTCGACCTTGGCCTCAGAGATCATAGAGCAACACAACCACAGCATGGCACCTTTCGCGATACCAAAGCCGACGCTATCTCATTTTGCGCGCATGCCCGACATCACCAACCGGCGGTAGATCCGTGGCCAACCGTTCTTCCAAGCCTGGCGACCTCAATGTCCTCGTCATAGACGAGAACAGCATCCGCGCGTCGATCATCGAGGTTGGCCTGCGCGAGGCGGGCTACGACAACGTCACGATCATCGACGACATGAACGGCCTTGCGCGGCGCATCATGGAGATCAACCCCGATGTCATCGTGATCGACATCGAGAACCCGAACCGCGATATGCTGGAAAGCATCTTCCAGATTTCCCGCGCGGTGAAACGCCCGATTGCAATGTTTGTCGACAAGTCGGACGAAGCTTCGATCGAGGCCGCCGTCGAGGCTGGCGTTTCCGCCTATATCGTCGACGGCCTGAAGCAGGAGCGTGTACGTCCGATCCTCAAGATGGCGATCAGCCGCTTCAATGCCTTCTCGCGCCTGAACCGCGAACTGGAAGAGACGCGCGGCGAACTGGAAAACCGTAAACTGATCGACCGCGCCAAAGGATTGCTGATGCGATCCCGCGGGCTGACGGAAGACGAAGCCTATGCGCTCATGCGTCGAACAGCCATGAACCAGAACAGGAAGATCGTCGAGATCGCCCAAAGCCTGATTACCGCCGCAAGCCTTCTGGATCCAGGAACCGACGCATGACGAGCACACATCAGATCACCGCCGGCTTCCTGCCGCTTCTCGACAGCGCACTTCTGGTCGCCGCCAAGGAAAAGGGCTTTGCGGCAGAACAGGAAATCGAGCTAACGCTCGTGCGCGAACGCTCCTGGGCAACAATACGCGACCGACTTGCTGTCAGCCATGTCGACGTGGCGCATATTCTCGCGCCCATGCCGATCGCCTGCAATCTCGGACTGACCGCACCTGCACCGCGCATGATCGTGCCGATGGCGCTTGGACTTGGCGGCAATGCCGTGACCGTCTCTGCCGACCTCTGGAGCGAGATGGCCGAATGCGGCGCCTCGCCTGATCTCGATGCCCGCGCGAGCGGTCTCGCCTTGCGGCAGATCATTAATCGTCGGAAAGGCGAGCGTCTGCGCTTCAGCGTCGTGCACCCCTATTCTGGTCACAACTACGAACTGCGCTACTGGCTGTCTGCCAGCGGCATAGATCCCGACGAGGATGTGGAGATCGGCATTCTGCCTCCGCCCGATATGGCTGACGCGCTGACTGCAGGCCTCATCGACGGTTACTGCGCCGGCGAGCCGTGGAACACGCTCGGCGTGCTTCACAACCACGCACACCTGGCGACGGTGAAGGCGGCCATCTGGAAATCGAGCCCGGAAAAGGTGCTTGGCGTCAATAGCCGCTGGGCCGACGGTCACCCAGAGGCTTTGGCAGCCCTCCTGCAGGCACTCTACACGGCCTCCCTGTGGTGCGCGGACAACCGCAATCACGAAGAGCTTGCGAACCTGCTGGCGAAGCCCGCCTATGTCGATCGGCCCCCAGAAAGTCTGCTGCCTGCATTGACCGGCCTCCTGCGCATCGGCGGGAGAGAAATGCTGAGCATCAAGGACTTTTTCGTCCCCAACGCCAAGGCGGCGACGTTCCCTTGGAAGAGCCACGCCCTGTGGTTCTATACGCAGATGGTTCGCTGGGGACATATCCGGCACACGGCTGAACACCAGCAGATCGCCAACGACACCTACAGACCCGACATCTACCGAAGCGCATTGAAGGCTCTTGACGTCGCCATGCCGGCCGCAAGCTCCAAGGTGGAAGGCGCACTGAGAGTCGCGACGCCGGTCGGCTCGAGCGGCACGCTGACACTCGGGCCGGACGGTTTTTTCGACGGCGGTCTGTTCGATCCCGCTGACGTTGATAGCTATATCGCCAGCCAGGCCCGCTAGCGCGTGCTTATTTTATGCGCATTGCACAATTTTTAGAGCGATTACCGCACATGCGTTAGAGCTACAAATGCTCGTCTCGTTTGGTAGATTTGAGCTTAGTCATTTAAAAACAACGCCTTAATAAAACTGGCACGGCCCTTGCTTTGCTATAAGCAGGCCAAGAGGCCAAGAATTCGGTGTCCAACGATGGGCGCTCACAGCAAAGCCGCTGATCAGGATACCCCGCGCACCTCCCGTATATGCGCGCCCTGACCAGCGGCTTTTTGTTTTTAACCCCTAGCGATGGATTGGCACGACCTTGTCGGGCCCCGGAGAAGCTATGTCTGTCATCAGGAACACGCAGTCCATGTCCGCCGGCGAACCAGCCAAAGCATTGTGGATGTCCACGATTGCCTTCACCCTCTGTTTCGCCGTCTGGACGATCTTCGCGATCATCGGCATCCGCATCAAACAGGAGCTTGGTCTGAACGAGGCCGAGTTCGGCTTGCTGGTCGGCACGCCAGTCCTGACCGGTTCGCTCGTCCGCATCGTCCTTGGCATCTGGACCAGTCGTTACGGCGGCCGCCTCGTCTACACGCTCACCATGCTGGCCGCCGCCGTGGCGACCTTCCTCCTCTCCTATGCCCATACCTATACGCAGATGCTGATCGCCGGGCTCGGCGTTGGACTCGCCGGCGGCTCCTTCGCGGTCGGCGTCGCCTATGTCTCGCCCTTTTTTCCGGCGCAAAAGCAGGGAACGGCGCTTGGCATCTTCGGCGCCGGCAATGTCGGCGCCGCGGTGACCAAATTCGCAGCACCCTTCGTTCTGATCGCCTGGGGCTGGCAGGCCGTTGCTCAGATCTGGGCCGTCGGCCTGGCGCTGATGGCAATCGTCTTCTGGTTCACCACGACGGATGATCCGGCCTTCCGTCTTCGCCGCGAAGGCAAGCTCGCCTCCAAGAGCCTGGCGCAGGAATTCGCGCCGCTGAAGAACGTCCAGGTCTGGCGCTTCTCCCTCTATTATTTCTTCGCCTTTGGCGGTTTCGTTGCCCTGTCGCTGTGGCTGCCCCGCTATCTGGTCGGCGTCTACGGCTTCAATCTCGAAGTCGCCGGCATGGTCGCTGCCGCCTACTCGATTCCCGGCAGCATCTTCCGTGCCTTCGGTGGCGTCGTTTCCGACAAGAAGGGCGCCCGCAGCGTGATGTATGTGATGTTCGCGGTCGCGGCCGTCGCGACGCTCATCCTGTCGCTCCCGGCTGCCGGGTCCGGCGCCGCAATTGGCATCACGCCTGGCGTCTTCATCGTCGTCATCTTCGCGCTCGGCTTTGTCATGAGCCTCGGTAAGGCGGCCGTCTACAAGCACATCCCTGCCTACTACCCCGAAAGCGTCGGTGCGGTTGGCGGCATCGTCGGCATGATGGGCGGCCTTGGCGGCTTCATCCTGCCGATCGCCTTCGGCCTGCTCAAGGACATGACCGGCCTCTGGTCGAGCTGCTTCATGCTGCTCTTCGCGATTGTCGTCATCTCGCTCATCTGGATGCACCTGTCGGTCAAGCAGCTCGACCGCCAGGGCCTCTCCGCACAAGCCGTCGCTGCGACCTGATCTGAGGACTTGAAAACTATGACTGAGAAGCTTGTCATCATCGGCAACGGCATGGCGCCCGGGCGCATGCTCGAGCACCTCTTCGAAAAGGCGCCGGACCAATATCAGGTCACGATCTTCAACGCCGAGCCGCGCGTCAATTACGACCGCATCATGCTCTCGCCGGTTCTGTCCGGCGAGAAGGAATATGAAGAGATCATCATCCACGGCGATGGATGGTACATCAAGCACGGCATCACCCTCTACAAGGGCCACAAGATCATCAAGATCGATCGTGCTGCCAAGACGGTCACGTCGGATCACGGCGTCACGGAAAGCTACGACAAGCTGGTGATCGCCACCGGCTCCGTGCCTTTCATCATCCCAGTACCCGGCAACGATCTGCGCGGCGTCATCACCTACCGCGACCTCGACGATGTGCAGGCGATGCTGCTTGCCGCCCAGTCTCGCGAGAAGGCGATCGTCATCGGCGGCGGGCTGCTCGGCCTCGAAGCAGCGGCCGGCCTTGCCTCGCGCGGCATGGATGTCACCGTCCTGCACGTGATGCCGACACTGATGGAGCGCCAGCTCGATCCGGCTGCCGGCTACCTCCTGCAGAAGGCCGTGGAAGAACGCGGCATCAAGGTCATCTGCAAGGCCAATACCAAGGCGATCATCGGCAACGGCAAGGTCGAGGGCATCGAGCTCGATGACGGCCGCATCATTCCGGCGACCCTGGTCGTCATGGCGGTCGGCATCCGCCCGAGCGTCGGGCTCGCCAAGGACGCCGGCATTGCCGTCAACCGTGGTATCGTCGTCGATGACGGCATGCAGACCTCGGACGGCAGCATCATGGCGCTCGGCGAGTGTGCAGAAGTCGGCGGCATGGTCTACGGGCTTGTCGCACCGCTCTATGAGATGGCGCGCGTAGCCGCCTCCCATCTGTCCGGCGATCGCTCGGCTGCCTTCGTGCATTCGGACACGCCGACCAAGCTCAAGGTCACCGGCATCGAGCTCTTCTCGCTCGGCGACTTCGCCGATGGCGACGACCGTGAGGAAATCGTGCTGCGCGACGCCTCCGCCGGCGTCTACAAGCGCCTCGTGCTGAAGGACAACAAGATCATCGGCACCGTGCTCTACGGCGAAACTGCGGACGGTGCCTGGTTCAACGATCTTAAAAAGAAACAAACCGATATCAAGGAGATGCGCGAAACGCTGATCTTTGGTCAGGCCTACCAGGGAGGGTCACCGCTGGACCCTATGGCGGCCGTTGCAGCCTTGCCGGATGACGCGGAAATCTGTGGCTGCAACGGCGTATGCAAGGGCAAGATTACCTCGACGATTACGTCCAAGGGCCTGACGTCCCTGGACGACGTGCGCGCCCACACCAAGGCGTCCGCGTCCTGCGGCTCCTGCACCGGCCTTGTTGAAAAGCTGATGACGCTGACGCTTGGCGACAGCTACAACCCGACCGCCGTCCAGCCCATGTGCACCTGCACCGAACTCGGCCACGACGACGTCAGGCGCCTCATCAAGGCCAAGGGCTTGAAGAGCATCCCTGCCGTCATGCAGGAACTCGAATGGAAGACCTCCTGCGGCTGCGCCAAGTGTCGCCCCGCCCTCAACTACTACCTCGTCTGCGACTGGCCGGACGAATACGCCGACGATTACCAGTCGCGCTTCATCAACGAGCGCGTCCACGCCAACATCCAGAAGGACGGCACCTATTCCGTCGTTCCGCGCATGTGGGGCGGCGTGACGAATTCCAACGAACTGCGCGCCATCGCCGATGTCGTCGACAAGTTCGAAATCCCGATGGTCAAGGTGACGGGCGGCCAGCGCATCGACCTGCTCGGCATCGAGAAGGAAGACCTTCCGGCTGTCTGGGCCGATCTCGGGAAGGCCGGCTTCGTTTCCGGACAGGCCTACGCCAAGGGGTTGCGCACCGTGAAGACCTGCGTCGGCTCCGACTGGTGCCGCTTCGGCACGCAGGATTCCACCGGCCTCGGCATCCGCATCGAGAAGTTTATGTGGGGTTCCTGGACGCCTGCCAAGCTGAAGATGGCCGTCTCCGGCTGCCCACGCAATTGCGCCGAAGCGACCTGCAAGGACATCGGCGTCATCTGCGTCGACAGCGGTTTCGAGATCCATTTCGCCGGTGCTGCCGGCCTCGACATCAAGGGCACCGAGGTTCTCGGCCTCGTGAAGACCGAGGACGATGCCCTGGAGCATATCGTGGCGCTGACGCAGATGTACCGCGAGCAGGCCCGCTATCTCGAGCGCATATACAAGTGGGCGAAGCGCGTCGGCCTCGACGAAATCCGCCACCAGATCATGGGCGACGCCGACAAGCGAAAGGCTTACTACGAGCGCTTCGTCTTCTCCCAGAAATTTGCCCAGGTCGATCCCTGGTCGGAGCGCGTCTCCGGCAAGGACAAGCATGAGTTCAAGCCGATGGCGACCATCGGTTACCCGCAGGCCGCTGAATAAGGAGATGGACATGAATTGGATTTCAATCGGCGACATCTCCGAAATTCCGCTACGCGGCGCCCGCTGCGTGAAGACACCCCAAGGCAAGATCGCCGTTTTCCGCACGGCGGAAAACGAGGTCTTCGCCATCGAGGACCACTGCCCGCACAAGGGCGGGCCTCTCTCCCAGGGCATCGTGCATGCGAAGGCGGTCACCTGCCCGCTGCACAACTGGGTGATCTCGCTCGAGACCGGAAAAGCGCTCGGCGCCGACGAGGGCGAAGTCCGGACCATCCCGGTGCGCAACGAGGATGGCGCCCTCTACATCGCGCTCGAAAGCCTGCTGATGGCGGCCGAATGATGGAGAATGAGGTCAAGACAACCTGTCCCTATTGCGGTGTCGGCTGCGGCGTCATCGCCAAGCTCACCGATGACGGCAAGGTTTCCGTCAAGGGCGACCCGGATCACCCCTCGAACTTCGGGCGGCTGTGCTCGAAAGGCTCAGCGCTTGGCGAAACGGTCGATCTCGACGGACGCATCCTCTACCCGGAAATTTCCGGCGAGCGGGTGGAATGGGAACAGGCGCTTGACCTCGTCGCACAGCGGTTTTCGGATGCCATCAACGAGCATGGACCCGATTCCGTTGCCTTCTACGTTTCCGGGCAGCTGCTGACCGAAGACTACTACCTCGCCAACAAGCTGATGAAAGGCTTCATCGGTTCGGCCAATATCGACACCAATTCGCGGCTCTGCATGTCGTCTTCCGTCGCGGGTCACCGACGCGCCTTCGGCTCGGATACGGTACCGGGCACGTATGAGGACATCGAGCTTGCCGATCTGGTGATCCTCACCGGCTCGAACCTCGCCTGGTGTCATCCGGTCATCTATCAGCGGCTGGCGGCTGCCAAGCAGGCACGTCCCGGCATGAAGGTCGTCGTCATCGATCCGCGGCGCACAATGACCGCCGATATCGCCGATCTGCATCTCGCCATCCGCCCGGACAGCGATGTCGCGCTTTTCATTGGCCTTTTCGAACACCTGATCGCAAGCAACGCCATCGACCAGAATTACGTTGCCGAACATACCAACGGCTTTGCCGAGGCCTTTACGGCTGCATCAGGCGTCTCCTTCAACGAAGTACTGGAACTGACCGGCCTGCCGGCGATGCAGCTTCGCGAATTCTATCGGCTGTTTGCCTCCACCGAGAAGGTGGTCACCTGCTACAGCCAGGGCGTCAATCAATCCTCGTCCGGTACCGATAAGGTCAACGCCATCATCAACTGTCATCTCGCCACCGGCCGCATCGGCCGGCCCGGTATGGGACCCTTCTCGCTCACCGGCCAGCCGAACGCCATGGGCGGGCGGGAGGTCGGCGGGCTTGCCAACATGCTGGCCGCCCATATGGCGATCGAAAGTGCTGCGGATCGCGACCGCGTCCAGCGCTTCTGGGCTGCGCCGACCATTGCCGAAAAGCCGGGCTTGAAGGCGGTCGACATGTTCAAGGCCGTTGCTGACGGGCGCATCAAGGCGCTCTGGATCATGGCGACCAACCCCGTCGTTTCCCTGCCGGATGCCGACGCCGTCGAGGCCGCCATCAAGGCCTGTCCCTTCGTCGTTGTCTCCGACGTTCTCCAGGACACCGATACCGCGCGCCACGCCGATGTCCTTCTGCCCTCGCTCGGCTGGGGCGAAAAGAGCGGCACTGTCACCAACTCCGAGCGCCGCATCTCCCGGCAGCGCTCCTTCCTTGATGCGCCCGGAGAAGCGCGGGCCGACTGGTGGCAGCTGGCCGAAGTGGCTCGCCGCATGGGCTTTGCTCAAGCCTTCGACTTCGGCTCCAATGCCGAGATCTTCGACGAACACGCCGCCCTTTCCGCTTTCGAGAACAACGGCAATCGCGACTTCGATATCGGCGCATACGTCGGAATCAACCGTCAGTCCTATGATGAATTATCGCCTTTCCAGTGGCCGCAGCCTACTGGCCGTGAAGCAGATGTGACACGCTTCTTCGCCAAGGGCGGCTTCTACCACGCCGACGGCAAGGCACGCTTCGTCGCCGTCAAACCGGTCGCCTCGGATCGCACCAACGCCGATTATCCCTTCACGCTGAACACCGGCCGTATCCGCGACCAGTGGCACACGATGACCCGGACGGGCAAAAGCGCACGCCTCTCATCCCATATCGCCGAACCCTTCGCCGAGCTCCACCCGCGCGATGCGATCGAGATCGGTGTCGGCAACGCCGGTCTCGTCGAAATCGAAAGCCCGCACGGCAAGGCCGTGGTTCGTGCCTTGATCACGGAGCGCCAGGCCCGCGGCAGCATTTTCGTACCGATGCATTGGAACGATCAGTTTGCCGCGAAGGCTCGCATCGACGCCGTCGTAGCGCCTTTGACCGACGCGATCTCGGGCCAGCCGGCGTCCAAGAATGTTGCTGTCGCGGCACGGCGCTTCAAGGCGGCGCGCTACGGCTTTGCCGTTTCTGGGGCTAAGCCGGGTCACCTCGACGCGGCCTACTGGGCGCTCGCAAAGGCCGAAGGCGGCTGGCGGGTCGAACTCGCCTTCGAGCAGCCGGTCGAGGACTGGTGCGCGTGGTGCCGAACGACGTTCGATATCCCCAACGACGTCGAGCCGCTTGGCTATGCCGACCAGCAATCCGGCGATCTGAGGCTCGCCTTCTTCGACGGCAAGCGATTGCTCGCGGCGCTGTTCCTGGCCCGTGAACCGGTAGCGGTTGCCCGCAACTGGGCGATCTCTCAGCTCACAGCCGAACATACCAATCTGCGCAAGCGCTTCGCGCTCGTCGCCGGCCGCCCCGGTGCGGACAAGCCCGACCCGGGCGCCACCGTCTGCTCCTGTTTCGGTGTCGGCGTCAATCAGATCGTCGCTGCCGTTCGCGGCGGCTGCCACAGCGTCGAAGCCGTCGGCAAGGAACTCAACGCCGGAACCAACTGCGGCTCCTGCCGCGCCGAGATCAGGGGGATCATCGATGGATGTCTTGCAGCCGCCGCGGAGTGAAGCACCCGCCCGCATGGAGCCGCTTGCCAAGCTGCCGGTGTTCTGGGCGCTTGAAGGCAAGCACGTGATCGTCGCCGGCGGATCCGATGCCGCCGCGTGGAAGGCCGAGCTTCTCGCGGCCTGCGGCGCGGAGGTCCATGTCTATGCCGACGAGCTTTCCGACACCTTCGAAACGCTGATTCTGCGGGGCGCCGAACACCCGCAGGGCGGCTTCATTCATCACTGCCAAGCATGGGATGAAACGATCTTCGCGGGCGCAGCCATCGCCATCGCCGACTGTGAGAAAGACCACGAGGCGAAAGCCTTCTTCGACGCTGCCCGCATCGCCGGTGTGCCGGTCAACGTCATAGACAAGCCCGCTTTCTGCCAGTTCCAGTTCGGCTCGATCGTCAACCGCTCGCCCGTCGTCGTCTCGATCTCGACGGATGGTGCCGCTCCGATCCTCGCCCAGGCGATCCGCCGGCGGATCGAGACGTTGCTTCCGCAGACGCTGAAAGGCTGGGCGGGATTGGCACAGTCGCTGCGAGACCGGATCAACGAGCGGCTGGCGCCCGGCCCCTTGCGTCGCGCCTTCTGGGAGAAGTTCGCCGATCGCGCCTTTTCAAGTTTGGATACGCCGGAGGAGGGCGTCGGCGGGCAGCTTCTCAAGGAAGCCGAGCGGCTTCGGGAAGCGCCCGCCCACTCCAAAGGTCGTGTGACGCTGGTCGGCGCCGGCCCTGGTGATGCGGAGCTCCTGACTTTGAAGGCCGTTCGCGCCCTGCAGGCGGCCGACGTGATCCTCTTCGACGACCTTGTGTCACCGGAGGTACTGGAGCTAGCGCGTCGTGAAGCCAAGCGCATGCTGGTGGGAAAACGCGGCGGCCGCACGAGCTGCCGCCAGGAAGACATCAACGACATGATGGTCAAGCTCGCCAAGGCAGGCAAACGCGTCGTGCGTTTGAAGTCCGGCGATCCGATGATCTTCGGCCGCGCCGGCGAGGAGATCGCCCATCTCGATCGTGAAAGCATCCCCGTCGACATCATCCCCGGCATCACGGCTGCCAGCGCCATGGCCTCCCGCCTCGGGATTTCGCTGACGCACCGAGACCACGCGCAGTCTGTCCGTTTCATCACCGGTCACTCTCGCCACGGCGGCCTTCCCGTTGATGTCGATTGGACCGCAGTCGCCGATCCGCACACGACAACTGTCTTTTACATGGGAGGACGAACGGCACCGCTGATCGCCGATCGGTTGGTCGAAGAAGGACTGTCGCCTGAAACGCCTGCCATTGTCATCAGCGACGTCAGCCGCGCGACGGAGCGCGACTGGAGCGGCACCCTCGCAACGATCCCTGATGGGATCGCGCAGATCGGCTACGACAATCCCGTGCTGATCGCCGTCGGTAGCGCGCTTGCGGCACGCCAAACCCTCGCTCGCGACACAAGCGATTTCGACAGCGATCATCGCTTGGTCATGGGAGCGCGCTGATGCAGCTCCAAATGATCGCGCCCATCTTCCTCGTTCTTGCCATTGCCTTGAGCTGGCCGCGCTTCAGCAGCATCTTTCTCAGCGAAACGCAGATCGCGGTGGCAACCGCTCCACTCACCATGGTTGCCAGTGCCGTCAGCGTTTCCGCCCTCGGATTGGCCTTCGCCGGCAACGGGCCATGGCTCGGCATGCTGATCGCGGCGCTCGGCGCGCTCCTCGGTTGGGCGATGCGAACGCCAACGCCGTCGCTCGCGGTATCACTGGCCACTCTCAGCCTGGCCGCCTATCTGCAGTTTGGCCCGACCACTCTCTTCTAGCAACCATTTCAAGCGGCGCTTTGCGCCGTCTGTTCCGGCAGCATGTGGGCCATGGCACTCAGCAGGTCCGTTTGCGAGATGAGCCCGACCACCTGGCCGCCGACATCGACGATGACAACGGCGTGGGTGCGCCCATCCGTCAAATCCGGTAACAGGCTGATGGCGGGCGCATCAGGGGAACCGGTCACAGCCGCAGCGATATGACCGACAAGCCGCTCGGCGTGCATCAATTCCCGCAGCCCGACCGTCCCGACCAATCGCCCGCTGCCATCCTTCACAGGCAGCGTCCGGATATTGTGCTTCAGGAGCAGAGCGCGCGCATCTTCCGCCGTGGCGTTCTCGCCGACCGCGATCACATCGCGCGACATGATGTCGGCGCAGCTGACGGTGCCATGAGAACGAACAGCAGCCTCGACCTCGACCTGCCGCAGCAAGCGGCTCAGGTCACCGCGATCGATATCGAAGGTTTCCTCGAACTTCGCCAACGCCGCATCGACGTCTTCCTCGCGGAAGCCAATCCGCACGGCAGATGGCGGATCGATCGTCTGATGCGTGTTGACCGGTGCCGGAACGGCGACATGCGGATAGTTTCGCCGCCCGAGCTTATGAAAAAGAATGCCGAGCGCGACCAGGATGCAGGAATTCAGCGCCACCGGCACGAACGGGAAAAGCAGCCCCCAGCTTGCCACCGCAGGCCCACCAAGCACAGCGGTCAGCGCCGCGGCACCGCCGGGCGGATGCAAGCAGCGTGTGAACGACATGGCACCGATCGCCAGCGAGACACCGACGCCGATCGCAATGATCGGCTCGTGGATGAAATGCGCCGCGAGAATGCCCATCATTGCG
Source organism: Rhizobium sp. R693 (assembly GCF_002211315.1). Lineage (NCBI taxonomy): Bacteria > Pseudomonadati > Pseudomonadota > Alphaproteobacteria > Hyphomicrobiales > Rhizobiaceae > Rhizobium > Rhizobium sp. R693. The sequence continues at coordinate 230,160 of NZ_LOKY01000047.1, read as the reverse complement.
GAGATCGTGTTGCCACCAATGATCGACCACGGCTGCGCCAGCGGACTTGCCGGGACGGCGAAAAGCAGCACGGCCGAGGCGCCCATCGGCGCCACGATCAACGGCAGGTGCGAACCCTGCCCGAAGAAGTAGCCGCAGACCATGCCGGTCAGCGCGATGGCGATCAGCGCGCCAAGGCAGGCAAACATGCGCTCGCGCAGCGTGGCGCCGGCGAGGATCGGCGAAAACAGGCGGAAGCGGTGGCTGGGATCGGCCTTGGGAGTGCTGGAATTTGACATGATGAACCGGCAGTTTGTGAAACGAAGTCTTGGTAAAGAAACGGATACGAGCCGAGGTCATCCGTTTGGGGGCGAGAGGCCGCTCCTGCCTCGCGAGGCGATGAGGACATCGTAAAAGGCCTCGAACGAGTCCGACCGGTCGGCCTTGCAGCGGACAAGAAACGTCTCCACAGCACCGATCTTGCGAGTGACGATATCGACAGGCCAGCGCAGCAGATCGAACACCGAGCGCGGCATGACGCCGAAGGCATTGCCGGCGACAATGCTCGCGAGGATCGCGTGATAGGAACCGAGCTCCAGCGTGCGCAGCGACGTGGCATCCTTAGCCCACTCCTCGGCCATTCGCCGATAGGTGCACCCGGGCTCCATAACAGCAAGTGTGCCGACGCGCAGGTTCTTCGCGTCCTTGATTTCAGGATGTCTTGGGGGAAGGACAAGGATCAGATCCTCGACATGAATGCGCCGTGCATCGAACCTGCTGAGGTCGAGATCGGCATAGCGTGTCTTGTCGAGCGACGCCTCTGGTGGCCGCGCGACCAATGCGCAGTCCAGCTCTTCGGCTAGCACACTCTGCATGAGCTCTCGCGTCGCGCCCATTGTCAATTGCAGAGAGACGTCGGGCCACAACGATCCGAAGCGCCTGATGACCTCAGGGAGCCGACTTGCAGCCGTGCTCTCCATGGTTCCAACACGCAGCGCTCCGGATGCCATCAGCGGCCGCACGGCCTGCCTTGCTTCCTCGGCTAGGTCAGCAAGACGCGTCGCATAGGACAGGAAGATCGTGCCTTCGCGCGTCAGCGACATCTTCTTGCCGTCGCGAGAAAACAGCGCCACCCCGAGATTCTCTTCGAGCTGCTGGATACGGGTCGTGACATTCGACGGGACACGGCCTACCGCAACCGCCGCCTTCGTGACGCTGCAAGTCGACGCGACCGCCTGAAAGATTTCGATTGACGACAGATCCATGTCTTCACTCATCGAGAATGTTAGAGGCGCTTTATTCTCGATATGGAAATCAAGATCAACCCACGCTTTTGCCGAAACCGCGCTCCGCCGCGCGACTTTCCGCCACAGGGCCGGAAAACAAAAGAGCCGCCGGATCGCTCCAGCGGCTCTTACAAATTCCTAAGTGTCCAGCTCAGTTCGACTCGAACTTCCGCACTTCCATGAAGTTGACCGCGCTGCCACTGAAGCGGCCGGGATCGATGGAGGCTGTCTTCGTGAAGCCGTCGGCATAAACAGAAGTCGGCTGGGCGCGAAGTGTCTGGCTGACAAAGCGCGGCGCCTTGACCGGCTTGGTGACCATCTCCATGCGGGAGTTGGTAAGCGCCCACTGCGAAATGATCTTCTGCGTCAGCTTCGGCTCGGTGCGAATTGTCGCGCGGCTGGCGTCGGCCTCTGCGGCCTCATGCTTCGTCGGACGGCCACCCTTGGTCGGCAGGCCCTGCGACAAGGCGTTGGCATCCGACGGCTTCGGTGCATCAAAGCCATCGCCGAAGCTTGCAGACTTCGTGGAAGGGGCAAGTGCGGCAAGCTGCAACGGTTGCTTCTCGCTCGGAACCTTTTGCGGCGTTGCCGCGTTAATCGCCTGCTCGACGCTCGTGACCGGCGGCTGGGTAGACGCGACCTGACGGTCGCCGCCACCATTCTGCTGGTTAAGGGCATCGGCAACGGCCGGAGAAAGCGTATCCTCCTGGTCTGCTACGTCGTCCTCGGCTTCAGCATCGGCATCCGCCGCGGCCAGAAGCTTTTCGGCAAGCGCCGGTCGTTCACCCGGCGTCGGAACCGCTGCGAGATTCCCCGTCATCGCAGACGGATCAGCCGAAGCGACTTCCGCGTCGCCTGGAGAACGGCGCGGTCCGAGCAGAGAAGGAACCGGTACGCTATAGGCGCTAAGATCCGCGAACTGCTGCTGACCTTGCTCAGTCACGGCAGAAAGGGCTTCTTGCGCTGCATTTCCGGATTGCGGAGCGACGAGGGCACTGGCCATCTCGCTACCGCCTGGCTGATTGGCGAACGCCGGACGCACCTGCGGAATCGGCGCGTTGACGCTTGCGACCTCAGTAGCCTGCGCGGGCGCCTGCTCGCCGGGATCGGCGGCGTTTGGCATATTAGCCGCCGGCGGCGACGCCTTCGCGACCGCGACTGCTGCGCTGCTATCATCATCAGAACTGTCTTCGGCTTCATCCGCACCGCCGCCAAACAGGGCAGCAAACAGTGTCTTATGCTTTGGCTGATCGCTCGACGACGAGCCCGTATAGGCACCGGAGCTTGCCATCTGCACCTGGGTCGAACTTACGCGGCGCTTGTAATCGGCCACGGCCTGCTCGTAACCCGGCAGTGGACGACCATCCGCAGGGATATGCATCGTGTTGCCGTTCGGGAAAAGCCGAACGAGTTCTTCGCGGCTCATCCGCGGCCAGGCGCGAACGCCGCCGACATCCATGTGCACGAAGGGAGAGCCCGATTTCGGATAGAATCCAACGCCGCCAACCTGCATTTTCATGCCGATGCCGCGCAAAGTCGCCAATTTGACGTCAGGAATGAAGAAATCCATTGCCTTGCCGAGCATGTGCTGGCTCTTCTCGGCGACGCCGGAATTGCGCGAGCGCGCCTTCAGCATGGCGTTGGTAGACGGCGAACGGAAGCCGCAGACGACGTTGATATAGTCGCGCGAGCCGCTCTGGCGATAGACTTCCCAGATGAGATCGAAAAGGCGCGGGTCCATCCTCGTCGGCTGGTTCTTGCGCCAGTCGCGAAGGAAGCGATTCAACTGCTCGAGACCCTTCGGATCGTACCTGCCGTTGCGCTTGTAGGTGATGACGGCCTTTTCGCCAGTATGGATGAAATAGAGTTTGAGGCTACGTGTTTCGCCAGCCGCCTCGGAAGGCGAACTGACCAGAACCGGCGACGAAACAGCGAGTGCGAGAAGGGCGGCCATGGCCGTCCTAAACACCTTTCCGCAAAGGTCCGTGTACCTATTGCGCCAGCTCAAGCGCCAAGGTCTCGTATTCCGATTCAGATCCGGCAAACTCAATCCCCGTCAGACAGCCGATGGTCCCTCTTTGACACCGTTGACTGTTAAATGCGGTCACACGATGGCAAAAATGCCACACGTGATCAACCTTTTCCTTACATAATGAACAGGCCACTAACAAGTGGTTTATGATTGGTAACAAAAGATGATTGCCGGAATGTTAATTTGGGGGACTTATGCGGCGTCCTTCTGCGGATTGTCGGGGTCTATGCCGTAATCCTTGAGTTTCCGGTACAATGTGGATCGTCCGATACCCAATTTCCGAGCCACTTGACTCATCTGCCCCCGATAGAATTTAAGGGCGAATCGGATCAATTCCTCCTCGACATCCGCAAGCTTGCGCACGTCCCCGGCGGGGTTCGTGCTCGCAATCGCGTTGTCAGGCGCCTCCGTGATTCGTGCGACAGCCTCTTCGACGCTGGCCTGATGGGCCGGGTACTCGGCGGTCGAAAAGTCACTTTGCCGATCGTGGCGCGTGTTGTCTGCGACCAGCGCCAGATGATCGACGACCTCGTATTCCGGCAGCTGCGCCGCGATCTGCGGGAAGTCTGCCTCGGTCAGCTCGCCGCCCTCGGCAAGGACAACCGCGCGGAAGATCGCGTTCTCGAGCTGGCGGATATTGCCGGGCCAATCGTAGGCGGTGAGCAGAGCCAGCGCGCCGGCGCTGACCGACATGCGTTGGCCGCCCTTCTGCTCGCTAGAGAAGCGCTCGGCGAAGACCCGCACCAGATGCGGAATGTCTTCCTTGCGCTTGCGGAGCGCCGGAATGGTGATCGGGAAGACGTTCAGGCGATAGTAGAGATCCTCGCGGAAGTGGCCGTTCTTGACCTCTTCGATCAGATCTTTGTTGGTCGCAGAAATCAGCCGGACGTTGACCTTGTGCGCCGTACGTGCGCCAACAGTCTCGATTTCCCCCTGCTGGACGGCCCGCAGCAGCTTCACCTGAACCTCAAGCGGCAGGTCGCCGATTTCGTCGAGGAAGATGGTGCCGCCATCGGCTTCCATGAACTTGCCGATGTGCCGTTCGGTTGCGCCAGTGAATGCGCCCTTCTCGTGACCGAACAGAATGCTTTCGACCAGGTTGTGCGGAATGGCGCCGCAATTGACAGTGACAAACGGCTTGCCGGACCGGTCGCTGCCCGACTGGATGGCGCGGGCGACCAGCTCCTTGCCGACGCCGGACTCGCCTTCGAGCACCACGGGAATATTGGACTGCGCTGCGCGCTGCGCCAGATCGATCACGCGCAGCATTGCCGGGCTTGCCGAAACAATGTCGTCGAAGCCGACGCTGCCGGAACGCGACCGGCGGCCAGCGCGCGCCTTGACCTCGCGCTGGTCGAGCTTCAGGGCGTTCAAGATCGAGTTGGCGATCCGCTCTGGCGAGACCGGCTTGACGACGAAATCGAAAGCGCCGGCGCGCATCGCCTGCACCACGGTCTCGATGCCACCCTGCCCCGTCTGGACAATCACCGGAACATGCGTGCCGAATTCGTGCAGTGCCTCGAGGAATTCAAGACCCGTCATCTCGGGCATCATCAGGTCAAGAACGATGACGTTGTAGAGGCCGCTGCCTCTCTTCACCATCTCCAGCCCGATCCGGCCGTTTTCAGCCTGATGGACGACGTGGCCGTGACGCTCGATCGCGTTCTTGAGCAGTCGACGCTGGATCGGGTCGTCCTCGACGACGAGTATCTGCGCTGCTCCCTTGAGCTCATGGTAACCGGTCATTGGTGCCTCACTTCATGCGAAACCTGAGACGCACTCTGGCAGAAAGGCTTGAACATCCAGTTTTGAGAAACAATTGCATTTTAACGTTTGTGGCGGGGTCGAATCCGACCCGAAACGGAGCTTATGGGCTGCCGAAAGCCCCTTGATGCCAAGCCTTTAGGCGCATAGACAGTCAAACCTGTCGCAAAAGAGGAAGAGGACCCCGATGATGAAAAACATGCTCTCCGGCACCGCCATTAATTTTTCGGCAAGTTCCGCTGCCTCTGCGACCGATGCCGCCCTCGGTGACCTGCCGACCTGGAAGTTGCAGGACCTCTACCCTTCCGCAACATCCACGGCCTTCACTGGCGACATGGAGAAAGCCGGCAAGCAGGCAATCGCCTTCGAAGAGAAATGGAAGGGGAAGCTTGCCGACGCCGCGACCAAGAAAGGTGCGGAGGGCATCGGTCAGGCGCTGAAGGAATACGAGGCGCTGGACGACATCATCGGACGCCTCGGCTCCTTTGCCGGCCTCACCTATTTCTCCGACACGTCGAACCCGGTGAACGGCAAGCTCTATGGAGACGCCCAGGCGAAGATCACCGAGTTCTCCAGCCACCTCCTGTTTTTCGCGCTTGAGCTCAATCGCATCGACGACGCCGTGATCGATGCCTGCATGGCAAACGACCCGGATGCCGGCCACTATCGCCCTTGGCTCATCGACCTGCGCAAGGACAAGCCCTACCAACTGGAAGACAAGCTGGAGCAGTTGTTCCTGGAAAAGTCGATGACCTCGGCCGCCGCCTTCAACCGCCTGTTCGACGAGACGATGGCGGAGCTACGCTTTGACGTCGACGGCGAAAAGCTGCCGCTCGAAGTCACGCTGAACATGCTGCAGGAAAAGGATCCTGAAGTCCGCCGCAAGGGCGCGATGGCGCTCGCGCAGACCTTCAAGGAGAACCTGCGCATCTTCACCCTCATTACCAACACGCTCGCCAAGGACAAGGACATCTCCGACCGCTGGCGCGGCTTCGAGGACATTGCCGATTCCAGGCACCTTGCAAACCGCGTCGAACGCGATGTGGTCGATGCGCTCGCCGCCGCCGTCAAGCAAGCCTACCCCCGCCTGTCGCACCGCTATTACAAGATGAAGGCGAAATGGCTCGGCATGGACCAGATGAACTTCTGGGACCGCAACGCGCCACTGCCGGAAACCTCCAATGCCATCATCCCCTGGAACGAAGCAAAAGACACGGTGCTGTCAGCCTACAGCAACTTCGCCCCTGAAATGGCGGCGATCGCCAAGCGTTTCTTCGACGAACAGTGGATCGATGCCCCGGTCCGCCCCGGCAAGGCGCCGGGCGCCTTCGCGCATCCAACGGTTCCGTCGGCGCATCCCTATGTGCTCGTCAACTATCTCGGCAAGCCGCGCGACGTGATGACGCTCGCGCACGAGCTTGGCCACGGCGTCCATCAGGTTCTGGCCGGCGCCCAGGGCGCTCTGATGTGCCAGACGCCGCTGACGCTCGCCGAAACCGCCTCCGTCTTCGGCGAAATGCTGACCTTCCGCGCCCTCCTCGACAAGACCAAGGACAAGCGTGAGCGCAAGGCGATGCTCGCCCAGAAGGTCGAGGACATGATCAATACGGTCGTGCGCCAGATCGCCTTCTACGAGTTCGAGCGCAAGGTTCACACCGCCCGCAAGGCCGGCGAGCTAACATCCGACGATATCGGCGAGCTCTGGCTCTCCGTGCAGTCGGAAAGCCTCGGGCCGGCGATCAAGATCTCGGAAGGCTACGAGACTTACTGGGCCTATATTCCGCACTTCATCCACTCGCCCTTCTACGTTTATGCTTACGCCTTCGGCGATTGCCTGGTGAACTCGCTCTATGCCGTCTACCAGAAGGCCGACAAGGGCTTCCAGGAGAAGTATTTCGAGCTCCTGAAGGCGGGCGGCACCAAGCATCATCAGGAGCTCCTGAAGCCGTTCGGCCTCGATGCCACGGATCCGTCGTTCTGGAGCAAGGGGTTGTCGATGATCGAAGGGCTGATCGACGAATTGGAAGCGCTTGATAAGAGCGCATAAGCTCTCGATCCAAAGGCAGGCATGACCAACGCTGGACGCTACGTTCTGTTCCGGGATGACACGACAGGGCAAGTGATGCTCTTTTCCGATCCGTCGGAGATCATCATAGCCCGGACGCGCGCCGAGTTCCTTGCCGGCCTTGCCGGCATGGAAAAGGCAAAGACCGCCGGTAAATGGCTGGCGGGCTACATGGCCTATGAAGCGGGCTATCTCTTCGAGGAGAAGCTGGCCGCGTTCCTGCCGGAAGGTCGGGAGACACCGCTGCTCGCCTTCGGCGTCTTCGATGCTCCCGAAGCCGATGCCCATCCGCTTGCCCAGGTGAAACAGCGCGGCGAGAACGGTGAGTTCCTCAGCGAGCCCAGGGCCGGTTGGAATTTCGCTACATATAAAGAGCGCTTCGACCGCCTGCACTGGCATCTGCGCCAGGGCGATTGCTACCAGGCAAACCTCACCATGCCGATCACCGCCCGCTGGAATGGCGATCCGCACACGGCCTTCTGGTCGTTGATTTCACGGCAGCCGGTAAAGTACGGCGCACTCGTCGATCTCGGCGGCCCCATCCTGCTTTCGCGCTCGCCCGAACTCTTCTTCCGCACCGACGAGGAAGGCTGGATCGAAACCCACCCGATGAAGGGAACGGCGAAACGCGGGAGTGACGATGCCGAGGACGCCGCGATCATCGCCGCGATGCGCGAGGACATCAAAACCCAGGCCGAAAACCGCATGATCGTCGATCTGCTGCGCAATGACATCTCGCGCATCACGGAGGTCGGCACGTTGGATGTCCCGAAGCTCTTCGACATCGAGACCTACCCGACCGTGCACCAGATGGTCAGCCACGTGCAGGCGAAACTCCTCTCCAATCTGACCATTCGCGACATCTTCGCCGCGCTCTTTCCCTGCGGATCGATCACCGGCGCCCCGAAGCTCAGCGCCATGCGGATCCTGCACGCGCTGGAAGACACGCCGCGCGATACCTATTGCGGCGCTATCGGCATGATTGCTCCATCAGGCGCCATGCGCTTTTCCGTCGCGATCCGCACCATCAGCCTGTTCTCGGGTGGCAGGGCGGTCTTCAATGTCGGCGGCGGCATCGTCTTTGATTCCACCGCCGAAGCCGAATACGAGGAGTGCCTTCTGAAGGCGCGGTTTGCGATCGGCGATCAGGAGATCGCGCGATGAACGACTTCTCGCTGATCGAAACGCTACGCTGGGAGCCGGAGATTGGCTTCATCAGGCTGCGCCTGCATCTTGCACGCCTCTCCCGCTCCGCCCGTCGTATCGGCTTTCCCGATGCCCAAAACGCCGCCACGAAACTGGAGGAGGCCGTTTCCGACGCCACGACGGCCCTGCGAATGCGGCTGACGCTTGATCGGCAGGGGCGGATCGAGGTCACCGCGGCTCCCTTCGTACCGACGCCGGCCGGCACCGAATGGAAGGTACGGATTGCCGACACCCGTCTAGATTCAAGCGACAGATTGCTGCGGCTGAAGACGACGCGGCGCGGCGTTTACGAGACCGCCCGAGCCGAATTTCCGGCCTCGGAGGCTGACGAGGTTCTGCTTCTGAACGAACGCGGCGAGGTCTGCGAAGGCACGATCACATCCGTCTTTCTCGACGACGGATCGGGCACGCTGCGCACCCCGCCAATCTCCTGCGGCCTGCTGGCTGGTGTCTTGCGCACCGAACTGATCTGCCAGCGCAAGGCACGTGTCGGACGCATCTCCGTGAAAGATCTGAAAGCTGGAAAACTTTATATGGGCAATTCGCTGCGCGGGCTGATCCCAGCCCGACTCGTCGGCTAGGCCACGATTTTCAGGCGATCTCGGCCACTCTGCTTGGCGTTATACAGGGCTTCGTCCGCGCGGGCATAGACCTCACGCGCTGTCTCGCCCGGCCGCAACTCGGCCAATCCCGCGGAGCAGGTATAGGAGAAGGAGGGCACGGTGGGTACCGGACAGGCGCCGCGCACCATTCCGATGATGCGTTCGATAATCAGCTCGGCCTGCGCCAACGTCGTATCCGGCAGGATCAGCATGAACTCCTCGCCGCCGATCCGTCCGAAGCTGTCACGCCGGCGGATGACCGGCTGCACGCGGCGCGAGAAATCGATCAGCACATCGTCGCCGAACTGGTGACCATAGATGTCATTGATACGCTTGAAGAAGTCGAGATCGATGATGCAGATGCAGCCGACGCCTGCATTGGCGGTGCCTTGACGCGCGATCAGGCTTTCCAAGGCCGCCATCATGAAACGACGGTTCGAAATGCTTGTCAGCTCGTCCGTCTGCGAGGCCCGCAGCGCAAAATCACGGTCCTGCCGCACGTCGCGCTCGCTCTGCTTCAGATGCGTGATGTCGCTGGCGATGCAGAGCATCCAGCCGTCCTTCTGCACCGTCTCCGTCATCCAGAACCAGCGGCCGTCGACGACGTCCGTTTCGAACGCCCTGAACGGCAGTTTGCCGCGCCGCGATTGTGCGGAAACGAGCCATGTCTCGAAATCGGCGGTGCGAATGATCGTACCCTGGCCCGCCCGGGTGTTGCGACGCATGAGTTCCGACCACAAGGGCGTCTCATCAGGTTCGATGGCGTAGGTCGAACGAAATGCCGCGTTTGCATAGCGCAACCGATCTTCCTGATCATACATGGCGATCAGGACGGCGCTATCTTCCTGCAATTCGGCAAGCCGCTCAGATATCTGGGTCATCCGATTGTTCCGGGCGTGCTGACATCAACGGTTCGCACTTTCGAGCAGAATCCTAAAAAGAATATGGATGGCTCCGCGCCAATTGAATATTCACATGCATCAGAACGCAACACCCTGAAAGGAAATTCTGCGATGTTCATCCTCGCCCTGACTTATGCGAAGCCGAACGAGGAAGCTGACAAGCAGATGGAGCCGCACATGGCCTGGGTCAGGCAAGGCTATGCCAAAGGCTGGTTCCTGGCCTCCGGACGCAAAGTGCCGCGCACCGGCGGCGTGGTCCTCGCGATCGGCCAGCGGGCCGAAATCGAGGCCTATGTCGCGGAAGATCCATTCACGGTGCACGGAATCGCCAAATACGAAATCACCGAAGTCGCCATCACCACGACGGCGGCGGGACTGGATATTCTGAAGCACTGAGCGACGAATCGGCCGCCCGCTCGCTGCCTGGTTCCATCCGGCGGCACGATGCCGACTGTCAGTGCGGATGGTCTTCCATCAGTGCACGTTGACGGCATAGAGTGGGATCATGACGCGTCTGACCTACACGCCCTACGGCGGCTCCACCCGCCCCTTCACCATCGGGTTGATGCCGCTCGATCTTGCCCGTTGGATCGAACCGGATAGCGACCGCGCACGCTATATCGGCGAGAAGCGACGACTGATTCAAACCCATCGTGATGAGATTTTCGTAGCCGAGGGGGAGACCGCAGAGGCACAACAGGAGGTCCTTGATCTCCTGCAGGCTCATCTTGCCGATCACCATCCGGCGCGCGCCCGTAGCATCGCCGATGCCGCCGAGCAGGACACGCCGCCGCTGTTGCGCGCCGGCCTGCTGGTGCAGGACGATCTCGTGATCGTGCGACGCAGGCAAGACGGCTGGCATCTCGTAGCTGGCTTCGTCGCCTTCCCCTCCTCATGGTCGTTGCAGGAGAAATTCGGTCGCCCGATGCATGCAATCCATGCCGACGTTCCCGGTTTCGGCGAAGGCACCCGCAACGCGGCACTCATCACCCGCATCTTTGACAGTCTGCAGGTTTCACAGCCGGTGGAACGACTGAACTGGTCTGTGAACGTCACGGACGATCTCTTCCTCCCGTTCTCGAAGCACCGCCGCCCGCCGTCTGCCGTGCCGTTCACGCTCGCTGAGCGCTTTGCGCGGGTCGAGCGCCAGACGCTGCGCAAATTGCCGAAGTCGGGCGATATACTCTTCACCATCCGCGTTTATGTCGATCCGATTGCCGCGATCGCTCACCATCCGAACGCCAGCAAACTCGCTGTCAGCTTCGCCGCGCAACTGGATGGTCTCGACGAGCACCAGGCGGCCTATAAGGGCCTAACATTGCAAAGGGCGGAGCTCGCCGCGAAGCTTCGGGCGCTCGCAGACACCCTGTCTCCCGCCTGATATTTGCGTTCTCGCTCTTTATTGTGACGCCGTTTTGTGGTTAGAGCCGGTCACTTCGCATTATCTGCGCCATTTCAGATGAATTCTTAAGGCCCACCGCCTTCGTCGCCTTCCACAGGAGAAAAGAATGACGAAACAGACCCACCCGGTATATGCCGAAATTACCGGCCCGATCGTCATGATCGGCTTTGGCTCCATCGGCCGCGGCACCCTGCCGCTGATCGAGCGCCACTTCAAGTTCGACAAGAGCCGGATGGTTGTCATCGACCCGCGCGACGACGCAGATCATACCGAAATCATGGCAAAGCATGGCGTGAAGCACATCAAAGCTCATGTCACGAAGGACAACTACAAGGAGCTGCTGAAGCCGCTTCTGACCGAAGGCGGTGGCCAGGGCTTCTGCGTCAATCTTTCCGTCGATACCGGATCCGTCGACCTCATGAAGCTCTGCCGCAAGCTCGGCGCCCTTTACATCGACACCGTTGTTGAGCCCTGGCTCGGCTTCTATTTCGACAAGAGCATGAAGAACGCCGACCGCACCAACTATGCGCTGCGCGAAACCCTACGCAAGGAAAAGGCCAAGAACCCCGGCGGTCCGACGGCCGTCTCCACCTGCGGCGCAAACCCGGGCATGGTCTCGTGGTTCGTCAAGCAGGCGCTCGTCAACCTCGCCAACGACATCGGCCTGAAGTTCGAAGAGCCGGATCAGCATGACCGCGAAGGCTGGGCAAAGCTGATGAAGAAGGTCGGCGTCAAGGGCGTCCACATCGCCGAGCGCGACACGCAGCGCACCAAGCATCCGAAGCCGCTCAACGTCTTCTGGAATACCTGGTCGGTCGAAGGCTTCATCTCCGAGGGTCTGCAGCCGGCCGAACTCGGCTGGGGCACTCACGAAAACTGGATGCCGAAGAACGGCAAGAAGCACAAGAAGGGCTGCAAGGCGGCGATCTACCTCGAGCAGCCGGGCGCCAACACGCGCGTTCGCACCTGGTGCCCGACGCCCGGCCCGCAGTACGGCTTCCTCGTCACCCACAACGAGTCGATCTCGATCGCCGACTACTTCACGGTTCGCGACAAGGACGGCGAAGTAACCTTCCGTCCGACCTGCCACTACGCCTACCATCCGGCCAACGACGCGGTACTGTCGCTGCATGAAATGTTCGGCAATGGCGGCACGTCGCAGCCAGTCCATCACGTCCTCGATGAGGATGAACTGGAAGACGGCATCGACGAACTCGGCGTCCTGCTCTACGGCCACGAAAAGAACGCCTACTGGTACGGCTCGCGCCTGTCGCTGGAAGAAACCCGCCGCATCGCGCCTTACCAGAACGCGACCGGCCTGCAGGTGACCTCCGCCGTCCTCGCCGGCATGGTCTGGGCGCTCGAGAACCCGAACGCCGGCATCGTCGAAGCCGATGAGGTCGACTACAAGCGTTGCCTGGAAGTCCAGACGCCGTATCTCGGCCCGGTCGAAGGTCACTACACCGATTGGACCCCGCTCGACGGTCGCCCGGGTCTCTTCCCGGAAGAGATCGACACCAAGGATCCGTGGCAGTTCAAGAACATCCTCGTTCGCTGATCTTGGCTCGAACCACATTCGAAGATGCCCGCCGCAAGGCGGGCATTTTTGTAACGCCTGCTGTATAAATGCCGTCTGGCGACCTTGAAGACTTGCCTTCCCGGACGGCCCGCGCCATGTGTTTCACAACCACACGGATAGTTTTCGTTCCGAATCCCCGGGAGAAGCTCATGAAAATCAGAACCCTCCTTGTCCTCCTCGGCGCGTCCGCGGCGCTTGCCGCCTGCACCACGTCGCAACGGCCGATACCGGTCGCGGCAACCCCGGTGCCGACGGGCGTCGAAGGCTCATGGGCGGATCCGAACGGCATCATCTCCACCTTCCAGGCCGGAACCTTCACCACCCGCACGACCGACAGCAACCAACTTCTCGCGTCGGGCACCTATGTGAACACCTCGCCGTCGCTCGTCGAGATCAACATGACATCGCTGGTACGCAAGACGCAATCCAAGGTCAACTGCGCGCTGGTGACCCAGAGCCAACTGAACTGCACCTCGGACGCCGGGTCGCAATTCACCCTGACCCGACGCATGTAAGGTCGCCAAGCACCAAACGATAAAAGCTCCCTTCGCGGGAGCTTTTTTTGTTTACCGCTCTCGGAAAGCGTCAACGCTGTCACAGCTTTTTCTCTTGCGGCCACCAATGCTTAATGGAAACATCACCGCGTAGGGACGGCGGAGCGCAGGGGCTAGCTTCGCTCAAAATCAGGAGAGCAGGATGACGAAATCCTTTCAGTTCGGTCTGCTGACCGCGTCGATGCTGACGCTGTCGAGCGGCGCCGCCTTTGCCGATTACGAACTCAATATCCTTCACATCAACGATTTCCATTCGCGCATCGAGTCGATCAACAAGTTCGATTCCACCTGCTCGGCCGAAGAAGAGGGCAAGAAGGAATGCTTCGGCGGCGCCGCCCGCCTGAAGACCGCGATCGACCAGCGCCGCGACGCTCTTGGTGGCAAGAACGTGCTGCTGCTCAATGCAGGCGACAATTTCCAGGGCTCGCTCTTCTACACCACCTACAAGGGTGCCGCCGAAGCTGAAGTGCTGAACGACATGAAGTTCGACGTCATGACCGTGGGCAACCATGAGTTCGACGACAGCGAGGACGGCCTGGCAACCTTCCTCGACAAGGTGAAATTCCCGGTCATTTCGGCAAACGTCCTGGCCGGTGACGGCTCGAAGCTCGGCGACCGTATCAAGCCTTCTCTGGTGCTTGACGTCGGCGGCCAGAAGATCGGCATCGTCGGCGCGGTGACCAACGACACGGAAGAACTGTCCTCGCCCGGCCCGAAGGTGATGATTGCCGACGACGTGCAGACCATCACGGCCGCCGTCGAAGACCTGAAGAAGCAGGGCATCAACAAGATCATCGCGTTGACACATGTCGGCTATCCGCGCGACCTCGCCGCAATTGCCAAGATCCCCGATGTCGACGTTGTCGTCGGCGGCCATTCGCACAGCCTGCTGTCCAATACCGATCCGAAGGCGGAAGGCCCTTATCCGACGATGGTCGACAATCCCGGCGGCTATAAGGTGCCGGTGGTTCAGGCTGCATCCTACAGCAAGTATCTCGGCGATCTCCTCGTGACCTTCGATGACAATGGGGTCGTCAAGGAAGCCAAGGGCGGCCCGATCGTGATCGACTCTTCCTTCACCCCCGATCCGACACTCACCGCCCGGATCGCCGAGCTCGCCAAGCCGATCGAGGAACTGCGCAAGAAGATCATCGGCTCCAGCGAAGCCCCGATCGAAGGCGACCGCACCGTCTGCCGCGTCAAGGAATGCTCGATGGGCAATCTCGTGGCTGATGCCATGCTCGACCGCGGCAAAAGCCAGGGCATGACGGTCGCGATCCAGAACGGCGGCGGCTTGCGCGCATCGATCGATGCCGGCAACGTTACCCAGGGCGAAGTCATTACCGTTCTGCCGTTCCAGAACACGCTTGCGACCTTCCAGCTGACGGGCGCTGATATCCGCAAGGCATTGGAAAACGGCCTCGGCAAGATCGAGGAAGGCGCCGGCCGCTTCCCGCAGGTGTCCGGCCTGAAATACACCTTCGACAAGACCAAGCCCGCAGGCAGCCGCCTCGTATCGGTCGAGGTCAAGGACGGCGATGCCTTCGTACCGCTCGATGACGCGAAGACCTATGGCGTTGTCACGAACAACTTCATGCGGGCAGGTGGAGACGGCTACTCGATCTTCGAGACGGCGGGTAAGAACGCCTACGACTTCGGACCCGATCTTGCCGACGTGACCGCCGAATACCTGGCAGCCCACTCGCCCTACAAGCCCTACACCGATGGGCGCGTCACCGAGGTTGCGGCATCGGGGACGGAAGCCCCCGCAACGACTGCGCCGGCCACATCCACGCCCGCTGCGGCAGCGCCCACGGCCGAAGCACCCGCAGCAGCCCTTGCCCCCAATACGCCAACCAACCACGTGATCGCCGCCGGTGATACGCTCTGGGATCTTGCCGAGCAGTTCTATGGCAACGGCACACTCTGGAAGAGAATTTCGGATGCAAACGGCAAACCCGCGCCGCACCATCTGACGATCGGCAAGGAACTGCAGATTCCATCGAAGTAAGACGATTTGTCTCGATCCTGAAAGCCGGTCCGGGGTTTCCCGGCCCGGCTTTTGTTTCTATAGGGTGAACCAGCAAGGCCCGGCTGCGCGTGAGCCGGGCAGACAAGATACCGGGGTTTAGATGACGACTGTTGATACTGCGCACCGTCCGGCGGACCATCCGCCCATGAAATCCGGCAAGGTGGGCGTCCTGCTCGTCAATCTCGGCACGCCTGACGGCACCGACTACAACTCGATGCGCCGTTACCTAAAGGAATTCCTGACCGACAAGCGGGTCATCGAATGGTCGCCCTGGAAGTGGTATCCGATCCTGTTCGGCATCGTTCTCAACACCCGCCCGCAAAAGGTGGGCAAGGCCTATGAGACGATCTGGAACAAGGACGAGAATGAGAGCTACCTGCGAACCTACACGCGCAACCAAGCAAAGCTAATGGCAGAGCGTCTGGACGACCTGCCGAATGTACGTGTCGACTGGGCCATGCGCTACGGCACGCCGTCGATCCCCTCGCGCATTCAAGCGCTGAAAGATGAGGGCTGTGATCGTATCTTGCTGTTCCCGTTATATCCGCAATATGCCGCAGCGACGACGGCAACGGTCAATGACAAGGCGTTCCAGAAGCTCCTGAAGATGCGTTGGCAACCGGCGCTGCGCACCGTGCCGGATTATCACGACGACAAGACTTATATCAAAGCGCTTGCCAATTCGGTGACGAGCCATCTGGCGACGCTCGACTGGCAGCCGGACATGGTGCTTGCCTCCTTCCACGGAATTCCGCTCTCCTATTCCGAGCAAGGCGATCCCTATTACTGGCAGTGCCAGAAAACCGGCCAGTTGCTGCGCGAACGGCTGGGACTGCCGAAAGATAAATTCATGGTGACCTTCCAGTCCCGGTTCGGCCCGGAAGAATGGCTCCAGCCCTATACCGACAAGACCGTCGAGAAGCTCGCACAGGATGGCGTCAAGAAGATCGCCGTTCTCAACCCCGGTTTCGTCTCCGACTGTCTGGAGACGCTCGAAGAAATCGCCGAGCAGGCCGCCCATTCCTTCCACGAAAACGGCGGCGAGAAGTTCACCCACATCCCCTGCCTCAACGACAGCGAAGACGGCATGCGGGTGCTGGAGAAGGTCGTCCGCCGCGAACTGCTCGGCTGGGTTTGATCAGACACCGCGTTTGTTACCCCACAGCAGGACATGCAGCTGGGGCAGCACACGTGCCTCGAACCACCGGTCCTTGGTAACCATGTCGACCAGCCACAGCATCCTGTCCATGATGCCGTCGATATCGACGCGCGCATCGTCGTCGTCGGGCGGTGGTGGCGTGTGGTTTCCCGGCTGCAGATAGACGGGCAGATGTGGATAACGGGCCGCCGCCTCGCGGGCATAAGCATAGTCGCGCTCGTCGAAAACGACGATCTTCAACGCGATGTTAGGCCCGTCGGCGGCCATCTTGAGACAGTCTTCGAAGGCATCCCAATCCGTCGCCATGCCGCTCGATGGTGGCTTCGGACTCAGCACCAGCACATCGAGATCGGCAAACCATTCCCTGGCGACGCTGCCCTGCGTTTCCAGCGCGAACTTGTAGCCTTGGTCATGTCCATGCGCGATAAGACCGCCAAGCGGCTGGATCGCCGGGTTGCCGCCGGAAAGCGACACCATCAGCGGCTTGCCGCCGGAGAGCCGGGTTACCTCCGCCCAGATACCGTCGACCGTCATCGGCAGCCATTGATCGCGATACTCGCTATCAACCGCATGCAGGCTGTCGCACCACGAACAACGATAATCGCAGCCACCGGTGCGGACGAAGACCGTCGGCAGGCCGATCAGCACGCCTTCCCCCTGGATCGTCGGCCCGAAGATCTCGCTGACGCGGATCTGCGCCTCGCGAGCCCCACTCATGGTCGATATTCCGCCCACGTCTTCGGCGTCTCGCTGACGCGCACGGCCGAGGTCTCCGGCAGCCGCTCCTTGCACCAGTCGTAGAAGTGCTTGGCGAGATATTCCGAGGTTACGCGGTCATGGCCGAAGACTTCGTTCAGGTGCCGATGGTCAAAGCGCTCGTCGATATAGCGCTTCAGCGGCGAAAGCTCGTGATAGTCGCGAACGAAGCCGTTCTCATCGAGCTCGGCGGCCGCAAGCTCCACCACAACGATATAGTTGTGCCCGTGCAGCCGCGCGCACTGGTGATCGGCAGGCAGATGCGTGAGCTGGTGAGATGCGGAGAAGTGGAATTCCTTGGTGATGCGAAACATCACTTCACCTCCCTGGCCGAATAGCCAGACGTTGCGGCCTCCCAGAAATCCGGATCCTCGTATTCCGTAGGATCGGAGATGCCGGCCAGGTGAAAAGCCTCGCGTCGCTCGACGCAGGTGCCGCAGCGTCCGCAATGACGCGTACCACCCTTGTAGCAGGACCATGTCTCAGCAAAGGGCGTCCCGTATTTTGCGCCATCGGTGACGATATCGGCTTTCGAGATGTTGACATAAGGAGCCAGCAGCGAAACGCTGGCATAGCCGTCGAGTGCCTGGTTCTGCATCTCCTGGAAGGCATCGATGAAGCCCGGGCGGCAATCGGGATAGATGAAATGGTCCCCGCCATGCACCGCAACGGCCACGGCATCGGCCTTCTGAGCCGCAGCGAGGCCGAAAGCGATGGCTAGCATGATGGCGTTGCGGTTCGGCACGACGGTCGCCTTCATCGTCTCCTCGGCATAGTGGCCGTCTGGCACGTCGACGTCGTCGGTCAACGCCGATCCTGTTAGGTGGCGGCCGATGGTGCGGATGTCGATGATCTGGTGCGGCACGCCCAGCCGTTTGGCGCAGGCGGTGGCAAAATCCAGCTCCTTGCGGTGTCGCTGTCCATAGTCGAAGGAAAGCAGACTGATCAGCTGATGTTCCGCCGCCACACGATGGGCGAGCGAAATGGAGTCCAATCCGCCGGAGCAGATGACGATAGTCTTCATGATGAGGATCCCTTGTTTTGACCGGGTGGGCTGCGACCGGTATTTCCTGTGGGTCTTCTAGGCCAAAGCGGCGCCGTTGTGAATAGCCAGCGGGCTCCCCATATCGAATCCATGAGCAAATAGCATCGCCGGCCGAAGCTACTGGCGTTTGAGGTCGGCTCGTTTAAGGTTGCGTCAGTCGATTCTATCGCGGGGGAGTTTTATGGTTCTGAGTGGCTTCGACATCGTCGTCATTGCACTGGTGGTCTTCGTCATCCTGGTCCTGTTTGCCGGCATCAAGACGGTGCCGCAGGGCTACCGCTACACCATCGAGCGCTTCGGCCGCTACACCCGCACTCTTGAACCCGGCCTCAACGTGATCACTCCCTTCATCGAGCGCGTCGGTGCACGGATGAACGTCATGGAGCAGGTCCTCAACGTGCCGACGCAAGAGGTCATCACCAAGGATAACGCCTCTATCTCGACCGACGCCGTCGCCTTCTATCAGGTCCTCAACGCCGCCGAGGCAGCCTATCAGGTCGCGCACCTCGAGAATGCCATTCTGAACCTTACGATGACCAACATCCGCACGGTCATGGGCTCGATGGACCTCGACGAATTGCTGTCGAACCGTGACGCAATCAAC
Organism: Rhizobium sp. R693; assembly: GCF_002211315.1. Classification (NCBI taxonomy): domain Bacteria; kingdom Pseudomonadati; phylum Pseudomonadota; class Alphaproteobacteria; order Hyphomicrobiales; family Rhizobiaceae; genus Rhizobium; species Rhizobium sp. R693. The sequence continues at coordinate 211,193 of NZ_LOKY01000047.1, read as the reverse complement.
GACCGGCTCTTGCGTGTCGTCGACGATGCCGTGCAGCCCTGGGGCATCAAGGTAACCCGCGTCGAGATCAAGGACATCCAGCCGCCGCGCGATCTCGTGGACGCCATGGCGCGGCAGATGAAGGCTGAACGCGAGAAGCGCGCCCAGGTGCTCGAAGCGGAAGGCTCGCGTAACGCCCAGATCCTCCGGGCCGAGGGCTCCAAGCAATCCGCAATTCTGCAGGCCGAGGGCCAGCGCGAAGCAGCCTTCCGCAACGCCGAGGCTCGAGAACGTTTGGCCGAGGCTGAAGCAAAGGCGACGAAGATGGTGTCCGAAGCAATTGCATCGGGCAACGTTCAGGCAATCAACTATTTCGTTGCCCAGAAATACACCGAAGCGCTGGCCTCGATCGGCACCGCCGGCAATTCCAAGGTCGTGCTGATGCCCGTCGAAGCTTCCTCTCTTATCGGCTCGCTTGGCGGTATCGGGGCCATCGCCAAAGAGGTCTTCGGCGATAACCCGACCCCGCCAGCGCCGCGCCCGCAGCCAACGCCGCGTACCACTCCGGCCGTCAACCCTTTCAACCCGCCAACGGAGCGATGAGCCATGATCGCCAGCCTTGTCGCGGAACTCGGACCCTGGAGCTGGTGGATCGCCGGCCTGATCCTGTTGGCAGCTGAATTGATCGCGCCGGGCTTCTTCCTTGTCTGGATCGGCCTTGCCGCCTTGATTGTCGGCATATTGTCGTTGCTGTTCTGGGATAGCAGCTTCTGGTTCTGGCAGGTTCAAGCCATCCTGTTTGCGCTGCTTGCCGTCGCGACGACGCTCATGGGCCGCAAGCTGACTTTGCAGCATGGCGAAACCGATCAGCCGTTCCTCAATCAGCGGGCCGAAAGCCTTGTCGGACGCACCGCAACGTTGGCCGAGCCCATTCGTGAAGGGCGTGGCCGAATTCGCCTCGACGATACGGTATGGCGCGTCAGCGGCCCCGATCTGCCGGTGGGCACTAGGGTCAAGGTGGTGGCAAGCAGCGGCCGCGATCTGACCGTGGAAGCGGCCTGATCAGGCCACGCCGATCCGCAGCAGATCGTGGAAATGCACGAGCCCGACCGGGCGGCTGTCATCGTCGATGACGATCAGGGCTCCGATGCTGTGTTGGTTGAGCATGGCCAGCGCAGCGGTCGCCAGCACCGTCGGCTTCACCGTCTTCGGTGACCGGGTCATGATATCGTCAACCAGCAGTTCGGAGAGGTTGCGCGTCAGGTTGCGCGCCAGGTCGCCTTCCGTAACGATACCACAGAGACGGCCGTCCTCCCCCACGATCCCGACGCAACCGAAATGCTTGCGTGAGAGTGTCGAGATAGCGTCCGGCACCGACGTCCCCTTCGCCACCAACGGCACACGGTCACCCGTATGCATGATATCGGCGACATGGCTGAGGCTCGCACCGAGCTTGCCGCCCGGATGGAAAACATGGAAATCGCGGGCGGTGAAGCCGCGCGCGTCCAAAAGGGCGATTGCCAGTGCGTCGCCCATGGCGAGCTGCATCAATGTCGACGTCGTCGGCGCGAGCCCATGCGGGCAGGCCTCCTCCTCGTTCGGCATCAGCAGGATGATATCGGAAGCAGTCGCAAGAGACGACTTCTCGGAGCAGGTGACGGCAATCAGCGGAATCGAAAAACGGCGCGTATAGGCAACGATGCTGCGAAGCTCAGCACTTTCCCCGCCCTTGGAAAGGGCAAGAACTACATCGGTCGTGCCGATCATCCCGAGATCGCCGTGGTTCGCCTCGGCAGCATGGACGAAGAAGGCCGATGTGCCCGTCGAAGCCAGTGTGGCGGCGATCTTCACCCCGATATGGCCGCTCTTGCCGACACCTGTCACGATGACGCGACCGGTGATCCCGGTAATCGTCTCGACTGCGCGCATGAAGGGCGCGGCAAGGCCGTTGTCAAAAGCACGCTCCAAGGCCTCAAGCGCCGCTCTCTCGGTGCCGATCGTCCGCCTCGCAGACTCCAGGACACCATCCTCGATGACATTTACCGCTCTTTTGATCATGGCACTGGGTTAGCGGTTTTCACCGGCCGAGTCCATTGGCTGCTCCTCACCCCGTGCCCGCGCAACGAATGGTTAACCACAAGCCTTTACGTTCGGGTAACGCTTCGAAGCATGCCAGGATCGAAATGAGCCATTGGAAGGATACGAGCAGTCTCACGCCGCTCCGTGCGGCGGGCTTTGCCGTGTCCATGGTTCTGGCCGCAGGCGCTTTCATTGGTCCCCAAGCCGCATTTGCGCAGTCGACGCCGGTCTCCAACAGCGCGATTCGCCCATCCAACACACCAGCTACCGCGGTGGAGGAGGATGGAGGCGATATCCCTGAAACACCTGACGGCACGACGTCAGCGGCCAACAATGCCACGCAAGGAGCCACCACCGCCCGAACGGCAGCGTCCGATCAGAAACCGAGCGACGAAACCACCGGCGCAATCCTCGACGAGGATATGATGCGCCTCAACACGCGGGAGGCCCCACTCGACGAGCGGCTGCCGGCCCGCAAGCCGGAACCGAATCCAGCTACTGAGGAAACGCCGGGCATCAGCATCGGCACCTTTGTCCTGCGCCCCACCGTCACCCAGAGCATCAACACCGAGACGCAGAAAGACGCCAGTATCAAGCAGACGCGTGGGTTCCTCGAAACGGACCTGCACGCCACCTTGACATCCGACTGGTCGTTGCACCAGCTCTCCGTGACCACCGACGGCGCATGGCAAAAAAACGTGAGCGGCGAAGGCGAAGAACAGCCGGATTTCAAGATCAACGGCGATTTGCGGCTGGATCTTCCGGAAGATACGACCGCGCACATCATCGGCGGCTATCATTTCTATCGTGAAGACACCGATGATCCGAATGCCTTGCAGAACGCGGACAAGCAATCGGATGTTCAGGAATTCAGCGCCGGCGCTTCGATCGAGCGCGACTTCGGTATCCTGCGCGGCAGCACCGGTATCGATATCAGCCGTGCGATCTATTCCGACGCGACGCTGTCCGACGGGACAACCGTTTCGCTGAGCGACCGCAATGAAACCAGCGGCACGATCCGCGGTCGCATCGGCTACGAGCTGTCTCCCGCGCTGATCCCCTTCATCGAGGCCAATGTCGGTAAGACGGTCTATGACGACGCGGTTGATTCGGCGGGCTACCGCCGCTCTGGGGATAGCTATGGCGCCAAAGTCGGCGTCGCGCTCGACATGGGTGAAAAGCTCCGCGGCGAGGTCGGGATCGGCTACCAGACCGCCACCTTCGACGACGACCGCCTCTCGGACATCGACACAGCCGTGGTGGACGCTCAGCTGCTTTGGTCCCCGCTCAGGGGTACCGATGTCACCATCGGCCTGCTGACCAGCATCAACCCGTCAACGACTGCAGGAGAATCCGGCTACGTTTCCCATGCCTTGACGACGGGCGTCACGCATCAGCTGCGTGACAATCTGACGGGCACCGTCCTCGGCGGCATCACCTACCGCGACTATCCATCCGATAGCCCGACGAGCGACGAGACCGTTTACACCACGAGCGCCGGTTTGACCTGGAATATCAACCGCTACCTCGATCTGACCAGTACGATCGGCTACGAGCTGACATCCCGCAAGACGAGCAGCGACTCAGACCAATGGCGTGCCGGCCTCGGCCTGAAACTGAAGCGATGAAAAAAATCCGCCTCCAACTGGGAGACTTGGAGGCGGATTGAATTCGTCCAGTAGGCAGGTGCGCTTCAGAGGCCCTTCAGCAGTTCCTTGAAACCATTCTCGACGGTCGGGCGGATATCCGCACGTTCCAATGCGAATGCCACGTTGGCCAGGATGAAGCCGTCCTTGGCACCACAGTCGTAGGTCGTGCCGCGGAAGTGATAGCCCGCGAAGGTCTGATCCTTGAGCAGCTTCAGCATGCCGTCGGTCAGCTGGATTTCGTTGCCGGCGCCGCGTTCCTGGGTTTCCAGGATCTTGAAGACCTCCGGCTGCAGGATGTAGCGACCGTTAATGAAGTAGTTCGAAGGCGCGGTCCCCTTGGCCGGCTTCTCGACCATCCCGGTGATGCGGAAACCATCACCGATCGCTTCGCCAACACCAACGATACCGTACTTGTGAGCCTGATCGGGTGCGCATTCCTCGACGGCGATAATGTTGCCGCCGCTCTGGGCATAGAGATCGATCATGCCCTTCATGCAGCCCTTGCCTTCGCTCTTCATGATCATGTCGGGCAGCAGCAGCGCAAACGGCTCATTGCCGACGATCTCGCGGGCACACCAGACGGCGTGGCCGAGGCCAAGCGGCTCCTGCTGGCGGGTGAAGCTGACGGTACCAGCCTTGGGAAGCTGGCCGGCGAGCAGCGTCATTTCCGCCTGCTTGCTGCGCTCGCGCAGCGTCTGCTCGAGCTCGAAATGGATATCGAAGTAGTCTTCGATGATGTGTTTGTTACGGCCTGTGACGAAAACGAAATGCTCGATACCCGCTTCCAAAGCTTCGTCGACCACATACTGAATGATGGGTTTGTCGACGACAGTCAGCATTTCCTTCGGCACGGCTTTCGTGGCCGGGAGAAAGCGAGTCCCGAGACCTGCAACCGGAAATACAGCTTTACGAACTTTTTTATGCTCTGCCACACAATCCTCCTGCGATGATTACATCGCTTGAAATAAAAGGCATTTTCGATTGGACTAGATGAGATTTGCTACCGTTTTGCAAATGGTGACTGCGTTCCTGTGTCATGGTAAAGAATTTGTTGACTTCGTTCAGGTAGTCTCAGGCCTGAGCGGATATTCGCGCTCCGCTGTGCCTGAAACGAAAGGACGGATGACCGCCGATGACTCAAAATCACAGAAACTCCCTTCGTGGTCTTGCTATCGCACTCATCGTGACCGCGTCCGCCGGTCTGGCCCCCATTAACGCGAAAGCAGATCAGCGGTTCCAGACGTGGATCGCGGACTTCTATCAAACTGCCGCTCAAAATGGCATCAGCAAGGCAACCTACCGCAAAGCCTTCGCAGGCGTAAGCGATCCCGACCCGACCGTGCTCGAGAAGGCGGCCTATCAGCCTGAATTCACGACAAAAATCTGGGACTATGTGGATTCTCGTGTAAATCCTTACACTGTCCAGATCGGCCGTCAGATGGCAGCCAAATACGCTTCGACTCTGAATTCGATCCAGCGCCAGTACGGCGTGGACAAGACGATTCTCCTTGCCATCTGGTCGATGGAATCGAATTACGGCGCGGTTCTCGGCAAGGACGATCGCTTGCATTATGTGCCGCGTGCGCTGGCGACGCTCGCCTATGCCGACGAACGCCGCGCCAAATTCGCCAAGAAGCAGTTGATTGCCGCGCTAAAGATTCTGCAGAACGGCGACATCTCCCCGGATGGCATGACCGGCTCCTGGGCTGGCGCGATGGGCCACACCCAGTTCATTCCGACAAGCTATCTGCTCTACGCCGTCGACGCCGACGGCAACGGCCATCGCGACATCTGGAACTCCGTGCCCGATGCGCTCGCCACCTCTGCCAACCTGCTGATGAAAAACGGATGGGATGCCGGCAAGACCTGGGGCTATGAAGTTGTTGTGCCGCCGAACGCCAAGAAGCAGGTCGGAAAGACCCACACATTGGCGCAGTGGGCCTCCCTTGGCCTGACCCGGCCCAACGGCAAGAGCTTCCGTGATGGCGGCAGCAACGCCGTGCTGAAGATGCCGGCTGGCCCCGATGGCCCGGGCTTTCTGATGACTGGCAACTTCTTCACGATAAAGAACTACAACGCCTCGGACAGCTATGCGATCGCTGTTGGGCTGTTGGCGGATGAGATTGCGGGCTATGGCGGCGTGAAACAGCGCTGGCCACGGCCGGACGGCACGCTCGACGTGAAGGAGAAATTCGAACTGCAGACCCGCCTGAAGACGCTCGGCTATTATGACGGCGAGGTTGACGGGAACTTCGGCAGCGGATCGAAGGCGGCCATTGCGGCTGTCCAGGCCCGTATGGGCATGCAGCAGGACGGCGAGCCATCACTGCCGCTCTTAAACGCGCTTCGCAAGTAAACGGAGAATAATCGTCGACATGCACTTTGGGGTGTGGACGCGCCTTCCCGCTCCATGCGAGAATGCCGGCAGATGCGAGGCTGCTGACTATGCGTAAACGAGTTCACCGGACAACGCTCCGCTGGGGTGCGATCGGCACCGCGACGCTGGTGCTTGTCTCCAGCGCGCTGCCGGTGCGTGTGGCCGATGCGCAGGAGCGGTATTACTATCGCCAGTCAATTCTCGACTTCTTCCTCGGCCGTCGCTACATCCAGGAATATCCGCCACAGGCACCGTCTCAGAACGCGCCGCAGCGACAGCCCGCTCCAAAGAGAAAGGTCGCGCCGAAGGCCGCTTCCACCCCGCGTCCGGCTGCCCCGATTATCGCTGAGGAGAAGGCCGTCGAAAAACTTGCCAACGCCCAGAAAATCCTCGTCGTCGGCGATTTTCTCGCAGGCGGCCTCGGCGTCGGCATGGACGCCGCCTTCAAGGATTCTCCCGGCATCGTCGTCGAGACACATAGCAACGTTGCCTCCGGCCTGGTGCGAGACGATTACTATGACTGGCCACAACAGCTGACCAAGTTCATGGACGAGACCAAGCCCGCCATGGTCATCATCATGCTCGGTGCGAATGACCGCCAGCAGATGGTGACGGATATCGGCAAGGAGAAATTCAGGACGGACGGATGGTATGCTGAGTATCAGCGTCGCGTCGTGGCGTTCGGCAAGCAGGTCACCAGCCGCAGGATCCCATTACTTTGGGTCGGCCTACCAGCCTTCGATTCGCCTGCAATGACCGCCGATGCCGCGCAGCTCAATCAACTGTTTCGCAAGCAGATGGAAGGCATGGGAGGCGAGTTCGTCGACATCTGGGACGGTTTTGTCGACGAAGGCGGTGACTTCATCGTCACCGGCTCGGATATCAACGGCCAGCAGGTTCGCCTTCGCACCTCCGACGGCATCAACTTTACAGAAGCCGGCCGGCGCAAGTTGGCCTTCTATGTCGAGAAGCCTGTGCGCCGGATTCTCGGAATACAGGCAAGCCCTGATCTCGTTCGCCTCGATACTGGCAACGCGCCGGCGCTCGACGCTGTTGCAATGCCCGGTCGTACAGAGCCGATCAGCCTCTCCGACCCCAACCTGGATGGCGGCGCGGAACTCCTTGGCGGTAGAGCATTGCCGGTCAGCGCCACCAAGTCGCCACGCGATCTGCTGGTTCAGGATGGCGAGATGGCGGCTCCCCCTGTCGGCCGCGTCGATGACTACCGCATGACGCCGGTGAAGCCAACGGCACAGGTTTCCATTAAATAGTCCGCCTGCACGCAGCAGCTCTCATGCTTACGGTGTAGGGCTAAGCGCCGTACGTCGGCAAAACTGACAACCCAATACGAGGCCTTACGCCGGCGTCCAGAGATGAACACTATGCATTCACAAACGCCGATTGATCACGGCGCATGGTCCGCTTGGCATCCAGCGGAACTGGCAAGCCGACTGAGCGGTATCTCAAGACCGTGGTGCATCGTCGGCGGATGGGCACTCGACCTGTGGCATGGACGTCAAACACGCGAGCACGAGGACCTTGAATTTACGGTCCTACGCCAGGATTTCGGTGTCTTTCGCGACGCTTTGAAAGGCATGGAATTCCACACCGCGGGAGATGGCGTTGTTGAGCACCTGCCGGTGAACCAGGAGCCACCGGCAACAATCTCGCAGATATGGTGTCTGGACGTGGAGGTACGGCGCTGGCGTGTCGACATGATGATCGAGCCGGGAACGCGCGAGACCTGGATCTACAGACGGGATCCAGCCATTTCCCGACCCCGCGTCGAGATGGTCGGCACGACGGCTGAGGGATTTCCCTATTTGAAGCCGGCCATCGTTCTTCTATTCAAGGCGAAATACCAACGCGCCAAGGATGAGATCGATTTCGAAAGAGCTCTTCCGAAGCTGCCGGCTTCGGAACGTTTATGGCTAAAAACCTCTCTTGCCGCATCCCACCCCGGCCATGAATGGCTGAAGCGCCTGCAAGAGAGCCAGTGCCCTCGACGTTCGCATCACTGCGACCGGGACACATAAAACGAAAAGGGCCGCTCGACGCGGCCCGAAATCAACCATCAAATATGTCGCCTACCGCGGCAGAACCGTCGAGCCCATCAGGGCTTCGTCGATGGCGCGGGCTGCCTGACGGCCTTCGCGGATCGCCCAGACCACCAGAGACTGGCCGCGGCGCACGTCGCCTGCCGTCCAGAACTTGTCGACCGAGGTCTTGTAGTCCTTGTCGTTGGCAACGACGTTGGTCGAGCCGCGACGGTCGGTGTTGAGCGTGAGCTTGCCGTCGAGTTCCTTCAGCACGCTGTCCTTGAACGGACCGCTGAAACCGATCGCGATGAAGGCGAGGTCGGCCTTGATGATGAACTCCGTGCCGGCGATCGGCTTGCGGCGCTCGTCGACTTCGCAGCACTTCACGCCTGTCAGCACACCGTCTTCGCCGACGAACTCGAGCGTTGCCACCTGGAACTCGCGGATGGCGCCTTCGGCCTGCGAAGACGAGGTGCGCATCTTGGTCGCCCAGAACGGCCAGACGGCGAGCTTGTCTTCCTTCTCCGGCGGCTGCGGGCGGATGTCGAGCTGCGTGACCTTCACAGCGCCCTGACGGAACGCCGTACCGACGCAGTCCGATGCCGTGTCGCCACCGCCGACGACGACGACATGCTTGGCGCCAGCAAGGATCGGGTCCGACGCCCAGCCGACGCTGTCGATGTTTTCGCGGCCGACACGCTTGTTCTGCTGCACGAGGTACGGCATCGCATCGTGGACGCCGGAAAGCTCGATACCCGGGATACCCGCTTCGCGGGGCGTTTCAGAACCGCCGCAATAGAGCACCGCATCGTGGTCGGCGAGCAGCTGCTCGACCTTCACGTCGACGCCGACATTGACGCCGCAATGGAAGGTGACGCCCTCACCCTTCATCTGCTCGACGCGGCGATCGATGAAGTTCTTTTCCATCTTGAAGTCAGGGATACCGTAGCGCAGCAGGCCGCCGGGCTTGCTTTCGCGTTCGTACACGTGGACCTCATGCCCAGCGCGACCGAGCTGCTGGGCAGCCGCCATGCCGGCCGGGCCGGAACCGATGATCGCAACCTTCTTGCCGGTATGGACAGTCGCCGGCTGCGGACGGATGAAGCCGAGCTCGTAGGCCTTGTCGGCGATCGCCTGCTCGACGGTCTTGATCGCAACCGGCGTGTCTTCGAGGTTCAACGTGCAAGCTTCCTCGCAAGGTGCCGGGCAGACGCGGCCGGTGAACTCCGGGAAGTTGTTCGTGGAATGCAGGTTCTGGATCGCCGCTTCCCAGTTGTTGTTGTAGACGAGGTCGTTCCAGTCCGGAATCTGGTTATGCACAGGACAACCGGTCGGACCGTGGCAATAAGGGATGCCACAGTCCATGCAGCGGGCCGCCTGTTTCTGCACTTCCTGGTCCGACATCGGGATCGTGAATTCGCGGAAATGCCGGATGCGATCCGAGGCAGGCTGATACTTCGCTACCTGCCGGTCGATTTCCAGAAACCCTGTGACCTTACCCATATTTTCGTCCCTTACACTCATGACCGCCTCGCCTGCGGCCAGTTGTCCATCGTCAGCCTCGACAGTGGAGGCAAGTTGCTTCTTTCGACCGTCATCAAGCATATCCCTTGAGTGCTATCCACGCGTCTGCGCTGCCTGAGGCTGCTGCCGACGTGTGGGTCATTGAGATATTTCGGTCATCCGCCGCGCCGGCCTTCACCAGCGCAACGGAAGTAAGCGTATTTACTCGGCCGCAATTCCCATGCGGGCGCGTTCCATTTCTTCAAGCGCACGGCGGTACTCGACCGGCATGACCTTGCGGAACTTCGGACGGTAGTCGGCCCAGTTGTCCAGGATCTGCTTGGCGCGGGTGGAGCCCGTGTAGTGCAGATGGTTGGAGATCAGCTGGTAGAGGCGCTCCTCGTCGTGACGCGTCATGTCACCGGAAACGTCGACGCGTCCCTTGTGCATGAGGTCGCCGCCGTGATGATGCAGCTTCTCCAGCATGTCGTCCTCTTCTGGAACCGGCTCGAGCTCGACCATCGCCATGTTGCAGCGCTTGGCGAAATCGCCGGCTTCATCGAGCACGTAGGCAACGCCACCGGACATACCGGCCGCGAAGTTACGACCCGTCGAGCCGAGAACGACAACGACACCGCCCGTCATGTATTCGCAGCCGTGGTCGCCCACGCCTTCGACGATGGCGATCGCACCCGAGTTACGGACCGCGAAGCGCTCACCCGCGACACCGCGGAAGTAGCACTCGCCTTCGGTCGCACCGTAGAGAACGGTGTTGCCGACGATGATCGACTCTTCCGCCACGATCTTCGAGTTCTCAGGCGGCCGGACAATGATCTTGCCGCCCGACAGGCCCTTGCCGACATAGTCGTTGCCGTCACCGATCAGGTTGAAGGTGACGCCGCGCGCCAGGAACGCGCCGAACGACTGGCCGGCCGTGCCCTTGAGCGTCACGCTGATCGTGTCGTCCTTGAGGCCACGGTGGTTGTAGCGCTTGGCAACTTCACCTGACAGCATCGCGCCCGCCGAACGGTCGACGTTCTTGATATCGACTTCGAAGGACACAGGCGTCTTCGAAGACAATGCCGGCTCGGCCTCCGCGATCAACTCGCGATCGAGAATGTCGTCGATCGGGTGCTTCTGGCGTGATGTCCAGTAGGTCGCATCCTTCGGCGCCTCGACCTTGTGGAAGATGCGGCTGAAGTCGAGCCCCTTGGACTTCCAATGCGCCAGCATCTCGTCCTTCTCGAGCAGTTCCGAGGCGCCGATGATGTCATCGAGCTTGGTGAAGCCGAGCGAGGCCAGGATTTCGCGCACTTCGTTGGCGACGAAGAAGAAGTAGTTGACGACGTGCTCCGGCGTGCCCTTGAAGCGTTTTCGCAGAACCGGATCCTGCGTGGCAACGCCGACAGGACAGGTGTTCAGGTGGCACTTGCGCATCATGATGCAGCCGGCGGCGATCAGCGGCGCGGTCGCGAAGCCGAATTCGTCGGCACCGAGAAGCGCACCGATGATGACATCCCGGCCGGTCTTCAGACCGCCATCGACCTGCAGGGCGATACGCGAACGCAGGCCGTTCAAGACAAGCGTCTGCTGCGTCTCGGCAAGGCCGATTTCCCACGGAGAACCGGCATGCTTCAGCGAGGTCAGCGGCGATGCGCCGGTACCACCGTCAAAGCCGGAGACGGTGATGTGATCGGCGCGCGCCTTGGCAACGCCGGCGGCAACCGTGCCGACGCCGACTTCCGAGACGAGCTTGACCGAGACATCCGACGTCGGGTTGACGTTCTTCAGGTCGTAGATCAGCTGCGCCAGATCTTCGATCGAATAGATGTCGTGGTGCGGCGGTGGCGAGATCAGGCCGACGCCCGGCGTCGAATGGCGGGTCTTGGCAACAGTCGCATCGACCTTGTGGCCGGGCAACTGGCCGCCTTCGCCGGGCTTCGCACCCTGCGCGACCTTGATCTGCAGCATGTCGGCGTTTACGAGGTACTCAGTCGTGACACCGAAGCGTCCCGATGCGATCTGCTTGATCGCCGAGCGTTCCGGATTCGACGAACCATCCGGCAGCGGCATGTAACGGTCCGACTCTTCGCCGCCCTCGCCGGTGTTGGACTTGCCGCCGATCTTGTTCATCGCGATCGCCAGCGTCGTATGCGCCTCGCGGCTGATCGAGCCGAAGGACATGGCGCCCGTCGAGAAACGCTTGACGATCTCGGCAGCAGGCTCGACCTCATCGACCGAGACCGGCTTGCGACCGAGCTGCTCGGCACTCTTGATGTTGAACAGGCCGCGGATCGTGTTCATGCGCAGCGCCGAGGTGTTCACCATCTCGGCGAACTCGCGGTAGCGGTCCTCGGCATTGCCGCGAACGGCGTGCTGCAGCGTGGCCACCGCATCCGGGGTCCACGCATGGCTTTCGCCGCGCATGCGGTAGGCATACTCACCACCGATATCGAGCGTGGTCGCGAGCAGCGGGTCCTTGCCGAAGGCGGAGTTGTGACGGGCAACGGTCTCTTCGGCGATCGCCTTGAGATCGACGCCTTCGATCATCGTCGCGGTGCCGAAGAAGTACTTGTCGACCAACTCCTGCTGCAGGCCGATCGCGTCGAAGATCTGACCGCCGCAATAGGACTGATAGGTCGAGATGCCCATCTTCGACATAACCTTGAGGATGCCTTTGCCGACCGCCTTGATGTAGCGGTAGACAACTTCGGAGGCGTCCACTTCCTTGGGGAACTCGCCCTTGGCATGCATGTCAAGCAGCGTGTCGAAGGCAAGGTAAGGGTTGATCGCTTCGGCGCCATAGCCTGCGAGCAGGCAGAAATGATGCACTTCGCGCGGCTCGCCGGTCTCGACGACGAGGCCGACCGAGGTACGCAGGCCCTTGCGGATCAGATGATGGTGCACGGCAGCGGTCGCCAAGAGCGCCGGGATCGCGATACGATCCGGTCCGATCTGGCGATCGGAGAGCACGATGATGTTGTAGCCGCCCTTGACCGCCGCTTCCGCGCGCTCACAGAGACGATCGAGCATCTCGGGCATGCCTTCGGCGCCACGCTCGACGTCATAGGTGAAGTCGAGCGTCTTGGTGTCGAAGCGGTCTTCCGTGTGACCGATCGAGCGGATCTTTTCGAGGTCGCCATTGGTCAGGATCGGCTGACGCACTTCCAGGCGCTTGGCATTCGCCATGCCGGTATGGTCGAGAATGTTCGGACGCGGCCCGATGAACGAAACGAGGCTCATGACGAGCTCTTCGCGGATCGGGTCGATCGGCGGGTTGGTGACCTGCGCGAAGTTCTGCTTGAAATAGGTGTAGAGCAGCTTCGACTTTTCCGACATCGCCGAGATCGGCGTATCGGTGCCCATCGAGCCGACAGCTTCCTGACCCGTCGTCGCCATCGGCGACATCAGGATCTTGGTGTCTTCGGTAGTGTAGCCGAAAGCCTGCTGGCGGTTGAGCAGCGACACGTCGCGACGCAGCGCGCGCGGCTCGACCGGCTTCAGGTCTTCGAGGATCAGCTGGGTGCGATCCAGCCAGTTACGGTAGGGATGCTTGGTCGCGAGTTCGGACTTCACTTCCTCGTCGGAAACGATGCGGCCCTTCTCCATGTCGATCAGCAGCATCTTGCCCGGCTGCAGGCGCCACTTCTGGACGATATCCTCTTCAGCCACCGGCAGCGTACCCGCTTCCGAAGCGAGGATGACGCGATCGTCTGACGTGACAAGATAGCGGGCCGGACGCAGGCCGTTACGGTCGAGCGTCGCGCCGATCTGCTTGCCGTCGGTGAAGGCAACGGCCGCCGGTCCGTCCCACGGCTCCATCAGGGCGGCGTGGTATTCGTAGAATGCCTTGCGATCGGCCGCCATCGACTGGTTTCCGGCCCAGGCTTCCGGGATCAGCATCATGACGGCATGCGCCATGGAGTAGCCGCCGCGCACGAGGAACTCGAGCGCGTTGTCGAAACAGGCCGTATCCGACTGGCCTTCATAGGAGATCGGCCAGAGCTTCGAGATATCGTCGCCGAAGAGCGGCGAGGACACCGAGGCCTGACGTGCCGCCATCCAGTTGACGTTGGAGCGCAGCGTGTTGATTTCGCCGTTGTGGGCGACCATGCGGTAGGGGTGCGCCAGCTTCCACGACGGGAAGGTGTTGGTCGAGAAGCGCTGATGCACAAGGGCAACCGCGGTTTCGAAACGCGGGTCCGACAGGTCCTTGTAGTAGGCGCCAACCTGGTAGGCCAGGAACATGCCCTTGTAGACGACGGTCGCCGACGAGAGCGACACCGGATAGAAGTTGCTCTCCTCGCCGTCGAATTCGTCGTAGATGCGGTTGGAGATCACCTTGCGGAGCGTGAACAGGCGACGCTCGAACTCGTCGTTCGTCGCAGCGTCCTTGCCCGCGCCGATGAAGACCTGCACGTGATGCGGCTCGGTGGCAGCAATCTCAGGCGCCTTCGAAAGCGAGGAATTGTCGACGGGCACGTCGCGGAAGCCGAGGAAGACCTGACCTTCTTCGGTGATGACGTCCTGGATCACCTTCTTGAAATGCGCGATCTGCTTTTCGTCGCGCGGCATGAAGATGTGACCCATGCCGTACTCGCCGACCTTCGGCAAGGTGACGCCCTGCTTGGCCATTTCCTCACGGAAGAAGCGATCGGGGATCTGCACGAGAATACCGGCGCCATCGCCCATCAGCGGATCGGCGCCGACGGCACCACGGTGCGTCAGGTTCTCGAGAATGAAGAGACCGTCCTTGACGATCTGGTGCGACTTCTGACCCTTCATATGGGCGACAAAGCCGACGCCGCAGGCATCGTGCTCGTTGCGCGGGTCATACAGCCCCTGCTTTCGCGGCAGACCGGAGGCGAATTTACGCGTATTGGCCGTCGCGCGCGTCGTTGCTGCTGCGAACTGGTCAAAACCCGTGGATGGCGTCTTCGTCATCTTTCCCTCCTGTCAGAGCCCGCGGGGCTGCTGGCGGCTTCCTGCCGCGCGCCGTCCCTGATCCTAGGTTCGGTGCGTGACAGCGCTGTTGCATTATCGAAGATCCGGTCGCCGGCGGCAGGCTCTCCAGGGGAAAGCAACCGTGCGCTCCTGCGCCTGCCATCCGCCTCCGCGCGCGGGCATTCGCCCGCGTTTGAAGAACTATAGCGTGAAACCCCACGAGTGTAAGGTTTTTTGGCGCCTCTTCGGCCATTGCGGCCAAATAGGACAGCAACCCTGTCCTAATTCACTTGATCTATGGCAGAAACGAGCCGCCTGCGCAAGAGTGCAGATTCAAAAAATCGGCAGTTTGCGATCTAATCTTGCCGAAACATCTATCAGGGAGACATAAAATTACGCATTTCCGCACTATTTTGTTTATTGATTGCCGAAGTCAATTTTTGTGATGGATTCGACGCCGCCCCTTTGACCTGCCGAGGTGATGGCGTAAGGTCGCCGCCCGAACCCCATCCGCATCACATCCCACGTGGTCTCCCTTCATGTATTTTGCATCTGACAACTGGGCAGGCGCCCACCGATCCATCGCCGAACGTCTGCTCAGGGAATCCGACGGCTTTGCCGCGGCCTATGGCGCAAGCGAGCTCGATCGGCGTGTCGAGCGTCGCTTTGCCGAAGTCTTCGAACGTGAGGTCGCAGTGCTTTTCGTCGGCACCGGCACGGCAGCGAACTCGCTGTCGCTCGCGAGCGTCCAGCGGCCGGGCGGCATCACCTTCTGCCATTCCGAAGCGCATGTGATTGCCGACGAATGCGGCGCACCCGACTTCTTCAGCGGTGCGCGCCTGCTTGGCGTTCCCGGCGCGGAAGGAAAGATCGATCCGGGGAAGCTTAGGGAGAAAATCGCGGCTTTCCCGCAGACAGCAGTGCAACACGGGCGCGCAACGGCTGTGACGATCACTCAGGCGACGGAAGCCGGCACAGTCTATAGCCTGTCTGAGATCGACGAGATCGCCGCGATTGCCCAGAAGGACAAGCTGCCCCTCCACATGGACGGCGCGCGCTTTGCCAATGCCCTCGTCTCTCTCGGCGTCAGTCCGGCCGAGATGACCTGGAAGCGCGGCATCGACATGCTGTCCTTCGGTGGCACGAAGAATGGCTGCTGGTGCGCGGAAGCGATCGTCTTCTTCAATCCGGCGCAAGCAAAGGAGATGCCATTCTTCCGCAAGCGCGCTGCCCAGCTGTTCTCAAAGTCGCGCTTCATTGCAGCCCAGTTCGATGCCTATTTCGAGAACGATCTCTGGCTCGATCTCGCCCGCCATGCGAACGGCATGTCCGATCGTCTGCGCGCCGGCATCATCGCAAGCAAGGCATCGCGGCTTGCATGGCCGACGTCTGCCAACGAGGACTTCGCCGTCATCCCAAAAAGCGCCGCGAAAACGGCAGAGGAAAGGGGTGCGAACTTCTATGAATGGCCGGTGCCGCCGGCCACACCCGAGCTCGTCGGCCCGAGTGAAACGCTGATCCGCCTCGTCACCAGTTTTGCGACTGATGAGGCAGATGTCGATGGTTTCCTGGGCTGCCTCGCCCGCTGATTCCTCAGGCTCAATTCTGATGGCCCGTCACGGCAGATTGCGGCTTGCCGCTATCCGTCGTTTTCGCGTCGTGCCCCGCCACGACAATCAGCATCACACAGGCCACCAGCCCGGATATGAAGAGTACACCATACGTCATCGGTCCGTTCTCCTTGCCCCGAAGATCGACCATGGGTAATCGGAGACTAGGCCCCGAACCTAACCAGATGCCTAAGTGACAAGGTTGAGGGCACCTTAAGATGGTAAGCAGGCCATTAACTTTTGGGCGGGGCAGGGAATGCATTGCGCGGCAACGAAGCGTTATTGCGTGATGGGACCATGATTGATTGCCGATCTGCTGGCCACTACGCCGAGGTCGCGCTATCACGGGCCATGCCTTGATACCGGAAGACGACGAGAGAGACGCCGATGGAAATCCGTCCCGAACAGCCGAGCGACGTCGCGGCAATCCGCCAGCTCACCAAGGCGGCCTTCGCGCCGAAGGCATACAGCAGCCAGACAGAGGCGGAAATCGTCGCCGCGCTGCGCGAAGCTAACGCTTTGACAATTTCGCTCGTCGCCGTGGAGGACGGCGACGTCATCGGGCATGTCGCCTTCTCGCCGGTCACTATCGATGGCGGCGACCAGGGCTGGTACGGACTTGGTCCGGTTTCGGTGTGGCCCGACCGCCAGAACGAGGGCATCGGCAGCAAACTCATTCGCGACGGTCTGTCGCGACTGACCGATATCGGAGCCCGTGGCTGCGTTGTTCTCGGCGATCCCGGCTACTACAAGCGTTTCGGTTTCGAAAACGACGATGCCCTGATCTTTGACGGCGCGCCCGCAGAATATTTCATGCTGCTAAGGTTCGATGGTGGCCCGCTGCCGACCGGCAAAGTCAATTATCACGACGGCTTCAACGCCACGGAATAGCCGGGCGACCACGTCGCGCCTCCCGGAAGTGATCGTCATCCGACGTCGCCCCTCATGCCTCACCCGCTGGTACCAAGGCGTCGCACCTTGCCGAGAATGTCTTCCGACAGTGCCGATACCAGCGCCTGATCGGCGCCCTTGCGTGGCACAAGCACGAATTCCACGTCTTCGAGGAGAGGAAGCCTATCGCGCCCAATCTCTTTCAGGCCCGATGGCGCCATGCTGCGCGGTTGCACCAGCACGCCCATGCCGGCCCGCGCGGCCGCGGTCAGCCCGCTGAGGCTGCCGCAGGTACAGACGATCCGCCAGGCGATCTGGCTTCGGCCCAGCGCCTCGAGGGAAATACTGCGCGTAATGCTCGGTGGCGGGAAGGCAATCAGTGGCAGCGGCCCGCTGCTCAGCACATGATCCGGGTCCCGCGCCAGCCAGACGAGCGGCTCGCGGTAGACCAGCCGGCCACGCGCGTCGCCCAGCCGACGCTTTGCCAGCACAAGGTCGATCTCGCCATTGTCCTGCATCTCGTAGAGCGTTCCGGATAGCGCCACCGTCAGCTCCAGATCGACGGAGGGGTGCGAACGAACGAAATCCTCGAGCACCGCCGGAAGCTGGCTGGTCACGAAATCCTCCGAGACGCCGAGCCGCAGATTGCCGCGCAGGTTCTGCCCTTTGAATTGCGACTGCACCTGTGCTTCGATCGCCAGCATCGCCCGCGCGTGGCCGAGCAGTGCTTCGCCGTCCGTCGTCAGCACCACCTTATGGGTATCTCGCGCCAGCAATCGTCGGCCGACCGCACCTTCCAGCCGCTGGATGTGCTGGCTGACGGTCGATTGGCCAAGGCCCAGCCGCTCGGCGGCCAGCGTGAAGCTTCCCATCTGCTCGACGGCCACGAAGCTGCGCAATTGTGTAAGGTCAAGCATAACCTATCCCGAAGCGTGATGACTGTTATTCCTTGCATCCTGTATCATAATGGAAGAAATACCAATGATCCACCGATCCGATGAGTAAAGCCATGCGCCGCTTTCTGCCCGATACGTTCACGATCCTGCTTGCCTGCACGGTCATCCTCGCCTCACTGCTGCCGGCCAAGGGCACCTTTGCGGGCTATTTCGGGATAGCGACGAACCTGGCGATCGCCCTGCTCTTCTTCCTGCACGGCGCCCGCCTGTCACGTGACGTCGTGATCGCCGGCCTGCTTCACTGGCGGCTGCATCTCGCAATCCTGCTGACGACCTTCGGTCTTTTTCCCATCCTCGGCCTGGGCCTCGGTCTTGTGCCCGAATGGATCCTGCCGAAACCCCTCTATCTCGGCATCCTTTATCTCTGCGTCCTGCCTTCGACGGTGCAATCCTCGATCGCCTTCACCTCCATGGCAGGTGGCAACGTACCGGCTGCGATCTGCTCGGCATCGGCATCGAACATCTTCGGCATGTTTCTGACGCCGCTGCTCGTCGGACTGCTCTTCTCCGTCGGCGGCCATGGCGGCTTCTCATGGGACGTGCTCGGCCAGATCCTGCTGCAGCTGCTGCTGCCCTTCATCGTCGGTCAGGTGTTGCAACCATGGATCGGCGGCTGGATCCGCGCCAAAAAGACATTGCTGATGCCGGTCGACCGCGGCTCGATCCTCATGGTCGTCTATCTGGCCTTCAGCAAGGCGGTCGTTGAGGGGCTGTGGCATACATTCTCGATCGGCGACATTGCAGCCGTCATCGTCGCCGACATGGCTTTGCTTGCTCTCGTCCTGTGCGTCACGATGTACGGCAGCCGTCTACTGGGCTTCAACAAGGCCGACGAGATCACCATCACCTTCTGCGGCTCGAAGAAGAGCCTGGCCAGCGGCGCACCGATGGCGAACGTCATTTTCGCCGGGCAATCGGTCGGCGCAATCGTGTTGCCGCTCATGTTGTTCCATCAGATCCAGCTCATGATCTGCGCCGTAATCGCGCAGAAATATGCGGCGAAGACGGCGCACCACATCACGGAAGAGGAAGCCGAAGAAGCGGCAAGCCCGGCCTGACACCGGACAATAAAAAGGCGGCGCTCGAACGAGCGCCGCCGGCATTTTGGGTCTTGGGAGGACCGATTAGTTGGTGATTTGCGCCTCGATGGCCTTCGGCGCGCTGACCGGCTCAGCCGCAATCGCGATCTTGCGCGGCTTCATGGCTTCCGGAATGCTGCGAAGCAGGTCGATGTGGAGCAGACCATTCTTCAGCGAAGCGGCGGTAACCTCGACATGGTCGGCAAGCTGGAAGCGCCGCTCGAAGGCGCGCTTGGCGATGCCGCGATAGAGGAACTCGCTACCATCAGCTTTCTCTTCGCTCTTTTCACCCTTGACGGTGAGAGCGTGGGCCTGTGCTTCGATGGAGATTTCGGTCTCATCGAAACCGGCAACGGCCATGGTGATGCGATAGGTGTTTTCGCCGGTGCGCTCGATGTTGTAGGGCGGATAAGTCTGGCCCTGGTCAGGCTGACCGAGGCTGTCGAGCATGGTGAAGAGGCGGTCGAAACCGACAGTGGAACGATAGAGGGGAGAGAAGTCTACGTGACGCATGATGTCCTCCTGAGGAAGCGACGTGTTGCGATAATTGCCCCTGAAACCCCTCAATCGGCAGTTTCGGGACGGTTCGGCAGGCCCGTTTGGCGCCTGCAAGAATGAGATGGGGATGATTTTTGCGCAGTTCAAGAGCTACGCAGAAGCGAACTCACGTCGCGTGAACCGCATATGAACAGCTGGTTCGGAAGTCATTCATGAGCGGGGGATTAGGAATCATGCCATCGGGTGACACTGGCCCGATGGCTGGAGTGTATCGTCCCTTCGTCTTCAGCCCGATCTCCGGCCGGCATCGCAGAACCCCTCAAGTTCCGCATGCCGGTCTTTTTTATGGCGAGCTCGAAGACGAGATCCCGCAGCTTGTCAGGCCGACAACACTTTGGCGCGTGCGTTGATCTGGTCGCAGGCACCCCCGAACGGATCGAGCATCGGCACCAGGGGCGAAGCGCCAAGCAAGCTTTTTTCTTTGATTTGACACGGCGATCGCCTATCCGCTTTACTCTGAAGGCGAATCCGCGAAGGACACGATCGATCGACCATGGAACAGGTCCTTTTTTCGACCCCCGATAATCCAGCACCCGAAAACCGCACCGAAGGCTTCTTCGAGACGCATGACGGCCATCGGCTGCGCTATGCCGTCTTCCGCGCCGATGCGCCGGTGGCGAAGGGCACCGTCGTGCTCCTCCAGGGTCGAAACGAATACATCGAGAAGTATTTCGAGACGATCCGTGACCTGACGGCCAAGGGCCTCTGGGTCGCGACCTTCGATCTGCGTGGCCAGGGCGGCTCCGACCGGCTTCTGAAGTGGGGCCAGTATGGCCACGTCCGGCGCTTCGTCGACTACGAGCACGACCTCGACACATTCCTCGAGAAGATCGTGTTGCCGGATACCCGTCTGCCATTCTTCATTCTCGCGCATTCGACCGGCGCGCTGATCGCAATGTCGGCTGCCCCGTACCTCTCGACGCGCATCGAGCGAATGGTCCTGACCGCCCCCTTTATCGGCCTCTCGGGTCAGGCAGCGTCGGAAGGCACGATCCGTGCCCTCGCCGGGGTCGCCTGTTCGCTCGGTCTCGGCTCGTTTCCGCTAACGCGCCGGCTTAAAGAGCTGCCGTTCCGCGACAATCCGCTGACATCGGACGAGACGCGGTTCGAGCGCAACGTCGCCGTAGCAGCGGCTCACCCGGAACTGACCCTTGGTCCCCCGACCGCGCGCTGGCTGCACGACTCCTTCCGGACGATCGATCGCGTGACCTCCCCCAGTCATCTGTTTTCGATCACCATACCGACGGTCGTCATCGCACCGACCCGCGACGCCATCGTGCCCTATATCGCGCAGGAGCGTATCTCACGCTACTTCCGCGCCGCTCAGTTCGTGCCGATCAATGGTGCGCGGCATGAAGTGCTGCAGGAGCGCGATGTCTACCGCAAGGCAGCGCTCGCGGCCTTTCACGCCTTCGTCCCCGGCAGTGACGCCGAGGCCGTCGAGGAAGTCGAAGGATTTGGCACCTAGCCCGGCCCTCCAAGAGACCGTGGCAAATGCCGTCGGATACTATCGATTGAGAATGGCCATCGCCTGTTCGTAGACGGCGCGGCTTCCCGCTGCAATGATCGAGCCGCCGTTTTCCGGGCGCCCGCCATCCCAGGTCGTGATGATCCCGCCGGCATTCTCGATGACGGGAATGATGCCGCCGACATCATACGGCTTCAGGCTGTTTTCGATCACTAGGTCGACGTGACCGGCAGCGAGCAGCGCATAGGCGTAGCAATCCGTGCCATACCGGAAGAGTCTTACCTGGCTTTCGACTTCCCGGTATTTCTCCATCTCGGCGCCGGTAAAGAGATGCGGTGAGGTGGTGAAGAGAATGGCGTTTGCCAGAGCGCCGCAATCGCGGACCTGCAGCCGGCGCTCGCCCTCTGGGCCGCTATAGATGGAACCATTCGGATCCGCGAAGTAGCGTTCCCCGGTAAAGGGCTGCTCGATCATTCCCATGATGGCTCTACCGTCGCGCTGCAGACCGATCAGCGTTCCCCAGACAGGAACACCGGAGATAAAGGCGCGCGTACCATCGATTGGGTCGATCACCCAAACATATTCGCGGTCGAGGCCGACATCGCCGTGCTCTTCACCAAGAATGCCGTGCTCCGGGAAATGCTCCTCGATCAGCGCACGAATGGCGACTTCCGCAGCCCTGTCGCCTTCGGTGACTGGGTCAAAGCCGCTCGACAGCTTGTTGGTCACGTCAAGCCCGGACCGGAAACGCGGTAACGTCTCGGCCTTGGCGGCCTCCGCCAGGCGATTGAAGAACGAGCGATCAGGAAGCATGGTGAAATCCATCGGTGGCGCGCGAGTGGCGCTTTTCATAGCGGAATTGCGGTCAGTTGCAAACGAGAGCAGCAGCTTTTAGCCGGCTGCACAATATTTTTGCACCGCAAAATATTGATTGACAATTGTGCACCGCAATAGTAGCGTTTGCTCACAGTCTTTTGACTGTAAATACCCTCCTTGGGTGTTTCCTCCCTAGACTTAGACCGCCGTGAGGCGGTCTTTTTTTAAGCCATCTCGGAAGACTTACTCGGCAGCCAGGGCAGAGTCGGTCGCAAACTGCGCCACATAGATCGCCATCTGACGCATAAAGGCAGTGATCGCTCCGGCGACCAGGGCAAAGTCGGCGCGCTTCTCCAGCGTGATTTCGTCGACATAAATCGACCGGTTGACTTCTATCTGCAGCGCATGAAGCCCGCGTGACGGCCGGCCGTAGTGCTCGGTGATGAAGCCGCCGGCATAGGGCTTGTTGCGGATCGCCGTGAAGCCCATTTCCTCGAAGATGGCGACGGCCGCCCGCGACAGCTCGGCCGAAGCGCTGGTGCCATAGCGATCGCCGATAATGAAATCCGGCCGCGCATTGGTGCCTGCGACGCGGACATTGCCCGGCATGGAGTGGCAGTCGATCAGTACACCGAAGCCGAACTGGACATGCGTGCGTGCGATCAGCCGCCGCAGCGCCGCATGATACGGCTTATAGACGGCCTCGATGCGATCGAGCCCTTCCTGCACCGACAGCCGACGGGCGTAGATCTCCATGTTCTCGGCAACGATACGGGGAATGGTACCGAGGCCGCCTGCGACGCGCAGCGAATTGATGTTGGCGTAGGGCGGTAGCAGACCGTCGAACATGCGCGGATCGAGTTCGTAGGGCTCACGGTTCACATCCAGGTAGGCGCGCGGAAAGTTGGCGAGCAGGAGCGGCGCCCCGAGCGCGCTCGCATCGGCAAACAGCTCATCGACATAGTGGTCCTCGGAACGACGGATGGAAACGCCTTCGAGCCGCGACTGGGCGATGAATTCGGGCGGATAGATGCGCCCGCTGTGCGGCGAGTTGTAGACGAATGGAATGGCGTGCGACAAAGGCTCCCGGATCTCGAAAAGTGCGTATTCGGGGATTTCGTGCACCCTTTTTCCCTTTTTACCATGCCAGGAGGCGACTGCTTCGCCCATGTTGCCAGTTGCCGCACCGCAAGTCCATACTATCTCATGGGGATGACGGCCCAGACAGCCTCTTCACCGGTTGTTTACTGGCCGACTTCTAGTGTAATTGGCTGGAGCCCCACGCATAAATTACTGATTAGCGGTCTGGATAATGACTCAGAAGATACTTCTTGCAGAAGACGACAACGACATGCGCCGCTTCCTCGTGAAGGCGCTTGAAAAGGCAGGCTACAAGGTCCTCTCTTACGACAACGGTGCCAGCGCCTATGACAGGCTTCGCGAAGAACCCTTCTCGCTACTCCTGACCGATATCGTCATGCCCGAAATGGACGGAATCGAACTGGCGCGCCGCGCGACCGAACTCGATCCGGACCTGAAAGTGATGTTCATCACCGGATTCGCAGCTGTCGCTCTGAACCCTGATTCGAAGGCGCCGAAGGATGCGAAGGTTCTTTCCAAGCCTTTCCACCTCCGCGACCTCGTTGAGGAAGTGAACAAAATGCTTGCCGCGTAAGGCTTCCGGCAGTGCATGTCACAAAACCGAAAAAAGTCTATTGACGACAAAAACGGTTTGTGGTCTATGCGCCGCCATCGGATGGGCGTGTAGCTCAGCGGGAGAGCACTACGTTGACATCGTAGGGGTCACAAGTTCGATCCTTGTCACGCCCACCATTCGAATTCAAAGGCTTAGCGAGAAATCGCTAAGCCTTTTTCGTTTCCGGCTCGAACACTATTTCGCGCGTGCGGCGACAACGCATCGCCGCGTCCCCGGGCTCCGGCATCTGACGCTAGGGGTTGTTGTAAAACGATCCGCCGTCGTACGTGCAGGCGTAGTCGAGGACACATTGCTTGCCGGTCTTGTCCCGGAAACTGGCGGTGGTGCGCGCATAGCCCAGGCCGCATTTGGCAGGCGGATAGCGGAAGCTGCTGCCGCCGAAGCCGGAGCGGACGAACACCTTCTTGTTCTGGCGGATGATCTGCGAGATTTGGCTACAGGTGTAAGCGCGCGCATCGACGTTCAAGGCACCCGCAGAAAGTGCCGTCGATGGCAGCACGAGCGTTACGGCCAACAGCGAAGCATGAACGACGACCTGAATGCAGCCCATCTCACCCTCCCCGGCATGAGCATGGCGGGAAAACAACTATACTCGCTTTCGGCGAACCGGACAAAGCAACTGGTACCGTCAAGCGTGCGGCCGGTTGCGAGGTCGTAGGTGACCCGCGACATGCCAAAACAGTCCGATGTCCCCATATGCAGAGCGCCCGCCAAACCAGCGGGCGCTTCGTTCAGTGGGGCCGGGTGAGCCATATTACATGCACGCTGGTGCGGACTTCATGGCCGCCTCGGCGAGCGCTTTTGTCTTGTAGGCGCTACCGACAGCCATCGCGGCCTTGCCGTCAGGACGCTTCGAAACGATGCTGCATTTGCTGCTGTTCGGAGCATGCTCCACATAATAGTGGCTGCTTGCGGCAAGCGCCGGAGCGACGCCGAAGGCCAGGATAGCAACACTCAGAGCGATTTTCCTGATCATCGCATTCCTCCATCTTAGCTAGACTGGCAATCTCGCTGCCAGACGAGAGTTTAGCTATCGCTCGCGATCACTTTGCCCAAGCGTCATATCACCGCATGCAGGGGACGCCCGTATGGAGTACGACGGGCACTTGGATCTCGCCGGCCATCATTCTGGTTTTCCGCCAATTGCCAGAATGGAAAGTCGAGCCTATCGACCAATTTCGAACACAGAACAATGGCAAGTCGCTACCGACAACAGCACTGCTGAGACACGCACTACGAGGTAAAGACATGAGACTGGCAACTTTGGCCACCGCTTCGCTGCTCGCGGCGACACTGACCACGACAGCAGATGCGGCGTCGCAGAATTTCCCCGGCGCCCCCGGTGCCCTGACGCTCGCCGGCAAATGCGCCAAGCTCGTCGTCGGCAAGGTCGACGCGACGAAGGGTTGTGAAAGCGAACTTGCAAGCGTGACACTTGTGAATGGCCAAGTCACCTTCATCTTCACCTCGGGCGGCAAGATGCTGGGCTTTCAAGGCGATGGCACGGCCATCAAGCCTGCTTCGAACGGCAACGCCCGCATGCCGCTCAACCTCGTGGTGACCGGCGTCGGCCAGAAGCTGACAGGTCAGGTAAAGGTTGCCGGCACCTGCACGATGGGCAACCCGTACGGCGGCAAGCCGGTTGACATCGAATGCACGGCCGAAAGCAAGGACACGGCCTTTACGGGCAGCTTCCGCACCAACGGCAAGGCGCCGAAGCAGAAATAGGCGACCGTTTGTTGTTTTAGGTTAGGCTCAGGCACACCAGGCGCCACTCGCGCCCGGTTTGCGGGCCAAGCCCTCGTTGATCATCTGCACACCGATCGACCGACCGTCCCGCGACACGACATGCGGGGCGCCTGCCTTTCCGGGCTGCCCAGCCGGGTTCAACGAGAAGGATCCGGCGTTCAAAATGCTCAGGAGCCGCAGCTTGGCAGCAAAGCCCAGCCGTTTCTCATTGTCGCAGCGAGCCGTCTCGATACCTGGCGTCACGACGTCGGCAATGGCGATCTTCTCGCCCTTGTACCAGAACGTGTCTCCATCGGCGACGCAGTTGATATGCTCTCCCTGCCCGCAATAGCCAAACGCAGCCTTGCCGGTCTGTTCCTGCGCAGGCGAGACGGAAACAGGTACAGGCTTCTCCGGGACGACGGGTGCCTTGGCCGGAATGGGCACGGCAGCAGGCGGCGTCAGGCGTGCCGCGGTTATCGAAGCGGTCTGCCGGGGGCTGGTGTCGCGCTCGGGTTCGTTCCGTGCGACCGTGGCCGGCCGAGCGAATGTCGCTACTGGCGCATGCGCCGCCAGCATCGGTTTCACGCTTTTCCAGTTGTCGTATAGCGCAATACCGCCAACGGCGAGAACACCGATGATTGTCCAGGGGAGCGCGCTTCCGCCTCCTCTTGCCTTCGATCGTGCTGATGATTTGCGGCGGCGTGTCGCGGTCTTTGCCATCTGTCCGATTCCCGTGAATGCGCCGATTATCGCCGGGTAATCCTTTCCGAAACGTTGGCGACCAAGCATTTTGGCGCGGCTGCGGCAAGGCATGTTCGAAAGAGGTCGACCATCTTCCTGGAAATCCAGCATGGGCAGGACGGGACCGGCGCTGCCCCGATGCCGGTTCTCATCGATCGTCGGGCAGCCAGCCATAGCGCAGGTGTCAGGGCGCAGGTGTCAGGGCGCAGGTGTCAGGCGCGAGCCGGCGAGGTCCTCTCCGACGAAGAGCGCATTGGCGAGGCGCAACGAGAGCTCGGCGAAGCTGCGATCTCGCTTCTTTCCGGGTCGACCTGTGTATCAGCGGCGGCGCGAAGCGCCTGCCATTCGATCTCGTGCTTGATGGCAATGTCGTGCGGCACCAAAACTGCTTTCATCTTTTCTCACCGATTGTCGCGAATATGAAGTGGATTGCAGTGGCGGCAGATCAACGACGTGGCTTGGCAAGCGTGGAATCGTCTTCCGCGGCCGGCTTCGGCCCGCCTTTCGAAAGATCGCCGCCAGTGACATGAGCGGGAACGTGAACGTCTTCAAAAACGCCATGCGGCAGCGTCAGGTCGACGTGATGCGGCGGCAGCACCTGCGCCTTCTGCATTCGGTTGGGACGCGCCCGCTTCATACGGTCGGACTTTTCCGTGCGTTTGTCGGGGATGTGGGTCGAGGGGTGCATCGTCGGCCTCCTGTTCATGCGCATATGACGGGTGAAGGTGTAACGATGGCGACGCCGGATAGTTCCCAAGAAAACAACAGAGCGCGCCGCGTCGATCTTGACTGGCGTGGTAAGTTCACTACCTTCGCTCTATCCATCGGCCTCGGACATCGGCCGATGGGTCAACCTGGTGCCGGGCCCCTCTGGCGAGAGTTTTTACGGCGCTCTCGTGATGTCGGTACCGCCTGCAGCTTAAGCCGGCGGATTTTTCATCGATGAAAAAGCTCACCATGCCTCACGCGCATGCCCTTTGTGGTATGCCGCGTTTTTCACGCACATATTCTCTGTTCGAAACCGTTCGTGGCTGCGAGGTGCAGCCATGACCAACAGTTCCCAGCAAAAACCGACGCTCAGCTATTTCCGCTGGGCTTTCATAGTCACCATCCTCGGCCTGATCCTGGGCGCAGCCCTCGGCTGGCAGACGACAGGCACGATCGGCGGCATGGCGACCGTCTTCTTCATCTGCACGGTACTTGCCGTGCTGGAAATCTCACTCTCTTTCGACAATGCCATCGTCAATGCCAACAAGCTCAAGGAAATGACGCCGGTCTGGCAGCATCGCTTCCTGACCTGGGGCATCGTCATTGCCGTCTTCGGCATGCGTATCGTCTTCCCGTTGGCGATCGTCGCGATCGCCGCCAAAATCGGCCCATTGGAAGCACTGGTGCTCGCGGCCCGGGAACCTGCGGAATACGCCCGCATCATGAACGACGCCCATCTGCCGATCGCAGCCTTCGGCGGCACGTTTCTGATGATGGTCGGCCTCAACTACTTCTTCAATCACGAGAAGGACGTCCACTGGATATCAGGGCTTGAAAAGCTGATGGCCCGCTCGGCCACGATCAAGGGCATCGAGATCGCCTTCGTTCTGGCGCTGGTCCTGGTGTTCTCGTCGTTCCTCGGCGAAGAAGAAGCCACGACCTTCGTGCATTGCGCCATCTATGGCCTTCTGACCTTCCTGGCGGTTGAGGTGATCGGCGGTCTGCTCGATGCTTCGCAGCAGACGATGAGCGCTGCTGCCAAGGGCGGTCTCGGTGCCTTCATCTATCTGGAAGTGCTGGATGCCAGCTTCTCCTTCGACGGCGTCATCGGTGCCTTCGCGCTGACGCAGAACCTCTTCGTCATCGCCATCGGCCTCGGCATCGGCGCCATGTACGTGCGCTCGATGACGATCATGCTTGTCGAAAAGGGAACGCTTGCCGAATACCGCTACCTCGAGCACGGCGCCTTCTACGCGATCCTGATCCTCTCGGTGATCATGTACGTGCAGACCATGTACCATATTCCCGAGGTCATCACCGGCCTTGGCGGCGCGGCCCTGATCGGCATCTCGCTCTGGTCTTCCATCCGCTACAACAGGAAGGAGCAGGCGCAAGAGCGCGCCGAGGCGCACAAGGAACTGCACGCCTGATCCCTGCAAGCCGCATCGACCGATGCTGCTTCATCACGGCAAAAATAAAGCCCGCGACCATCCGGTTGCGGGCTGTTTCGTATCCGGCGATCGCGGATCGCCAAAACCGCGCCTAGGCGTTTAGTGGTTGATTCTACCGAACATGCTCGGATCGATACCGAGCTCGCGCAGATCGCGTGCCTTCGGGCGGCGGCCAGCTTCGACAGCGACGCTCGCAGCATTCGCAGCACTGATCATCGCAAAGGCGCGGCCAAGGAAACCATCGCGGATGGACTTACGGAAGGACATTTCTTTCTCGCTTTGCTTTATGATTGACTGCTCATATGTGCGCTTCCCCATGCGTTGCGACAAGCGATGGAACTTCAGCCCTGCCATGCAAAAACACGAGATCAGAATAGACGCACGACAGGCAGCCACCCACGAGCGGCGTCTGCGCACTCGGGCGGGGTCTGGAAATGCATGTTCCGATCATGCTTCCCGATATTTGAGAGCGCCTACTTGGCGATCACGCAAGCGCTACCGTATGAACTCAGCAAAACGAGCCACAGTACGGAGCCGTGGCGTGATCACAAGGATTGGAGGATATGCTGTTGACAGAACCGTTCGTGATCAGACGTGCCGAGTTATCGGAGGCCGAAGCCTTGGCGCAATTTGCGGCGCACCTATTTCGCGATACCTACTATAAAGACACAACGGCGCCCGACATCGACGCTCATATCGAGAGGAATTTCAGCGTCGGACATCAGGCCGCGGAGATCAGCGATCCCTCCGCCGCGGTGTTTCTGGCGACATTTGATGACCGCATCATCGGATACGCGCACGTCATTTTCGACTCGGTCGATCATCGGTCGGCCTTTCTCAATCGCATTTATGTCCACGCCGGTTGGAGAGGCCGTGGATTGGCGACCGAGCTCTTGGAGACCGTTCTGAGCGAGGCTAGGCAACGCGGCGAAACCCGTTTGGAGTTGACTGTATTCGAGCAAAACGCCCGGGCGATCGCGTTTTACAAAAGAGCCGGATTCGCAGTGACCGGTAACACGGCATTTACCGTCGGTCAGGACGTCCAGACCGACCTCGTGATGGCGATAGACCTGGTCGAGGGTCTCGACACCTAACGGCACAACTACGCGAGCAAGACGCCTGATGTGGTGCCGTGTCCGCCACCGGAGCGTCTCGCGGGCCTGAACGAAAAGGCCGGCGATGTGTCCATCGCCGGCCGCAATTGAGGGGTTCGGGGCAGTCTTTTTCTTTTAATCCTCGTTTGCCGCAAGCTGCGACAGAACCTCGCCGCGCCCGCGCAACCGCAGGATCAGCGGAATGATGAAGGCGGCGGCGGCAACAATCAGCAGGCCGGCAGCGATCGGCGACATCACCAGCGTCGTCACATCACCCTGGCTGATCGCAAGTGCGCGGCGCAGCTGCTGCTCGGCCAGTGGGCCAAGGATGAGGCCGACGACCGCGGGCGCGATCGGATAGCCGAAAAGCCGCATGATGTAGCCGAGGACACCGAAGGCGAGCAGCATGCCGAGTTCGAACACCGAGGGGTTGGCGCCGATCGTGCCGAGCGTCGCAAACAGCAGGATGCCGGCATAGAGCCATGGCTTCGGGATCGTCAGCAGGCGCACCCAGAGACCGATCAGCGGCAGGTTGAGCACCAGGAGCATCGCATTGGCGATCAGCAGGCTGGCAATCAGGCCCCAGACGATCTGTGGGTTGTTCGCAAATAACAGGGGGCCGGGCTGCAGACCGTATTGTTGGAAGCCGGCGAGCATGATCGCCGCCGTTGCCGAAGTCGGCAGGCCGAGTGTCAGGAGCGGAACGAGCGTACCGGCAGCCGATGCGTTGTTCGCGGCCTCTGGACCGGCCACACCCTCAATCGCGCCACGGCCGAATTCCTCGGGATTCTTGCTCAGCCGTTTCTCGGTGGCATAGGAGAGGAATGTTCCGATCTCTGCGCCGCCGGCCGGCATTGCACCGATCGGGAAACCAATGAGGGTGCCACGCAGCCACGCTTTCCAGGAACGCGCCCAGTCCTGTGCCGTCATCCACAACGAACCCTTGACCGCCTCGACGGTCTCCTCGCCCCGATTGCCCTGAGCGGCAATATAGAGTGTCTCGCCAATAGCAAACATCGCAACCGCCAGCGTCGTGACCTCGACACCGTCGAGCAGATCCGGAACGCCGAAGGAAAGACGCGCCTGGCCGGTCTGCAGGTCGATACCGATCATTGCAAGCGCAAAGCCGATGAAGAGCGAGGTGAGCCCCCTCAGCGCCGAGTCCCCGAAAGCAGAGGAAACCGTGACGAAGGCAAGAATCATCAGTGCAAAATACTCGCGGGGGCCAAAGACGAGAGCGAGTTTGACGATATAGGGGGCGATGAAGGCCAGTCCGAGCGTGGCGATGAGACCCGCCACGAACGAGCCGATCGCCGCTGTCGCTAGCGCGGGACCGCCCCTGCCCGCCCGGGCCATCTTGTTGCCCTCCAATGCGGTAACGATCGAGGAGCTCTCGCCCGGCGTGTTGAGAAGGATCGAGGTCGTCGAACCACCATACATTCCGCCATAGTAGATGCCGGCGAACATGATGAGCGATCCGCCCGGATCGAGCTTGTAGGTGACCGGCAGCAGGAGTGCGACCGTCAGCGCCGGACCGATGCCCGGTAGAACGCCGACGGCCGTTCCAAGCGTTACGCCGATCAACGCGTAAAGCAGGTTCATCGGCTGCATGGCGACCAGGACGCCCTGAAGGAGGAGTTCGAAAGTGTTCATGGGCATTCGTTCCTAGAAGAAGAGCCTCTCCAGCAGACCGGCAGGCAACAAGAGCTGCAGAAGCTGCGAGAAGATGACCCAGACGACGAAGCTGAGGGCGATACCGGCAGGCAACGATAGCCAAAGCTTGCGCAGTCCGAAGCCACGCGCCGTGAGTGCGAAGAGAACGCCGGTGGCAATCGAAAAGCCGGCCGTCTTCAGGAGCAGCATTTGCCCTGCAAGGCCGGCGACGACCCATATGACCGGCGCGATTTCCTGATGCTCACGTTCGGGAAAATCGCCATGCCAGGCTTCGAACGCCGTCCAGATCCCAAGTGCGATCAGGCCGAGCGCAACCGCCGTCGGAACGGTCGCAGGACCGATGCGCGCGTATTGCGCGACCGCCTTCATGTGAGAAACGTCCCAGAGCATGACCGCGGCCACGGCGAAAAGACAGAGGGCAATGATCAGCGCCGCCCAGTCGGGGCGGCGCTTCGTTGCCAGGGGTTCGTTACCCTCGCTCATTTAACAAGTCCGATCTCTTTGAGGATGCCTTCAGTCGCAGCAACATCCTTTTCGAGCTGCGCCTTGAAGGCGTCGCCGGCGAGGTAGGTATCGGCCCAACCCTTGGTCTTCAGGACTTCCTGCCAGCCGGCGGACTTCGAGACCTTGTCGAAGTCAGCGGTGATCGCTGCGGTCTGTTCGGCCGAAAGCCCTGGAGCGGCAGCCACCATACGCCAGTTCTGCACGGCGACATCGAGTCCGGATTCCTTCAGCGTCGGCGCATCGACGCCCTCGATGCGGTGATCGCTTGACACGGCAAGCAGGCGCAGCTGGCCGGCTTTGACCTGCGATTCAAACTCGCCGTAACCAGAAATGCCCGCCGTCACCTGTCCGCCGAGAATGGCAGCCAGTGCTTCGCCGCCGCCGGAAAAAGCAACATAGTTGATCTTCGTCGGATCGACCCCGGCTGCCTTCGCGATCAGGCCGACCGCGATGTGGTCGGTGCCGCCGGCCGAGCCGCCACCCCAGGAAACGGCACCCGGATCCTGCTTCAGCTTTGCGACGAGATCGGCCATCGTCTTGATGTCGGATGAAGCCGGAACGACGATCGCCTCGTATTCGCCCGTGAGACGGGCGATCGGCGTGACGTCTTTGAGGGTAACCGGCGACTGGTTCGTCAGGATCGCGCCGACCATGACATAGCCGCCAACGATCAGTGCGTTAGGGTTGCCGCTGTTCTGACCGGCAAACTGGGCGAGACCAATGGTGCCGCCGGCGCCTGGAACGTTCTGAACCTGAATGTTGCCTGAGATGCCTTCCTTCTGCATGACGGTCTGCAGCGAGCGAGCAGTCTGATCCCAACCGCCGCCAGGAGCGGCCGGCGCCATGATGGTGTAGTCGGCGGCATAGGCCGGCAACGCGATCGCGGCCGCGAAAATGCTTGCAAGAAGAGTATGCTTCACGAGTGTGTCCTCCGTGGGCACGGCTGAGAAACCGCGCATTGTTCTCGATGGAATCGGGAAGAACACCGCAGACGGACATAGGTCCGGTATGGCCGGCAAGCTCTTCCCGAAACTTCACCTCTCCGCCTCCACGGAGCTGAAGTTCTACAAAGCGGACCACGATAAGCTGTCATTTAGCTGACATCCGCGGAGTATCCACCCCGAAGGACACTTTTTTGCCGCAATTGCACTCGGCG
This sequence comes from Rhizobium sp. R693, assembly GCF_002211315.1. Lineage (NCBI taxonomy): Bacteria > Pseudomonadati > Pseudomonadota > Alphaproteobacteria > Hyphomicrobiales > Rhizobiaceae > Rhizobium > Rhizobium sp. R693. The sequence continues at coordinate 178,469 of NZ_LOKY01000047.1, read as the reverse complement.
AAAAACTTCGACCGCTGCGGGAACTTGTCTGCCATCGCCGCGTTTAGCGAGATAAGGAGGATTGGGCCATGAGTTCTCACATCGATACCAAGCAAATCGAACATGAGGGCTTACGACAAGTGTGGAGCGTGCGTGAATTTGCGCGTCGCCACCGGTTGGACAAGAAGGAGGAGAAGCGGCTCCTCGTGCTTTTCGGATCGTTCGCGACGAAGCAGGAATTGCTGTCGAACGCCCAGCGGCCCTGCCTTTTCCGGTAACTACCACGATTTTTATTGTGTCCGCAGGACCTCGTTCCAGTGCGCGATCAACCTCGCGCGCTTCACCTGATCCAGGTAGACCATCAGTCCGGGGCTGACGGGGACCGGCCGCAATTGCGCGCCCAGCAGCTCCTGCATCGTGTTGGCTGTGTTCTCACCGGCGACCTCAGGGCTGACAGCCGGAATTTGCAGCTCGCGCGCCATGATCGTCTGCCCCTCCTTCGACATGAAGAAGGAGAGGTAGCGGCGCCCGAGTTCCGGCTCGCCCGCCGCCTGCGGCACGAGGCCAATGCGCGACATCACGACGGTATAGTCCTTTGGCAGGACAATCCCCACATCCGGCTGGCGTTTGGCCCAATCGGCGGCATAGGAGCCGAGGATGTTGTAGCCGAGAACGAAACGGCCGTCGGACACGCGCTCCAGAATGGCCGAGCTGGTCGAATAGAGCTTGACCCCGGCTGCGCCCATGGCGCCGATGACGGACCAGATATCCCCGAACTGCTCCTGGTCACGCGCCATGAACAGGAAGCCGACGCCGGAACGTTCGATGTCGTAGGTGCCGATCCGGCCATGGACCGCATCGCCCTTGCGCTTGAGGTAATCGACGAATTCGGCGCGCGAACTCGGCGGCGGCTCCTTCACGAAACTCGGCCTGTGATAGACGAAAACCGCCGGCTCGAAGGTCAGTGCATAGGCGGTATTGCGCCAGTTGGCCCATTTCGGCCAGCGGGCGCTCATCGGCAGGTTGCTGACCTGCGCGTAACCGTCGTTGGAGAGCTTCACCTGCAGGTCCATCGCCGAGGAAAAGGCGAAATCGGCGGTGCGCTTGCCGGCATCGGTCTCGCGCACGATGCGGTCGTAGATTTCCCCGGTCAGCATGTCCTCGTACTTGACCGCCACATCGGGATTGGCCTTCTGAAATCCGCGGATCATCGGCTGTGCCAGGGGCTCATCGAGCGATGAATAGACAACCAGCGTCGGAGCTTCGGCACTGCCGGAACGCGCAGGATAAAACACCTCGTCCGCTGTCGCCAATGCGGGACAGAGAGACACCAACAGGAAAAGAACACTCCTCATTGCACGACAATGCACCAGCAGCCGCGATCCAGCAAGTCGAGCGCGCCAGTCCCGTTTCCGGCCACAGCGGCTGGTACGCTGCCAAACCGAAAAATCGCTATGACATCGGCCTCACCGCCCTGTATCCTTTTCAAAAATCAAGGGAACATCCGTGCGCATTCTACTGGTGGAGGACAATATCGCGCTGGCCGACGGGCTTTCGGCGATCCTGCGCGGCACCGGCCATGCCGTTGACGTCGTGCATGACGGTGCCTCGGCCAATGCTGTGACGGCGGCTGAGAATTTCGATCTCGTCGTGCTCGACCTGAACCTGCCGGAGATGGACGGCCTCGAAGTGCTGCGCGGCATGCGGGGCCGGCAGAACCAATCGGCCGTCCTCATCCTGACGGCGCGCGGCGCACCAGAGGAGCGGGTGAAGGGCCTTGATCTCGGCGCCGATGACTACCTCATCAAGCCCTTTGACATTTCTGAGTTCGAGGCGCGCGTGCGCGTCCTCCTGCGCCGCCAGGCCGGGCTGCATTCGGCGACTGTCAGTTTCGGCGGCCTCTCGCTCGATCTCAATTCACGCGCTTTCTCCGCAGGCTCGACGCCGCTCGACATCCCCGCCCGCGAGCTTGGCCTTCTGGAAATCCTCTTCATGCGCGCCGGCAAGGTCGTCGCCAAGGAGGCAATCATCCAGTCGCTGACGGCCTTCGACGACGACATTTCGGCCAATGCCATCGAGCAGTATGTCAGCCGCCTCAGAAAACGCCTGTCGCCCTACGGCCTGACGGTGAAGACCGCGCGCGGCATCGGCTACTATCTCGACAAGCTGCCCGAGGCCTCATGACGACGGCCTATTCGCTCCGACGAAGGCTCCTGTTCTGGCTGCTGATCTCGACTGCCATCATCGGCATGGTCGCGCTCGCGGACACCTATCGGGAAGCCGTGCAGACCTCCAACATCGTCTCGGACCGCGTGCTGGCAGGCTCGGCGCTCGCCATCGCCGAACGCGTCGTCGTGGCCGAAGACGGCACGCTCGAGGTCGATATCCCCTATGTGGCGCTTGAAATGCTGACCTCGGCCGCGCAGGACCGGGTCTTCTATCGCGTCGACGGACCGCCGGGGAAATTCATCACCGGCTACCAGGCGCTGCCCGTGCTTGCGGAAACCGTCGGCGACACCGCCGCCTTTGCCGACGACACCTTTCGCGGCGAACCGATCCGGGTGGCGACACTGAAACGCTCAGCCTCGACCGGCATCCGCTCGGTCCCCTTCGCCGTCACCGTCGCGGAGACTACGATTGCCCGCCGCCAACTGGCCCGCGCCATCCTCTTCCGCTCCGCACTCCGCCTCTCCTTCATGATCGCGGGCGCCGCCGTCATTGTCTGGATCTCGGTCACCGTGGCCCTCCGCCCGCTCTACAAGCTGCGCGATGCGATCGGCGAGCGGAGCCCCGACGACCTCCACCCGATCGAACAATCCGTGCCAAGCGAGGTCCAACCGCTGGTCGATACGGTGAACGGCTTCATGGTGCGTCTGGAATCGGCGCTGGATGCGCTTCGCAACTTCACCGGCAACGCCAGCCACCAGCTGCGCACGCCGCTTGCGATCATCCGCACGCAGCTCGCGCTGTCGGCCCGATCAGACACACTGGCAGAAGCGCAGGGCTCCGCCCTGAAGGGTGATCAGGCCGTCGCCCATGCCGAACGCATTCTCGCGCAATTGCTACTGATGGCGAAGATCGATGCGGCAACAGCGAAGGAGGCGCTGACCGCCTCCTCGATCGACCTGACGGCCATCGCCCAGGACATCACCGGGGAGCTCATCCCGGCGGCCGCCGAGGCGGGCATCGATCTCGGTTTCGAAGGCAACCGCCCTGCCTTCATCCGCGCCGAGCCGCTGCTGATCGGCGAGCTGTTGCGCAACCTTGCCGGAAACGCCATCGCCTATGCCGGCAAGGGTGCGGAGGTGACGGTGCGGATAGTTGAAACGGATGAGGCCGTCCGCCTCGAAGTCGAGGACAATGGGCCGGGCATTCCAGCGGAGAAGCTGGCCGCCGTGCGGCGACGCTTTTCACGCGGCAGCGATTCGGGTGCGCCGGGGGCCGGGCTCGGCCTGCCGATTGTCGAAGAGATCGCTGGTCTCTTCAACGCGGCGCTGACGCTGGAGCCCGGCATGGACGGTAGAGGCCTCAAAGCCTCCGTGACCTTTACGAAGGTTGCGTAAAGGCTTAGCCGGCTTGGCCAAACCGCCTTGCATTCTTTCGCTGCATTGCACACACTGCCACCCGGGAACAGCAAATGCCGTCAACGATACGGCAGCGGACAAGGCAATACATGTCGATCAAAGCCAGCATCTATCATCTGACGCATTACAAATACGACAAGCCGGTCCGCCTCGGACCCCAGATCATCCGCCTCAAGCCCGCTTCGCATTCGAAGACGCGGGTGATCAGCCATTCGCTGAAGGTCTCGCCGTCGAACCATTTCGTGAACCTGCAGCAGGATCCCTACGGCAATTACCTTGCCCGCTACGTCTTCCCCGACCCGGTGACCGAGTTCAAGATCGAGGTCGATCTCGTCGCCGACATGACGGTCTACAATCCCTTCGATTTCTTCATCGAGGAGAGCGCCGAAATGTGGCCCTTCTCCTATCCCGAGGAGATCAGGGACGACCTGAAGATCTACATGCTGCCGCAGCTGGTGGAGCCGGCGCTGGCAGCCTATCTCTCAGGCATAGACCGCACCCCGATGCGCACCACCGATTTCATCGTCGGTCTCAATGCCCGGCTGAAGAACGACGTCGAGTACGTCATCCGCATGGAACCCGGCGTGCAGACGCCGGAAGAGACGCTGAAGCTGGCGCTCGGCTCCTGTCGCGATTCGAGCTGGCTGCTGGTCGAGATCCTCCGCAATCTCGGCTTCGCCGCCCGCTTCGTCTCCGGCTATCTCATCCAGTTGACGCCCGATCTGAAAGCGCTCGACGGTCCCTCCGGCACCGAGGTCGATTTCACCGACCTCCACGCCTGGTGCGAGGTCTATATCCCCGGCGCCGGCTGGATCGGCCTCGACCCGACCTCCGGCCTATTGACCGGCGAAAGCCACATCCCGCTCGCCGCCACCCCGCACCATCGCAACGCCGCCCCCATCTCCGGCGCCCTCTACGGCCACGCCAACACCGAATTCGCCTTCGACATGAAGGTCGCGCGCGTCGCGGAGCACCCGCGCATCACCAAGCCTTTTTCCGATGACAGCTGGCACGAGCTCAACGAACTCGGCCTCAAGGTCGACCGCATCCTGGAGGCCGAGGATGTCAGGCTCACCATGGGCGGCGAGCCGACCTTCGTCTCCATCGACGACTTCGAATCCGAGGAGTGGAACACCGCAGCCGTCGGCCCGACCAAGCGCGAGAAGGCCGACGTGCTGATCCGTAAGCTACGCGAACGCTTCGCGCCCGGCGGCTTCCTGCATTACGGTCAGGGCAAGTGGTATCCGGGCGAAAGCCTGCCGCGCTGGACCTTCTCGCTGTACTGGCGCAAGGACGGCAAGCCGATCTGGCGGAATCCGGATCTGATCGCCGATGAGGGCAAGGACACCGGCGTAAAGGCCGACGATGCTGCCAACCTGTTGAATGCCATCGCCCGGGAACTAGCGATCGAAACGGACATGGTGCTGCCCGCCTATGAGGATCCGGCCGAATGGATCCTCAAGGAAGGAAGCCTGCCAGATAATGTCGATCCCTCGAACTCGAAGCTGAAGGACCCGGAAGAGCGCAGCCGCATCGCCCGCGTCTTCGAACGCGGCCTGACGGTACCAACAGGCTATATCCTCCCCGTCCAGGCCTGGAACGCCAGGGCATCCGGCAAGCGCTGGGTCAGCGAGCGGTGGAAGACCCGCCGCGGCAAGATCTTCCTCGTGCCCGGCGACAGTCCCGTCGGCTACCGCCTGCCGCTCGGCACCCTGCCCTACGTGCCGCCGGCGCGCTTTCCCTATATCCACCCGGCCGACCCCTCCATCCCGCGCAGGCCCCTGCCCGATGTCTTCGTGCCATCAGGCCGCGCCATGCCGGAAGCCTCGCGCCACCGCGACGAGACCGGCCAGGACCGCGTCGAGCAGACCATTGGCGAAATCGGCGGCGCCGTGCGCACCGCAATTTCGGTCGAGCCGCGCGACGGCCGGCTTTGCGTCTTCATGCCCCCGGTCGAGCGCATCGAGGATTATCTCGAGCTGATCGCGGCGGCCGAAAACGCCGCCGCCGAACTCGGCCTGCCCGTCCATATCGAAGGCTATTCGCCGCCGCAGGACGAGCGCATCAACGTCATCCGCGTCGCCCCCGACCCCGGCGTCATCGAGGTCAACATCCATCCCGCCTCCAACTGGCAGGACTGCGTCGCGATCACCACGGCTGTCTACGAAGAGGCGCGCCAGTCGCGGCTCGGCGCCGACAAGTTCATGATCGACGGGCGCCACACCGGCACTGGCGGCGGCAACCACGTGGTCGTCGGCGGCGCCAATCCCGGCGACAGCCCGTTCCTGCGCCGTCCCGATCTGTTGAAGAGCCTAGTGCTGCACTGGCAGCGCCATCCGTCGCTCTCCTACATGTTTTCAGGCATGTTCATCGGCCCGACCAGCCAGGCGCCACGCATCGACGAGGCCCGCCACGACAGCCTCTACGAGCTGGAAACGGCGCTCGCCCAGATCCCCGCACCGGGCCGGGGCCTAACACCGCTGCCGTGGATCACCGACCGCCTGTTCCGCAATCTCCTGATCGACGTCACCGGCAACACCCACCGCGCCGAGATTTGCATCGACAAGCTGTTCTCGCCCGACGGCCCGACCGGTCGCTTGGGACTTGTCGAGTTCCGCGGCTTCGAGATGCCGCCGAATTCGCGCATGTCGCTCGCCCAGCAATTGCTGGTCCGCGCCCTCATCGCCCGCTTCTGGCAGAACCCGGCCGACGGCCGCTTCGTGCGCTGGGGCACGACCCTGCACGACCGTTTCATGCTGCCGCACTTCGTCTGGCACGACTTCCTCGACGTGCTCGCCGATCTCAAGCAGAACGGCTTCGGCCTCAGCCCGGAATGGTTCAAGGCGCAGCTCGAATTCCGCTTCCCCTTCTGCGGCGAAGTCGAATACGAGGGCTCCAAGCTGGAGCTTCGCCAGGCGCTGGAACCCTGGAACGTCATGGGCGAAGAAGGTGCGATCGGCGGCACCGTGCGCTATGTCGACAGCTCCGTCGAGCGCCTGCAGGTGCGGCTCGAGACCAGTAACGCCTCCCGCTACACCGTCACCTGCAACGGCCGCACCGTGCCGTTGACGCCGACGGGAACGGCGGGCGTCTCGGTCGCCGGCGTCCGCTTCAAGGCATGGCAGCCGGCGTCGGGATTGCACCCGCTTCTGCCGGTCAACACGCCGCTGACCTTCGACATTTATGATACATGGTCGAAGCGTTCGATCGGCGGCTGCATCTATCATGTTGCCCATCCGGGCGGGCGTAACTATGACACCTTCCCGGTCAATGGTAACGAAGCGGAAGCAAGGCGTCTGGCGCGATTCGAGCCGTGGGGGCATACATCGGGCGGCTATATCCCGCGCACGGAGACAGCTTCGCCGGAATTCCCGCTGACGCTCGATCTTCGCAGGCCGGTGGGAATCTAGACGTTAGGGCGAAATGGGCAAAAAACCGACGGCAGAACTGAGGGAAGCACCACGCAACCGCACCGGCAACGATGCGGTGCTCAGCTACGCCCCGCTGCCTGGCGTGGCCGACGAAATGGTCGATACCAACGGCGCCATCCGTCCGGTCTGGCAGCGTTTCTTCGCGCATCTGAGCGGCATGCCCGAAAAGGACCTGACCGAGCGCTTCGCTCGCGCCGATCGCTATCTCCGCGATGCCGGCGTGTTTTATCGCGCCTATGGCAGCACCGGCAGCGCCGAGCGCTCCTGGCCGCTTTCGCATGTGCCCGTCCTGATCCACGCCCGCGAATGGGAAGCGCTGTCGGCCGGCCTCGTACAGCGCGCCGACCTGCTTGAGGCGATTGTTGCCGACATCTACGGTCAGAACCGGCTGGTCGCAGACGGCGTCCTGCCACCCGCACTCATCGCCGCCAATCCGGAGTACCAGCGTCCACTCGTTGGCGTCACTCCCGCGGGCGGTCATTATCTGCATTTCTGCGCCTTCGAGATCGGCCGCGGCCCGGACGGCAACTGGTGGGTGCTGGCCGACCGCACCCAGGCTCCGTCGGGCGCTGGTTTCGCGCTCGAGAACCGCGTCGCAACGACCCGCGCCTTCTCCGACATCTATGCCGAGACCCCGGTTCATCGCCTGGCCTCCTTCTTCGGCGCCTTCCGTGACGCGCTGCAAGGCATGAAGCACAGCGGCGACGACCGCATCGCCGTCCTGACCCCCGGCCCCGCCAACGAGACCTATTACGAACACGCCTATATCGCCCGCTACCTCGGCTTCATGCTGCTCGAGGGCGAGGACCTGACGGTCGTCAACGGCAAGGTGATGGTGCGCACCGTTTCGGGCCTGAAGCCGATGACCGTTCTCTGGCGCCGCCTCGATTCCGCCTATGCCGACCCGCTCGAACTGAACCAGAATTCGCACATCGGCACGCCCGGCCTCGTGGAAGCATTGCGCGCCGAAAGCGTCACCATCGTCAACGCGCTCGGCAGCGGCATCATCGAGACCCGCGCGCTTCTCGCCTTCATGCCGACCATCTGTCGCCGCCTGTTCGGCGAAGAACTGAAGCTCCCCTCGATCGCGACCTGGTGGTGCGGCCAGAAAGGCGAGCGCGAACATGTCGCAAAGAACATCGGGAAGATGGTGATCGGCCCGGCTTATTCGCGCGCGCCCTTCTTCGATGACAGCGGTGAATCCGTGCTCGGCTCGAGCCTGCGCGCCACCGCCAAAGACTCGATCGCCGACTGGCTGAATTCCGACGGCACAAAGCTCGTCGGCCAGGAAGTCGTGACGCTTTCGACAACGCCCGCCTGGATCGACGGCAAGCTGACGCCACGGCCGATGTCGCTGCGCGTCTTCGCGGCTCGCACGGCCAATGGCTGGCAGATCATGCCCGGCGGCTTTGCCCGCATCGGCGGCAGCGACGACGTGGCGGCCATCGCCATGCAGTCTGGCGGTGCGGCCGCCGACGTCTGGATTGTCAGCGACAAGCCGGTGGAGCGGCACACGCTGCTGCCGGCCGAAGGCAGCTTCACCCGCAACATGCCGGGCAGCCTGCCGAGCCGCGCCGCCGACAACCTCTTCTGGCTTGGCCGCTACATCGAACGCGCCGAAGGGGCACTGCGCATCCTGCGCGCCTGGCACGCCCGCTTCGCCGAGGCCGCCGATCCGAGCCAGCCGCTACTGGCCGACGTGACGGCCTATCTGACAGCCGTCGATATCGACACCAAGGACGCGGTGCCGGACACGCTGCTGCGCAACATCGACAGCGCCGTCTATTCCGCCAGCAACATCCGCGACCGCTTTTCACCCGACGGTTGGCTGGCGCTGACCGATCTCGCCAAGACGGCGCGGCGTTTCCACGCGACGGTCTCACCGGGCGACGACGCAAGCCATGCGATGACGATCCTGCTGCGCAAGCTCGCGGGTTTCGCAGGTCTGGTGCACGAAAATATGTATCGCTTCATGGGCTGGCGGTTCCTGTCGCTCGGCCGCCATATCGAGCGCGGCCTGCACATGACGCGGCTGCTCGGCCACATGTCGGGACCGGACGCCCCCGACGGCGCGCTCGACATGCTGCTGGAGATCGGCGACAGCGTCATGACCCATCGCCGTCGCTACAACGTCAACACTGCCCGCCTGACGGTCACCGATCTTCTGGCGCTAGATCCACTCAACCCGCGCTCGATCCTCTTCCAGATGAACGAGATCCATCGCGAGGTGGAGCAATTGCCGAACGCGCTCGTCAACGGCCAGATGTCGCCCTTCTACCGCGAAGCAATGCGGCTCCACGCAGGTCTTGCGGTGATGACGCCGGAGACGATGAGCGTCGATGTCTATCGCCGTCTCGAACGCGAGTTGGAACAACTGTCCGACCTTCTTGCCCAAACATATCTCGGGTGACTCAGGTGCTCTACGATCTCTCCCTGCACATGGGCTACATCTACGACACCCCGGCCTCCGGTGCCCGCCACATCATGCGGCTGATGCCATTGTCTCTGCCAGATCGTCAGCGGCTGATCGCCGGCTCCATCAAGGTTTCGCCAACGCCGGACGAACAGGCCCACTTTGTGGATTTCTTCGAGCATCCCGCGACTTCCTTCATGTTGCGCGCGCCGCACGAAAAGCTTGATATCCGCATGCAGGCCCGCGTGCAGGTGGAGAGCCATTCGATCGCGGCGGATTTTTCGCCAGTGCTTGCGAAGTTGCCGGATGAGATTGCTGGCGTCTGGTCGCTGAAGCCCGATGCCCCGCACCACTTTCTCGGCAACAGCCCTCGCCTGCTGGAAACGCGCGCCATTTCGGACTATGCGAAGGCCTGCGCCGAAGCGTCATTGACCGTGCTGCAGATCGCCACTGCGCTTTGCGCGAAAATCCACCGGGATTTCAAGTACGATGCCGAAGCGACGACCGTCGATACGACGCCGCTTGAGGCCTTCCAGTTGAAGAGCGGCGTCTGCCAGGACTTCGCCCATGTCATGATCCTTGCACTCCGCAGTCTCGGCATTCCGGCAGGCTATGTCTCCGGCTTCCTGCGCACCATCCCGCCGCCCGGCAAGGAACGGCTGGAGGGCGCCGACGCCATGCACGCCTGGGTCAGGGTCTGGTGCGGCGAAACGATCGGTTGGGTCGAACTCGACCCGACGAACAACATCCCGGCCGGCACCGACCACATCGTCGTCGCCTATGGCCGCGACTACGCCGACGTCGCCCCGGTCATCGGTGTCTTGAAGAGCTACGGCGGCCAACGCGCCGTCCAGGCGGTAGACGTCGTCCCGCTGGGGTGAACATTCTATAGCTGCATCAATGTCAAAAATCCCTCAAAGAGGGCATTTTTCATTGAGGCTGCGCACAAGAAAGCGACATTCCGCTAGAATCTTAACGATCCGATAAAGGCGAGCTCAACAATTGCCGGGCATGAATTAGGCATTATTGGGGCACTTAACTCAGGTGAACATGATGAGCACCTTTCAATCGCTGAAGTCGAGCCTGTCTCGGCTGCAGAAGGATCGGCATGGCAATTTCGGGATGGTTACTGCGATCCTGCTACCGATCGCAATAGGAGCCGGCGCGGTCGCGGTTGACGTAACCAACGCTGCGTTGGCGAAGCATCAGTTACAGGAAGCCTCCGACGCGGCGGCACTTGCCACCGCCTCCGCCCTTGCCGAGGGAAAGATCGACACAACGACTGCCTCTGCGTTCGCGAAGGATTTCGTTGCCGGTCAGATGGCAAACTTCATTAGCGACACGACCGCACTCCGGGCCGCCACAACGGCCACAGCGACCAAGACAACGTCCGGGAGTGCTGCGAGCTACAGCGTGAACGTCTCATCGTCTTACAGCATGCAACTCAGCGGCCTTGCGCGGGTCATCGGCTTCCAGACTGCCAACATCGCTACGTCAAGCCAAACAGCAAGCGGCTATTCCGAGAAGCAGGGTTCAGTTTCGATATTCCTGGCTCTCGATAAATCGGGCTCGATGGGCGACTACACAACGACGTCCTACACCTATACCTGCGGTAAAAACCACAATAAGACGTGCACAGCCTACTACACTAAAATTGCAGCCTTGAAGCTCGCGGTCGGTAACTTGACGGCAGAACTCGACAAGGCCGACCCAACGCACATCTATTCCCGCACGGGTGCGGTCTCCTACGATCTCATTACGTATCCGGAAACCAAGCTCGCCTGGGGAACCAGTGCCGTCACGACCTATGTCAACGCGCTCTCGGCGGCCAACGGCACGAATTCCAGCGGCGCGGTGAGCATGGCTTATAACTCGTTGATCGCGAAAAACAACGCCGGCAACGACAGCGAAAACGCTCTGCATCAGGCGAAAACCGGCCAGACGCCCAAGAAATATATTGTCTTCATGACGGACGGTGACAACAACGATGATCCGTCAGGCGGCCGCTCCTATGACACGTTGACGAAGGGCACGTGCGATAAAGCGAAGGGTGATGGCATTGAGATCTACACGGTCGCCTTCATGGCGCCTGAGAACGGCCAGGCGCTGCTGAAGTATTGCGCGACGGATGACAACCACTACTTCAAGGCAGAAAGCATGTCCGATCTTCTCGCTGCCTTTAAAGAGATCGGCGCAAAAGCTTCCGACCAGACGACGCGCCTGATCAACTGATCTCTAGACTATCTCAAGCAACAAGCCGCTCCGGAACAAACCGGAGCGGCTTTTCGTTTGCTTGCAAAAACGCGCGTATCAAAATCGGAAAACCGATTGAAATCAAGCTCTTTCCGCAATGGAACGTCGAGCCTCGTCAATTTTTTCGTTTGGGTAATTCCCTTGTTGCAAGTGCGTTGTAACGATGCATAAACTGCGTCTTTAGTGCGCGGTAAACCGATTGAAATTGGCATAAAGCACTGAAACAGAACAGAATTGGCGAGGACTGACGATGAACACCGTTTCGAAACCGACCATCCCCTCCCCCGCCCCCCGCAGTTCCAAGCCGGAAATTCTCGCTGAAGAAATCATTGAGCGTTTGACCTACCGCATCGGCAAGGATGCGAAGGTCGCCAAGCCTCATGACTGGCTGACTGCCACGATCCTCGTCGTGCGTGACCGCATCATCGACAAGTGGATGGAATCGACCCGCAGGGTCTATGCGACCGGCGACAAGCGCGTCTACTACCTCTCGCTGGAATTCCTCATCGGCCGCCTGATGCGCGATGCCATCTCGAACCTTAATCTGATGGAACAGGTTCGCGACGCACTCGCCTCGCTCGGCGTCGATGTGGCCGTCATCGCTGGCCTCGAGCCCGATGCCGCCCTCGGCAATGGCGGCCTCGGCCGTCTCGCTGCCTGTTTCATGGAAAGCATGGCGACCGTTGAGGTGCCGGCCTATGGCTACGGCATCCGTTATGTACACGGCCTCTTCCGCCAGCAGCTCGCCGACGGCTGGCAGGTCGAGCTGCCGGAGAGCTGGCTGGCGCACGGCAACCCCTGGGAATTCGAGCGTCGCGAAAGCGCCTACGAAATCGGCTTCGGCGGCACGGTCGATGTCGTCAACAATCCCGAGGGCGAGCCGCGCTATGTGTGGAAACCAGCCGAGCGGGTGATTGCCGCGGCCTTCGATACGCCAGTCGTCGGTTGGCGCGGCAAGCGCGTCAACACACTGCGCCTCTGGTCGGCGCAGCCGATCGATCCGATCCTGCTCGATGCCTTCAACGCCGGCGACCATATCGGCGCGCTGCGCGAAAGCAACAAGGCGGAAAGCCTGACGCGCGTTCTCTACCCGGCCGATGCGACGCCGGCCGGCCAGGAGCTGCGCCTGCGCCAGGAGTTCTTTTTCTCCTCCGCGTCGCTGCAGGACATCCTGCGCCGTCACCTGCAGCAATACGATGACTTCACTTCGCTGCCCGACAAGGTGGCGATCCAGCTGAACGATACGCATCCGGCCGTCTCCGTCGCCGAACTGATGCGTCTGCTGTGCGATGTTCACGGCCTCGACTTCGACCAGGCCTGGGACATCACCCGCGGCACGATCGGCTACACCAACCACACGCTCCTTCCCGAAGCGTTGGAAAGCTGGCCGATCCCGCTCTTCGAGCGCCTGCTGCCGCGCCATATGCAGATCATCTACGCGATCAACGCCAAGGTGCTGCTCGAAGCGCGCAAGACCAAGACATTCTCCGAAACCGAAATCCGCTCGATTTCGCTGATCGAGGAAAGCGGCGAACGCCGGGTTCGCATGGGCAATCTTGCCTTCGTCGGCGCCCATTCGATCAACGGCGTTTCGTCATTGCACACCGACCTGATGAAGGTCACGGTGTTTGCCGACCTGCACAAGCTTTATCCCGACCGCATCAACAACAAGACGAACGGCATCACGCCGCGCCGCTGGTTGCAGCAATGCAATCCCGGCCTGACCTCGCTGATCCGCGAGACGATCGGCGACGACTTCCTTGACGATGCCGAAAAGCTGAAGCCCCTCGACAGGTTCGCAAACGATGCGAGCTTCCAGGAGAAGTTTGCTGCGATTAAGCGTGACAACAAGGTGGCCTTGTCCAATCTTGTCGCCAGCCGCATGGGCATCAAGCTCGATCCGTCGGCAATGTTCGATATCCAGATCAAGCGTATCCACGAATACAAGCGCCAGCTGCTCAACATTATCGAGGCCGTCGCCCTCTACGACCAGATACGCTCGCATCCTGAATTGGACTGGGTGCCGCGCGTCAAACTCTTCGCCGGCAAGGCGGCGCCGAGCTATCACAATGCCAAGCTGATCATCAAGCTGATCAACGACGTCGCCCGCACCATCAACAACGATCCGGCCGTCCGCGGTCTCTTGAAGGTCGTGTTCGTACCAAACTACAACGTCTCGCTGGCCGAAGTCATGGTGCCCGCCGCCGACCTGTCCGAACAGATCTCGACGGCTGGCATGGAAGCCTCGGGCACCGGCAACATGAAGTTTGCGCTCAACGGCGCCCTGACGATCGGAACGCTCGACGGTGCCAATGTCGAAATGCGCGATCATGTCGGCGAGGACAACATCATCATCTTCGGTCTGCGCGCCGACGAAGTCGCCGCCGCCCGTGCCGACGGCCACAATCCCCGCGCCATCATAGAGGCGTCGCGTGAACTGTCTCAGGCGCTCCAGGCGATCAGTTCCGGTGTCTTCTCGCACGATGATCGAAACCGATACGCGGCGTTGATCGAGGGCATCTATGCCCATGACTGGTTCATGGTCGCGGCGGATTTCGATGCCTATGCGCAGGCCCAGCGCGATGTCGACCAGCTCTGGGCCGATCCATCAGCGTGGAACGCGAAGGCGATCTGCAACACGGCGCGGATGGGCTGGTTCTCGTCTGACCGCACGATACGGCAATATGCCAAGGAAATCTGGAGAGCCGGATGAAGACGCCGAAAGCCACCCCTGAAGTCAGACTTCCCTGGGAGATTTCGGCAGACGAGATAGCGGCAATCCTTTCAGGCTCGCATTCCAACCCATTCGCCGTTCTCGGCGTTCACAAATCAGGCAGCGCCTACGTCGCCCGGTGCTTCATTCCGGGCGCCGAAGAGGTAACGGCGATGGCGCTCGATGGTAGCGTCATCGGCGAACTGGAGCAGCAGCACCCGGACGGCTTCTTTGCCGGGTCCGTCTCTGTCAACAAGCAAGTGCCGGTTCGCTATCGCGCCCGGCGCGGTGATGCCGAATGGGCGGTGACCGACCCTTACAGCTTCGGACCGGTCCTCGGCCCGATGGATGACTATTACGTGCGGGAAGGCTCGCACCTGCGCCTCTTCGACAAGATGGGTGCGCACTGGATCAAGCACGAGGGCGCGCAGGGCATCCATTTTGCCGTATGGGCGCCGAACGCACAGCGCGTCTCCGTCGTCGGCGATTTCAACGGCTGGGACGGTCGTCGCCATGTGATGCGCTTCCGCTCCAGCGCCGGCATCTGGGAGATCTTTGCACCCGATGTCCCGACCGGGGTGGCCTATAAGTTTGAAATCCGCGGTCACGATAGCGTTCTTCTACCGCTGAAGGCCGACCCATTTGCCCGCCGCAGCGAGCTGCGGCCGAAGACTGCCTCGGTCGCGGCCTCAGAACTGCTGCAGGAGTGGGACGACGAAGCGCATCTGAAGCACTGGAGCGAAACCGACAAGCGCCGTCAGCCGATCTCGATCTACGAGGTTCATGCCGGCTCCTGGCAGCGTCGTGACGACGGCTCGTTCCTCTCCTGGGACGAGCTGGCCTCGCGGTTGATCCCCTATTGCGTCGATATGGGCTTCACCCATATCGAGTTCCTGCCGATTACCGAGCATCCCTACGATCCGTCCTGGGGATACCAGACGACCGGGCTCTATGCCCCGACCGCCCGCTTCGGCGAGCCTGAGGGTTTCGCCCGTTTCGTCAACGGCTGCCACAAGGTGGGCATCGGCGTCATCCTCGATTGGGTGCCCGCCCATTTCCCGACTGACGAACACGGCCTCGGCTGGTTCGACGGCACGGCGCTCTACGAGCATGCCGATCCACGCCAGGGCTTCCACCCGGACTGGAATACGGCGATCTACAATTTCGGGCGCACCGAAGTCGTCTCCTACCTCGTCAACAATGCACTCTATTGGGCCGAGAAGTTCCATCTCGATGGCCTGCGTGTCGATGCCGTCGCCTCGATGCTCTACCTCGATTATTCCCGCAAGCACGGCGAATGGATCCCGAACGAGTACGGCGGCAACGAGAACCTGGAAGCGGTCCGCTTCCTGCAGAACATGAATACCCGCATCTACGCAGAGCATCCCGGCGTCATGACCATCGCCGAGGAATCGACCTCCTGGCCGAAGGTGTCGCAGCCGGTGCACGAAGGCGGCCTCGGCTTCGGCTTCAAGTGGAACATGGGCTTCATGCACGACACGCTCTCCTACATGAGCCGCGATCCCGTGCACCGCAAGCATCACCATAACGAGCTGACCTTCGGCCTGCTCTACGCCTACTCGGAAAACTTCGTGCTGCCGCTCTCGCATGACGAGGTGGTGCACGGAAAGGGCTCGCTGATCGCCAAGATGCCGGGCGACGATTGGCAGAAGTTCGCAAACCTGCGTGCCTACTACGCCTTCATGTGGGGTTACCCTGGCAAGAAGCTGCTTTTCATGGGCCAGGAATTCGCGCAATGGGCCGAATGGAGCGAGGCGAAGTCGCTCGATTGGAACCTGCTGCAGTACCGCATGCACGAGGGAATGCGCCGGCTGGTGCGTGACCTCAACTTCACCTATCGCAGCAAGCCGGCCCTGCACGCCCGCGACTGCGAGGGCGACGGCTTCGAATGGCTGATCGCCGACGACCACGAAAATTCCGTCCTCGCCTGGATCCGCAAGGCACCGGGCGAAAAGCCGGTTGCCGTCATCTGCAATCTGACGCCTGTTTATCGCGAGAATTATTCCGTCCGCCTGCCGACCGAGGGGCGGTGGCGCGAGATCCTGAATACCGATGCCGACATCTACGGCGGCAGCGGCAAGGGCAATGGCGGCCGCGTCCAGGCCGTCAACGCCGGCGGCAACATCGCCGCATCAATCACCTTGCCGCCTCTGGCGACGATCATGCTTGAACCTGAGAACTGAAGACTGGTGGGAGGATAAAAATGGTAGAAAAACGTGTTCAGCCACTTGCCCGTGACGCAATGGCCTATGTTCTCGCCGGCGGCCGGGGGAGCCGCCTGAAGGAACTCACCGATCGCCGCGCCAAGCCGGCAGTCTACTTCGGCGGCAAGACCCGCATCATCGACTTCGCCTTGTCGAACGCCTTGAACTCGGGCATCCGCCGCATCGGCGTCGCGACCCAGTACAAGGCGCACTCGCTGATCCGCCACATGCAGCGCGGCTGGAACTTCTTCCGCCCGGAGCGAAACGAGAGCTTTGACATTCTGCCGGCCTCCCAGCGCGTCTCCGAGACGCAGTGGTACGAAGGCACGGCCGACGCGGTCTACCAGAACATCGACATCATCGAGGATTACGGCGTCGAATACATGGTCATCCTCGCCGGCGACCATGTCTACAAGATGGACTATGAATACATGCTGCAGCAGCACGTCGATTCCGGCGCCGACGTCACGATCGGCTGCCTGGAAGTGCCGCGCATGGAAGCCGTCGGCTTCGGCGTCATGCATGTCGATCAGAACGACCGGATCATCGACTTCATCGAAAAGCCTGCCGACCCGCCGGGCATTCCCGACAAGCCTGAGTTCGCGCTGGCCTCCATGGGCATTTACGTGTTCCATACGAAGTTCCTGATCGATGCGCTGCGCCGCGACGCCGCCGACCCGAACTCCAGCAAGGATTTCGGCAAGGACATCATCCCCTACATCGTCAAGAACGGTAAGGCCGTGGCCCATCGCTTCGCGCAATCCTGCGTCCGCTCCGATTTCGAGCACGAACCTTACTGGCGTGATGTCGGCACCATCGATGCCTACTGGCAGGCCAACATCGACCTGACCGCAGTCGTTCCGGAACTGGATATCTACGACAAGTCCTGGCCGATCTGGACCTACGCTGAAATCCTGCCGCCGGCGAAGTTCGTCCACGACGATGAAGACCGCCGCGGCTCTGCCACGTCCTCCGTCGTCGCGGGCGACTGCATCATATCGGGCGCGACACTCAACAAGAGCCTCCTGTTCACCGGCGTGCGCGCCAACTCTTATTCCAAGCTGGAGGGAGCGGTCGTCCTGCCGAGCGTCAAGATCGGCCGGCATGCACAGCTCAAGAACGTGGTAATCGACCATGGCGTGGTGATCCCGGAAGGCCTCATCGTCGGTGAGGACCCGGTCCTTGACGCCAAGCGTTTCCGTCGCAGCGAAGGCGGCATTTGCCTCATCACGCAGCCAATGATCGACAAGCTGGGTCTGTGACCGATGAAAGTTCTTTCGGTTTCGTCCGAAGTCTTCCCACTTATCAAGACAGGGGGCCTCGCCGATGTGGCGGGCGCCCTGCCGATCGCGCTCAAGCGTTTCGGCGTCGAAACCAAGACACTCATGCCCGGCTATCCGGCGGTCATGAAGGCGATCCGCAATCCAGTCGTCAGGCTTCAATTCGACGATCTGCTCGGCGAGCCGGCCACGGTGCTGGAAGTGGAGCATGCCGGCATAAGCATGCTGGTGCTCGACGCCCCTGCCTATTACGACAGGTCAGGCGGTCCTTATCTCGACGCGACCGGGAGGGATTACCCTGACAATTGGCGCCGTTTTGCGGCACTGTCCCTTGCCGGAGCCGAGATTGCCGCAGGCTTGATGCCGGGCTGGCGGCCGGACCTCGTGCATACGCATGATTGGCAGTCGGCGATGACCTCAGTCTACATGCGCTACAACCCGACGCCGGAATTGCCGAGTGTACTGACGATCCACAACATCGCGTTCCAGGGGCAGTTCGGCGCTGATATCTTTCCCGGCCTTCGCCTGCCGCCGCACGCCTTCGCGACGGAAAGCATCGAGTATTACGGCAACATCGGCTTCCTCAAGGGCGGCCTGCAGACCGTTCATGCCATCACCACCGTCAGCCCTTCCTACGCCGGCGAGATCCTGACCCCGGAGTTCGGCATGGGTCTCCAGGGTGTCATCGCAAGCCGAATCGATTCGCTGCACGGCATCGTCAATGGCATCGACACGGATGTCTGGAACCCGTCGACCGATCCCGTTGTCCACACGCATTACAACGGCGCCACCCTGAAAAGTCGCTTCGAAAACCGCACCTCGGTCGCCGAGTTCTTCGGACTGCACAACGACAATGCGCCGATCTTCTGCATTATCAGCCGGCTCACCTGGCAGAAGGGAATGGACGTCATCGCCGCCACTGCCGACCAGATCGTCGACATGGGCGGCAAGCTTGCGATCCTCGGATCAGGAGACGCGGCGCTCGAAGGTTCGCTGCTCGCCGCCGCCGCCCGTCATCCCGGGCGGATCGGCGTTTCCATCGGCTACAACGAGCCGATGTCGCACCTCATGCAGGCCGGCTGCGACGCCATCATCATCCCATCGCGCTTCGAACCCTGCGGGCTGACGCAGCTTTACGGCTTGCGCTACGGATGCGTGCCGATCGTTGCCCGCACCGGCGGGTTGAACGATACGGTCATCGACGCCAACCATGCCGCGCTTGCGGCGAAAGTGGCAACCGGGATACAATTCTCGCCTGTGACGGCATCAGGCCTGTTGCAGGCCATTCGCCGTGCGCTACATCTCTACGCCGATCAAAAAGTCTGGACCCAATTGCAAAAGCAGGGCATGAAATCGGATGTCTCGTGGGAAAAGAGCGCCGAGCGCTACGCTGCCCTCTATTCAAGCCTCGCCCCCAAAGGCAAGTGAGAGAAAATGATAAAATCCGTATCCACTAAGCCCTACCAGGATCAGAAGCCCGGCACGTCTGGCCTGCGAAAGAAGGTTCCGGTATTCCAGCAACCGAACTATGCCGAGAACTTCATTCAGTCGATCTTCGACTCATTGGAAGGGTTCCAGGGCAAGTGCCTCGTCATCGGCGGCGACGGACGCTACTACAACAGGGAAGTTATCCAAAAGGCGATCAAGATGGCCGCCGCCAATGGCTTTGGCAAGGTCATCGTCGGCAAGGGCGGCATCCTGTCGACCCCGGCAGCCTCCCATATCATCCGCAAATACAAAGCCTTTGGCGGCATCATTCTGTCGGCCAGCCATAATCCCGGCGGTCCGACGGAAGATTTCGGCATCAAGTACAACATCGGCAATGGCGGCCCGGCACCGGAAAAGATTACCGACGCCATCTATGCGCGCACCAAGGTGATCGATACCTACAAAATCGCCGATTTCCCGGACGTGAACCTTGATCGCATCGGCAAGGACGAACTGCCCGGCGGCATGATTCTCTCGGTGCTCGATTCGGTGGAAGACTATACAGCGCTCATGGAAGAGCTGTTTGACTTCCCCGCGATCCGCAACCTCATCAGCCTTGGCTTCCGCATCGCCTTCGATGCAATGAGCGCCGTCACCGGCCCCTATGCCAAGGAAATCTTCGAAAACCGCCTCGGCGCCCCGTCAGGCTCGGTCCGCAATTTCATGCCGCTGCCCGATTTCGGCGGCCATCATCCGGACCCGAACCCGGTTCACTGTAAGGAACTCTATGACGAGATGATGGGCGATGATGCGCCCGATTTCGGAGCGGCATCCGACGGCGATGGCGACCGCAACCTTATCATCGGCCGTGACATCTTCGTCACGCCGTCCGACAGCCTTGCGATCCTCGCTGCCAACGCCAACCTGGCGCCCGGCTATTCCGGCGGCCTGGCCGGCATCGCCCGCTCCATGCCGACCTCGGGTGCGGCGGATCGTGTCGCTGAGCGCCGTGGCATTGGCATGTACGAGACGCCGACCGGTTGGAAATTCTTCGGCAACCTGCTCGACGCCGGCATGGCGACGATCTGCGGCGAGGAAAGCGCCGGCACCGGCTCCAACCATGTGCGCGAGAAGGACGGCCTCTGGGCGGTTCTGCTCTGGCTGAACATTCTGGCGGTCCGCGGCGAGAGCGTCCAGGACATCGTCACCCAGCACTGGCAGACCTACGGCCGCAACTACTACTCGCGCCACGACTACGAAGGCGTGGATACGGACGCAGCAAACGGCCTGATTGCTAACCTGCGCAGCCAGCTTGCTTCGCTGCCGGGCCAAACCTTCGGCCCGCTAAAGATCGAGAAGGCGGATGATTTCGCCTATCACGACCCGGTCGACAAGTCCGTCAGCGAGCATCAGGGCATTCGCATCCTGTTCGAAGGCGGCTCACGCGTCGTCTTCCGCCTTTCAGGAACGGGAACGTCGGGCGCCACCTTGCGCGTCTATCTGGAGCGGTACGAGCCGGATTCCACCCGCCACAATATCGAGACACAGCAAGCGCTCGCCGATATTATCGCTGCCGCCGAGACCATCGCGGATATCCGCAGCCGCACAGGCCGTGATGCTCCTTCCGTGATTACCTGACCGGAACGGCATGGCGGCGAGCAAATCCGGGCAAGGCGGAGCAACCATCTTCGAGACCGGCGTTGATTTCGCCGTCTGGTCGCATAATGCCGGACAGATCGAATTGTGTCTGTTCGGCGACGATGACAAGGAACTGGCCCGCCTGCCGATGGAACGGGGCGATGACCATGTGCATCGCCTCTTCGTCGACGGATTGAAGGAAGGCGCGCGGTATGGCTACCGCGCCGATGGCGTTTATGCGCCCGACAGCGGTCTTTGGTTCGACCCATCGAAACTGCTGGTCGATCCGTACGCTAAGGAGCTTGATCGCCCGTTCCACTACGATCCCCTTCTCGGCACTTTTGGCGCCGAAACGCAGCATCTCGTGCCCAAGGCGATTGTCACCCGCGACATCAGCGTGAAGCCGGCAAAGCCGCTCTTCAAGCCCGGCGGCTTCATCTACGAGGTCGCTGTCCGACCTTTTACTATCCTGAATCCGGATATTCCCGAAGCCCAGCGCGGCACGGTCGCGGCTCTGGCGCATCCCTCGGTGATTGCCCATCTCAAGCGCATCGGCGTCGATGCCGTCGAACTCATGCCGATCACCGCCTGGATCGACGAACGCCATCTGCCGCCGCTAGGCCTCAGAAACGGTTGGGGTTACAACCCCGTCGCCTTCATGGCGCTCGACCCGCGGCTCGTGCCTGGCGGCATGGCGGAGTTACGAGAGACGGTCACAAAGCTCCGCGCCGAAGGCATTGCTGTTATCCTCGATCTCGTCTTCAACCACACCGGCGAAAGCGATCGCTTCGGCACGACGCTGTCGCTGCGTGGCCTCGACAACCTCTCCTTCTTTCGCCATGTCCCCGGCCGGCCAGGCGAACTGGTCAATGATACCGGAACGGGCAACACCGTCGCCTGCGATCACCCCTATGTCAGGCAGCTGATCGTTGACAGCCTTCGGCATTTCGTGCTCGGCGCCGGGATCGACGGCTTTCGTTTTGACCTCGCCCCTGTCATTGGCCGCACCGCAAACGGCTTCGAAGCACATGGGGAAACGCTGACCGCGATGCTCGCCGACGACATCCTGGCCGATCGCCTGATGATCGCCGAACCCTGGGACATCGGCCCCGGCGGCTATCAGCTTGGCAATTTCCCGGCCCCCTTCCTCGAATGGAACGACCGCATGCGCGACGACGTCAGGTGCTACTGGCGCGGCGATGATTGGAAAACAGGACCATTGGCGACTGCGCTTGCGGGATCCTCCGATATCTTTGGCCGCAATCGCGGAAAGGCGACGCGCAGCGTCAACTTCCTCGCTGCCCATGATGGATTCACGCTGAACGATCTCGTCTCTTACCGCGGCAAGCACAACGAGGCGAACGGGGAAGAAAACCGCGACGGTCACAACGAGAATCACTCTTGGAATAATGGCGTCGAAGGCGAAAGCCGCTACCCCGACATCATCCGCCGGCGCCGCGACGACCTGAAGGCGCTTCTCTCGACGCTCTTTGCCACCCGCGGCAGCGTCATGCTGACAGCAGGCGACGAGGCTGGCCGCACCCAACGCGGCAACAACAATGCCTATTGCCAGGACAATGAGATCACCTGGGTCGACTGGGCAGTGCTCGATGATGAACTTGTCGCCCATACGGCCTTCGTCTCCAGCCTGCGCAAACGCTTCTCCGCCTTCTCCGAGATGGACTTTCTCAGCGGTAACGGCGACGTCGAATGGATATCGCCTTCCGGCCAGCCGATGAGCGTACAGGACTGGGAGACGCCGAACTTTTCCACGCTCGGAATGCTGCTTTCGACGCGCGATGGCCAAACCAACAAGGCCACGCGGCTGGCGGTTCTCTTCAATCGCTCGGGCGGCGAGGAGATCTTCACATTACCTGGACCGTCCTTGTGGCGGCCTCTCGTCCCCGATGCGCCGAAGAAACCCGCAACTTCCGCCATCGTGCCGCGCCGCTCGGTTGCTTTCTATCTCGAAAGTTGATCCGACGGGCTCCCGCCTGCAATTCCTTGTCGCAATCGTCACAATCCCATTGTAAGGCTTGCGGAGCCGCTTTCTCATGGGGAATCAATGGCCAAGGAAATTTCGCTCGCGGATGTGCAAGGGCTGGTCGGCACTGAAACCGGCCTCTCGGACTGGATTGTCGTCGATCAGGCGATGATCGATGCGTTTGCGCATGCAACCAACGATCATCAGTTTATCCACGTCGATCCAGAGCGCGCTGCCAACAGTCCCTTCGGCGGCACCATCGCCCATGGCTTCCTTACGTTGTCGCTGCTTTCGGCCATGAACTACAACGGCCTGCCCAAAGTGCGCGAGCAGACGATGGGCATAAACTACGGCTTCGAGAACGTCCGCTTCCTGTCGCCGGTCAAATCGGGGGCGCGCATCCGCGGCCACTTTGTCCTCGCCGAAGCCCGCTTCCGCGGCGCCGGCATGCTGATGACGACCTATGACGTCTCGATCGAGATCGAGAACGAAAGGAAGCCGGCCCTCTCTGCGCGCTGGATCACCATCATCCAGTTCGACCCCAAGGATCGGCCTGACGACGCCTAGACCTTATGCTCCCGGCTTCGGTGGGCGACGTCGAACGCAACGCTATGGCGCACCGTTGATTTCAACGATGTTGCGATCGGGATCAAGCAGATAGGCTTGCGGAAATCCCGCCGGCCCGTCGCGCCTGAGACGCAGCCGCCAGGGATCGCCCTCTGGCGCATCCTCGCGAAAACCCTTCGCAATCAGCCCCTGGATACATCCCTCAAAATCATCGGTACGGAACGCGAAATGCCCGTCGGTCGTGTCGATGGTCGCCGCATGCCGGAAGGTCCCGGCCGGGTTGACGATCATGTGGATCTGCAGTGCGCCGCAGGCGAACCACGCTCCAACGGAGCTGAACGGCGGCCGCGCGATCCGTTCGAGGCCGAAGACGTCACGATAGAAGGCGACCGAACGGTCGAGATCCGTGACGACAATGGAAACGTGATGCAGCATCATCAAAGACACCCCGCCCTGCAACTGCGCTCCGATAAAGAGCGCACGCTAGGGTGGATGATGCATGAGTGAGGGCAGTCCTGCAACGCAAAGACGATCGGGAACGGCACCAGAGCACCGTCCCCGACCGGAAATTGCAAGTTGGCAGCGCTTAGTGCGCCGCGTCTTCCGCGCCCTCGGCCAGCAGGCCGAAAACGAAATCGGCAAACGAACGCCAGCACTCGACGCGGAACGTATCGCCCTCGGTGCGGAAGAGCACGATCTCCGCCTTTCCGAATAGCGTGCGCGAGCAGGCGCCGACCGGAAAGACCTCGAGCGACAGATCCTGCGGGCAACCCGCGGAAATCGTCGCCTCGGCCCCGGGACCGGAGACGATGATCGCGACGTTGCGATGCGAGACGTCGGTTGCCGAATGCAACACGCCTGACTTCGCGAGCGCACCCATAAGGTCTGCGCCGGACTCGTCGATGACAAGCCATTCATCCGGGCCGAGCCAGAGGGCGGCACGGCCACCCTTGCGGCCCGACGTCTTCGGGGAAGCCGGGACCGTGACGCCGAGCGCGGAGGAAAGAGCCTTGAGCGACTCCCCTGGTGCGCGAAGCGCCACGCGGGTCGCCGCTGGTGCCGGCGTCAGCCGCACCGTGGCCGAGCCACCGTGGCGACCAGAAAGCACAGACTTGCGAACTGCCGTATCAGCCATTGATGCGGCCTCCTTCCTTGTCAAAGAACACCATGTCAGTCACCTCGACGGCGATCGTCTTGTCGGGCATCGGCACGTAGAGCGTCTCGCCCATTCGCTTGCGGCCGTCGGCGACCAACGCGAAGGCGATCGATCGCCCAAGATTTTCCGACCAATAGGACGAGGTGACGTGGCCGAGCATCGTCATCGGCTTCGGCTCATTCGGGTTGGCGACGATCTGCGCGCCCTCTTCGAGTACGAGGTTCGGATCCTTGGTGACGAGACCGACAAGCTGCTTGCGGCCTTCCTTCACCAGATCCGGGCGCTTCAGCCCGCGAATGCCGACGAAATCCGTCTTCTTCTTGGAGACCGCCCAGGAGAGACCGGCATCGTCAGGCGTGACGGTACCATCCGTGTCCTGACCGACGATGATATAGCCCTTCTCGGCGCGAAGAACGTGCATCGTCTCGGTGCCGTAGACGCAGGCGCCGAGCGGCTCGGCATTGGCCCAGACGGCCTCGAGAACCGACTGGCCGTAATCGGCCGGCACGTTGATTTCGAAGCCGGTTTCGCCGGTGAACGACACGCGGAAGAGACGTGCCGGAACGCCCATGACCGTGCACTCGGCAACGCTCATATGCGGGAAGGCTTCGTTCGAGATATCGACGCCCTCGACCAGCGGCGCGATGATCTCGCGCGCCTTCGGCCCCTGTACGGCGATAACAGCCCACTGCTCGGTCACCGAAGTCAGCCACACCTTCAGATGCGGGAATTCGGTCTGCAGATAGTCTTCCATGTGGTGGAGAACGCGCGGCGCACCGCCCGTCGTCGTCGTCACGTGGAAGCGATCGTCGGCCAGACGCCCGACGACGCCGTCGTCATAAACGAAGCCGTCCTCGCGGGTCATGATCCCGTAGCGGCACTTGCCGGGCTTCAGCGTGTCCCAGGCGTTGGTGTACATCAGGTTCATGAACGCGGCGGCATCGGGGCCGACGACTTCGATCTTGCCGAGCGTCGAGGCATCGAATACGCCGGCGACATCGCGCGCCGTCTTGCATTCGCGAGCGACCGCCTTATGCATCGTCTCGCCGGCGCGCGGATAGAACCAGGCACGCTTCCAGTTGCCGACGTCCTCGAACACGGCGCCATGGGCTTCTTCCCACTGGTGCAGCGGCGTCTTGCGGGCCGGATCGAACAGATCGCCACGCGAATGGGCGATCAGCGTGCCGTAGGTAACAGGTGTATAGGGCGCGCGGAAGGTGGTGAGACCGACCTGCGGGATCTCCTTACCGAGCATTTCGGCGGCGATCGCCAGGCCGTGCATGTTGGAGAGCTTGCCCTGGTCGGACGCCATGCCGTTCGTCGTGAAGCGCTTGATGTGCTCGATCGAGTGCATGCCTTCGCGAACGGCAAGGCGGATATCCTTGGCGCAGACGTCGTGCTGGAAATCGATGAACGCCTTGGCGCTGGTCTCCGGACCCGCACCCTCGGCGGCGCCGATCATGCCGCCGGTCCACTGATGCGCCTGCTCTGCCGAGATGCTGATCTTGCCGCCGGATGGTTTGCCTGCTGCCTGCGCCATCAGCTCGCCTGCCGCCAGCGATTCCTCGATCGTCTGCTGCAGATCGTCCGTGCCGTTGCAGGCGCCGACGGAAAGGCAATCCTGCGCATAGGTTCCGGGCAGGAAGCGTTGCGTTTCCGGCTCGAAGGCCACCTTGCCGCGCGACTGCGAGAACAGGTGCACCGATGGCGTCCAGCCAGCCGAGACCAGCAGCGCGTCGACCGCGATCTTGCGCGGCGAGCCGCCGCCGTTGCGGGCAACCGTCATCGACGAGATGCGCAGCTTGCCAGCAGTGTTGACCACGGACTGACCGGCGAGAACGTCGATGCCGAGCGAACGGGCTTCCGCCAGAACCGCCGCACCTGGCGTCTGCCGGCAATCGACGATTGCGGCGATCTCGACACCTGATCGCTTCAGGTCGAAGGCCGCCTCATAAGCCGAGTCATGCGCCGTGTAGACGCCGACCTTCTGGCCGACGGCAACGCCGTACTGGTTAAGATACATGCGCGCGGCCGACGCCAGCATGATGCCCGGACGGTCGTTGTTCGGGAACACCATATGACGTTCGATCGCGCCATTGGCGAGAATGACACGCTTGGCGCGCAACTGCCAGAGACGCTCGCGCGGCAGGTGACGGCTCGGGTTTGCGACATGGTCGGTCACGCGCTCGGCGAGACCGACGAAGTTGTGATTGTAGTAGCCGAAAGCGGTGGTGCGGGTGAGAACCTGCACGTTCTTCATCGCCTTCAGCGTGGCAGCCGTTTTCTGCGCCCACTCGTAGCCGTCGAGGCCGTCGATCTTCACGCCGCTGTCATAGCGCAGCGCGCCGCCGACATCGGCCTGCTCGTCGCAGAGGATCACCTTGGCGCCAGCCTGCGCCGCCGCAAGTGCTGCCGAAAGACCGGCAACGCCGGCACCGACGACCAGCACGTCGCAATGCGCGTAGCGGCCAGCATAGTGGTCCGGATCGGCTTCCTTCGGCGCGACGCCGAGGCCGGCCGCCCGACGGATCATCGGCTCGTAAACATGCTTCCAGGCCGCCTTCGGCCACATGAATGTCTTGTAGTAAAAGCCTGCGGCAAAGAAGGGCGACATCAGGTTGTTGATGCCGCCGATATCGAAGGAGAGTGACGGAAAGCGGTTCTGCGATTCGACGATCATGCCGTCGAAAACTTCCTGCACCGTTGCACGCACGTTCGGCTGCTTGCGGGCGCTGTCGCGCGCCACGTCGATCAGCGCGTTCGGCTCCTCGGCACCGGCCGACAGGATGCCACGTGGGCGGTGATACTTAAACGAGCGGCCGACCAGATGGATGTTGTTGGCGATCAGCGCCGAGGCGACGGTATCGCCCTCGAGCGCCGTATAGCTCTTGCCGTCGAAGGTGAAGCGCGCGGTTCTGGCCGGCGTCAGACGGCCCTTGCCTGCAATACGGTTCGTGCCGCTCATTGTGCCTCTCCTTCGAGCTGTTCGTAGGTCTCGACGGGAGCATGCGGAACGGCGGCCTCGCCGATCGTGGGCTTCGGCTCGCCTGCCTTGTATGTCTTGATGAACTTGTCGCTGATGGTATCGCGCGCCGCATTGAAGAAACGGCCGCATCCGTGCTGGTGACGCCAGCGTTCGAAGATAAGCCCCTTCGGGTTGTCGCGTAGGAAGAAATATTCCTCGAACGCCTCGTCGGAGATGTCGGCGATATTGGTCGGGCGGGCGATGTGGGCATCGCCGGCGCCGCGGAATTCGAGCTCGGAACGCTCTTCCTGACAGTATGGGCAGTAGATAAGAAGCATGGTGTCCTCGTGTCAGTGCGCGACGGCGGCAGCGGCGGCTTCGTCGATCAGACGGCCGGTGCGGAAGCGGTCCAGCGTCAGGCCGGCATTGAACTTGTGCGCCTCATCGCGGGCGATGAGGTGCGCGAAGAGATTGGCCGAGCCCGGCGTCGCCTTGAAGCCGCCGGTGCCCCAGCCGCAATTGACGTAGAGCCCCGGAACCGGCGTCTTCGACTGGATGGCCGAACGGTCCGGCGTGTTGTCGACGATACCGCCCCACTGGCGCATCATCTTGACCCGGCGGAACATCGGGAAGAGCTCGCAGATGGCATCGAGCGTATGCGTGATGATCTGCAGGCCACCGGTCTGGCTGTAGGAATTGTACTGGTCGGTGCCGGCGCCGATGACGAGCTCGCCCTTGTCGGACTGCGAGATATAGGCATGCACCGTGTTGGACATGACCACGCAGGGGAAGATCGGCTTCAGCGGTTCGGAGACCAGCGCCTGCAGCGGGCTCGATTGCAGCGGCACACGCACATCGGCCATCTTCATGACGGTGGTCGTGTGGCCGGCCGCCGAAACGCCGACCTTCTTGGCGCCGATGAAGCCGCGGGACGTCTCGACACCGGTGACGCGCCCGTCGGGGCCGCGGCGGATGCCGGTCACTTCGCAGTTCTGGATGATGTGGACGCCGCGATCGGACGCCGCACGCGCATAGCCCCAGGCGACAGCATCGTGACGCGCCGTGCCGCCGCGGCGCTGCAATGCCGCGCCATTGATCGGATAGCGGGCGCTGGCGGAGATATCGAGCGGCGGACAATAAGCTTTCGCCTGCTCCGGCGTCAGCCATTCGTTGTCGATGCCGTAGAGGCGGTTGGCATGGATGTGGCGCTTGAAGGACTGCTGATCGTGCACATTATGCGACAGCATCATCACGCCGCGCGGCGAATACATGACATTGTAGTTGAGATCCTGCGAGAGGTTCTCCCAGAGCTTCATCGAATGCTCGTAGATGTGCATGCTCTCTTCATAGAGATAGTTCGAGCGGATGATGGTCGTGTTGCGGCCGGTATTGCCGCCGCCGAGCCAGCCCTTTTCGAGCACCGCGACATTGGTAATGCCATGCTCCTTGGCGAGATAATAGGCAGCGCCCAGGCCATGTCCGCCGCCACCGATGATGATGACGTCGTATTCGGCGCGCGGCTCCGGCGAAGTCCATTGCTTCTCCCAGCCCTTATGGCCCCTCAGAGCCTCTCGTGCCACGGCAAAAACCGAGTATCTGCGCATCCGCCTTCATCTCCTTCAAGGGAAAGGTCCCTTCTCGTCGGCCATACAAATCGCAAATCCAAATGCGGCACAACGTTTCTTTTGCGACGTGGACCGGCTTTTGTTTTGACACTCGGTAAGAATGAACAAGGTTGGCCATTCTGTTCGAAGCCAAGCCCCACCCCACAGCCAAGCCGGGGCGGCCCCGCGATGGCTTACAGCCTCACCATCCTTATTATTTTAGAGTGTTTGCACTTACAATTTTTGAGCCCATAGTTCTTGCGCTGCATAGGCGTCTTTGCGCGTTGAGGGTCTCGCGTCTGCAGCAACGGGAGCATTCATAATCCAAATTTCGACACGCGTGGCAAAAGCCCGCGTGCGACCTGACATCAAAAGAAAACAGGCCGACACGGCATGATGCTCGCTGTCTGGTCTCAGGGAGGATTCGTCATGCAATCGCATTTCATCACCTTCACGGTTGGCCTGCTTTTATCGGGGGCTTGTCTTACCAGCCCCGTCGCCGCTGCCGAAGACACCATGACCAAGGAGGAAGCGGCGGCGATCGGCGTCGAGGCCTATCTTTACCTTTATCCGCTGGTCACCATGAATCTGACCCGTGAACAGGCAACAAACGTCGAGGCCGGCAAGACGATGGGACGAGGACCGGCCAACATGTTCACCAACGTTCCGGAGTTTCCGGCCGCAGACTACAGGGATGTCGTCCGGCCGAACTTCGACACACTCTACTCCGTCGCCTGGCTTGATATGACCAAGGAACCGATGATCGTCTCGGCTCCCGACACGAACGGGCGCTACTATCTGCTGCCGATGCTGGACATGTGGTCCGATGTGTTCGCCTCGCCGGGCTGGCGCACAACGGGAACCGCGAAAGCCGATTTTGCGGTTGTGCCCCCCGGCTGGACGGGCAAGGACCTGCCCCCTGGAACCCAAAGGATCGACGCGCCGACACCCTATGTCTGGGTCATCGGACGCACAAAAACGGATGGGCCGCCCGATTACGACGCCGTTCACAAGATCCAGGCTGGCTACACAGTCACGCCACTGTCGCAATGGGGCAAGACGGCCGAACCGGTCAAGGTCACGATCAATCCTGACATCGACATGAAAACCCCGCCAAAGAAGACGGTAGACGGGATGGCGGCAGAGGACTTCTTTGCCTATGCGGCGGAGCTGCTGAAGGCCAATCCGCCGCACGCCACCGACCAGCCGATCATAAGCCGGATGAAGCGGATCGGAATGGAACCCGGCAAGAGCTTCGACAAGAGCAAGGTGAGCCCTGAAATCGCCGCTGCTTTGAAGGATGTTCCGGCCGAAGGCCAGAAGCTGATGGAGTGGAAAATCCCGACGCTTGCGCGCGTGGCCAACAACTGGTCGATGAACACCGACACGATGGGCGTCTACGGCAATTACTATCTGAAGCGGGCGATTGTCGCGCAGCTTGGCCTCGGGGCCAACCTGCCCGAGGACGCGATCTATCCGCTCAACCTCGGCGACGAGAAGGGAAACCCGCTGAACGGAACGAACAGCTATAAGCTTCACTTCGACAAGGCGAACCTACCGCCGGTCAAGGCGTTCTGGTCCGTCACGCTTTACGATCCGGAAGGATTCCAGGTCGGCAACAGCCTCAACCGCTTTGCCGTCAGCAGTTGGATGCCCTTCGTCTACAACGCCGACGGGTCGCTTGATCTCTATTTCCAGAACAAGAGCCCGGGCGCGGCAAAGGAAGCGAACTGGCTCCCCGCGCCGGCTGGGCCATTCAACCTGACCATGCGCCTGTACGGACCGGCAAGCGATGCCCTGACCGGAAAGTGGAACCCGCCGGTCGTGGAAATGGTGCCGGCGCTTCAACAGGTCACGGCGCAATAGCGCTTCCGCGACCTCGGACAATCCGCGTGGACACAGCCAGCGGGTAGAGAGGCGCTGGTGCGAGGTCTTAGGAGGACGAAGCCGACTTGGGCGCCGTCCGCCGCCTCTTGGCAGGAGCGGCGGACGGCGCTTCGGCTTCCTGCTGCAAGCGCAGTGCCCGGAGTTTTTCCGTCTTCTTCTCGCGAGCCTCGGCTTCTGCCGTGATAATTGCTCTCGCTGTCGTATCGGTAGCAGCCGCCTTATCCCGCGGGGAGAGCTTTGCCGTATCGAAGAGATCGTCTTTTGAAGTCATCTGCTCTCTCAATCTCGATGGAAACTGCCCGATGGCAGTTCAGTGGGCGGGACGAACCGCCTTCTTCGGGGCCGGAAGGAGACCTTCACGCTGAAGCTTCTTGCGCGCAAGCTTGCGCTGGCGGCGAACGGCTTCGGCCTTTTCGCGGGCGCGCTTCTCGGACGGCTTTTCGTAAGCGGTGCGCGCCTTGAACTCGCGGAAGAGACCTTCGCGCTGCATCTTCTTCTTCAGAACGCGGAGCGCCTGGTCGACATTGTTATCTCGAACGAGAACCTGCAAATTCTTTCCTTTCTTGAGGCGAACTCATTGCCATTTTGGTCAGCCTGGACTGTCGCCGACAGCGTATCCAGTCACTCGTGCCACCACTGTATTGACCATCAAAAGCACAAAAGGCCGGGGTTACGCCCGGCCTTTGCCACAAGGCACTTGGCTGCCAACACATCCGTCGTCAGCCGGGCCGAATGAGAATTAAGCGGCGCGGAGATTGTCCGCGGCATTCTTGCCAGACTTCTTGTCGCGAACGAGATCGTACGTGACCTTCTGGCCATCGGACAAATTGCCCAAACCAGAACGCTCAACAGCCGAAATGTGAACGAATACGTCAGTGCTGCCGTCATCCGGCTGGATGAAGCCGAAGCCCTTGGTGCTGTTGAACCACTTAACGGTGCCTGAATTCATAACGATCTCCTTTCAATAGTCGTTATTGCCTTGCGTTTATTCACAAGGCCAAAGATCGATCTTGAGAGGAAATCTGACGGAGCTTCGAGCTCCTTGACAAAGGTCACAACCAACGGTCGATGGGCTACATATAACGCGAAGTGAGCAATAGACAAGGCAAGGAAGCCGCTCATTGCGTTAGGTTGGCTGCCCCAATGCCTCCCAGCAGCGTTCTTCAGGCGGCCAGCCAGACGGGAAAGAGGCCGTGTTCGCCCTTGAAAGACGATCAGATCGAGACAAGACACGGTTTTTTCCGGCTAGAACCGCGAGGACATATGGACTTCCCCCTGCCATTCTGCTATCCGCATCCTCAATCGCAAGGCTCTGGCCGCGCGAACCGTATATTTTTTGCCTCTGGCGCCTTGCCGACGCAGGCATCAACCAAACCAAAGGAACGTGATTCTCGTGCAGGTACTTGTCCGCGATAACAATGTCGATCAGGCTCTCCGCGCTCTCAAAAAGAAGATGCAGCGCGAAGGTATTTTCCGCGAAATGAAGATGCGCGACTACTACGAAAAGCCGTCGCAGAAGCGCGCTCGCGAAAAGGCCGAAGCCGTTCGTCGTGTTCGCAAGCTGGCTCG
This sequence comes from Rhizobium sp. R693, assembly GCF_002211315.1. Classification (NCBI taxonomy): domain Bacteria; kingdom Pseudomonadati; phylum Pseudomonadota; class Alphaproteobacteria; order Hyphomicrobiales; family Rhizobiaceae; genus Rhizobium; species Rhizobium sp. R693. The sequence continues at coordinate 145,793 of NZ_LOKY01000047.1, read as the reverse complement.
CAAGCGGGCACAGCGCGAAGGTATCGTCGCACGCTAAGCGTAGCTGTCGTTATTTCGACGTTTTCAGATGCATGTTGGCGGGGGCGATCTATTCGCCACCGCCTTTTTAATTTGTTGCTGAAGCTTGCTCGTCCCTGAACGGAGCGGCTGCACTGGGGGAAAACGAGCCCGCATGGCTGACATCACCAAGACCCGCTCTCTGCGTTCGCCGAAAATCGCTGTTCTGCCGGTTTTCGCTATCGTCACCGCGCTAGGCCTTGCTGGCTGCACGACAAGCAACACGACCGATGCCGTCATCCGCATCGACAAGGCGCAGGGTTCGCAGGAAAACATTGCCTCGCTGACCTCTGTGATCAACGCCAATCCGAAGGATCCGGAGGGCTACAACGTTCGCGGCTCCGCCTATGGCCGCGGCGGCGATTTCCGCCAGGCGTTGAACGACTTCAATACGGCGCTGCAGATCAACCCGCGCTTCTACCAGGCCTACGCCAATCGCGCGCTGGTCTACCGCAACATGGGCCAGCAGCAGCAGGCGATTCAGGACTACAGCACCGCGCTGCAGATCAACCCGAATTACGACGTGGCGCTGATCGGCCGCGGCAACGTCTACCGCACCGCCGGCCAGGACGATGCGGCCTTCAACGATTTCAACAAGGCGATCCAGAACGGCACGACCGATGGCCGCGCCTATCACAATCGCGGCCTGCTCTATCAGAAGCGCAATCAGCAGGATAAGGCGATCGACGACTTCTCGAAGGCGATCTCGCTCTCCCCGAACGCGCCGGAACCCTATAACGGTCGCGGCATCTCCTATATCGCGCTGAACGATGACGACAACGCATTTGCCGACTTCAATCACGCGATCGAACTCAACGGCAATGTCGCCGAATCCTGGGCCAACCAGGCTCTGGTGTATGAGCGCCGCGGCGAAAAGGACAAGGCAGCCCGCTCCTACCGTCACGCGATCGGACTCGACCCGAAGTACCAGCCGGCGAAGGACGGCCTCGCCCGCGTTGGCGCATCGACCACCGGCTAAGACTTTACAGGCAGGAGACCGACGATGGCAGCCAGACAGCATGTGGTCGTCGTCGGTTCCGGCATTGTCGGTGCCTCGATCGCCTGGCACCTGACACGTGACGGCGCCGCCGTCACCGTGATTGCCGAGGACATCGGCGGCGTCGCCACACCCACTTCTTTTGCCTGGATCAACGCGAGTTGGGGCAACCCGGAATTCTATTTTCACTTTCGCCGCCGCTCTATCGCCGAATGGAAGCGCTTGGCCCGCGAGCTCCCAGGCTTGCCGCTCTCCTGGTGTGGCGGCATCTGCTGGGATCTGCCGCCCGATCGGCTAGAGGCGTTTGCCGTCGAGCATGCGTCGTGGGGTTATGGCATCGAACGGCTGGATCGCGCCGCGATTGCCGCGCGGGAGCCTTACCTGAAACAGCTGCCCGAATCTGCGCTCCTGGTCGCGGAAGAAGGTGCCGTCGAGCCGGCGGCGGCGGCGCGGCTGCTGCTTGCTGACGCCGAGGCCAGAGGAGCGAAGTTCGTCAACGCTGCCGTCGATGGATTTATTCGCAGCGGCGAGCGGATTTCCGGAGTGGTGTCATCGGCCGGTATTGTCGGCGCCGATCATGTTGTCCTGGCGACTGGCGCCGGCAGTGTTCCCCTCGCCGCCTCCGTCGGCGTCACACTTCCCCTGGAGGCGCCTCCCGGGCTGATCGTCCACTCCCGTCCATTCGAGAAGCGGCTGAACGGCCTTGTGATGGCGACCGACCTGCATATGCGCCAGACGACTGATGGCCGCATCATTGCCGGCTCCGATTTCGGCGGCACCGATCCCGGCGCCGACCGGCACGCGACCGCCGCGGCACTCTTTGCGAAGGTGAAGGAGAGCCTGACGGACGGGAGCCGGTTAAGCATGGATTTCTTCACTGTCGGCTACCGTCCGACGCCCAAGGACGGCTTTCCTGTTATCGGCGGCTGTGGCCAGGACGGCCTCTATATAGCCGTGATGCACTCTGGCATAACGCTGGCGCCGCTCGTCGGTCTACTCGCGTCTAACGAGATTCTCACCGGCGATGCAGACTCCTCTTTGGCCGCCTTCCGCCTCGCCAGATTCGGTTGAGATGACAGCCTGACAAAAATTTGCGTATTGCCGGGCGACATGTTTTAGTGTGTTGCAAGCAGCAGCACCTATCCCTAACATGTAGTGGTTTCGATAGCAGGCTATCGGAGGGTTTGGGGGCGTTGAGGGCAATTGCGGTGGTCCAGTATTTTGCTTTCATGCCTGTAAACGGCGGGCGTGCCGATGGTTTCGGCTGCATAACTCAGCGAAGTATAGGCTCATGAAAAGCCGCTTCCGCTTCTTTCCGAAGGCATCGATCGGGACCTACCTGATCGCGATGGCAGTTGCGACGGCCTTGCCGATTTTCGCCCTCGTGGCACTTCTGCTGGCACAGCTGGAGGACAACCAGCGCTCGATTCTGAGGCGTGAAACGGCCCAGGATGCCACTGCTCTCGCCCGCTCCATCGATCGCCAGCTGCAGGATATGGCTACAACTTTAAGGTTGCTCTCGACCTCACCGGAATTGGAGAGCAACGACTTCGCTTCCTTCTACGCGCGCACCGAGACGGCCCTGAGAGCAAACACGCTCTATGTGATCGCGGTAGACGAGCGCGGCCAGCAGCTCCTGAACACCCGGCGGGATTATGGCGAGCCTCTGGGTATCGCTGGGAACCTTGCGGCCATCGACGCAGCCGTCAAGTCAGGACGAATCGAAGCCTCGGACGTCTTCATGGGAAAGACGAGCGGTGAGTTCGTCTATAACGTCACCATGCCACTGCAGGTGGGCAAGGTCAGGGCGCTGATCATTACCCAGAACGCCAGGGATCTGGCACGACTTGTCACCACGGAAGGTCTGCCGAGTGGCTGGTCCGCAGCAGTCATCGATCAGAACGGCCACGTGGTTGCTTCGGCCGGGGCGACAAGCATCGGCTATGGCGAACCCTTCGACACCCGCATTCTGCCCTCGCTGTTTGAATCCAGCGGCGTATACGAGAACAAGCAGATACTGCCGAAGGCGATGCTGGGTTACGCGCAGATTCCCGGCTGGTCGTGGAAAGCCGTGATATGGGGACCGGTCGCTACGGCGCAATCTTCTATCCTGACGACATGGCGCTTTCTCGCCATCGGCGGTGTCGCGCTGATGCTTCTCGCGGTTCTCGCGGCCTATGTTGTCGCGCGCCAGGTCCGCCTGACGATCCGCTCGATCGCCGACATGGCCAATCGCATGGGCGAGGGTCATATCGTTGCGCCGGTCGAGACCAGCGTCATCGAAGCCAACCAGGTCGCGGTTGCACTCTCCAATGCCTCCTTCGACCGAAGCCAGACCGAAGACCGCCTGCACTTCGTCATGAACGAACTTGTTCACCGCACCAAGAACCTGCTGGCCCTGGTGCAGGCCATGATGCGACAGGTCGCCAAGGGCGCCGAAAGCGTGCCCGCCTACCAGGCGGCCGTTGCCGATCGCCTCGACGGCCTCTCGCGCTCGATCGACCTCCTTACCAGCGAACAATGGGCAGGCGCATCGCTGCGCCGCGTCATTGATATTCACTTCCAGAGCTTTCCGCAGGCGACGGAACAGGCCGAGATATCGGGCAAGGACTTCATCCTAAAACCCGACGTGGTGCAGAACCTCGGCCTCGTCCTGCATGAACTAGCGACCAATTCGGTGAAATATGGTGCCCTTTCCTTGCCGCAGGGTCGTGTTCTGCTGAGCTGGCGGAATGTTCAGCACGAGGAACGCAACGAACCCTACATTCGCTTCACGTGGGAAGAACGCGACGGCCCATCCACTCAGGCTCCGGAGGGCTCGGGCTTCGGCACGACGATCATCAAGAACCATGCCGCCGCAGCCTTTGGCGGTAGCGTTGAAATCGACTTCCGACCGGAAGGTTTCTACTGGGCGTTGACGGCCCCTCGCCGCACCCTCGAGCGCACATAGGGGAACAAATCACGCTGAACCTTCGTTTCCGACAGGCTACTCGAAAGGAGAAGACCATGTTCAGGGAAACGATGATTGCCGCGGCGGCTGCCGCAGTCGCCGCCATCGCAAACCCGGCAAGTGCCGCAAACTACATCACACTCGGTCAGCTCGTCTGCGGATCGCAGGGCGGGCAAGGACTGATTGTTACCTCGCAGAAGAACCTGCTTTGCACCTATACGCCGGCCGAAGGTGGCCCGAAGGTCGTCTATGCCGGAACGATCCAGAAATTCGGATTGGATGTCGGCCAGACCGGCAAAACTGTGATGATCTGGCAGGTCCTTGCCAAGACTGGAACCAACATTGCTGAATATGCGTTGGCCGGTGAGTACTACGGCATAGGTGCCGATGCGAGCTTTGGCGCTGGTGCTGGTGCCAAGGTCATTGCCGGTGGCACGAACCAATCCTTCATGCTCCAGCCACTGAACGTCCAGGCTCAGGAAGGCTTGAACCTCGCGGTCGGCGTGGAGAAACTGACGCTGGCGCCGGCAGCCACCTGATCACAGGTCGCGCCGACGAGGAGAGAGGCCCTGCCTCTCTCCTTGCAAGTCAGGTGGAGCGGTGCGTCAGCGCCAAAGCGCCACCGAACAGCATCATCATCGAACCACTGATACGATTGACCAGGCGAACCGCCCAAGCATTACGCATGACGCCGCGCAGTCGTGAACCGACAAAGGCATAGACGGCGATCGCCCCAACTTCCAAGATCAGAAAGATTGCTCCAAGCGTGAAGAAACTCTGCCAATAGGCCTTGGGTTCAACGAACTGTGGCAAGAATGCCGTAAAAATCAGGATCGCCTTGGGATTGCTCGAGGCGACAAGGAACTCCTGCCGCAAATACGCCCTCAACGTTGAAGGGTGATGAGCAGTCGCCGGATCCGATACATCAACCTTCGCGCGGATCAGCTTGAAACCAATCCAGAGGAGATAGGCAACACCCAGCCATTTCACGATCGAGAAGGCTACTCCTGACGCCATCAACAGGGCGCCGAGACCAAAGGCCGTAATGGCGATCATGATGGCAAAGGCGACAATGCGACCGGCGGAGGCTACAATCGCCACACCCATTCCGGCTCGCGCGCCGATCGTCACCGAGAGCAAGTTGTTCGGACCAAACGCCATGTTCAGCGCAAAACAGGCGGGAACGAAGAGGAGCAGCGTTTCGAGGGACATGACATCACCGTGCAAAACAAAGGGCGCGGGCCAAGCCCGCGCCCTTACAGTTTAATCGAGATCAAGCCGCGTGGCGACGCCTCAGTGACCGATCGCCTTGTTGATTTCCTCGGTCACCTTCTTGGCATCCCCGAGCAGCATCATCGTGCCATCCTTGTAGAACAGCGTATTGTCGATGCCGGCATAGCCGGAACCGAGCGAGCGCTTGACGAACAGGCAGGTTTTGGCCTTGTCGACATCGAGGATCGGCATGCCGTAGATCGGCGAGGTCTTGTCGTCACGCGCCGCCGGGTTGGTGACGTCGTTGGCGCCGATGACATAGGCAACATCCGCCTGGGCGAATTCCGAGTTGATGTCCTCAAGCTCGAAGACCTCGTCGTACGGCACATTCGCCTCGGCCAGCAGCACGTTCATATGACCGGGCATACGGCCAGCGACCGGGTGGATCGCGTATTTCACCTCGACGCCGTTCTTTTTCAGATTGTCTGCCATTTCGCGGAGCGCATGCTGTGCCTGCGCCACCGCCATGCCGTAGCCGGGCACGATGATGACCTTGGAGGCGTTCGCCATCAGATAGGCGGCATCTTCTGCCGAGCCGAGCTTGACCGTCTTGTCGGAATTGTCCGTGCCGCCCGCAGCCGTCTCACCGCCGAAGCCGCCGAGAATGACCGAGATAAACGAGCGGTTCATGCCCTTGCACATGATGTAGGACAGGATCGCACCGGATGAACCAACCAGCGCGCCGGTGATGATCAGCGCCAGGTTGCCGAGCGTGAAGCCGATACCGGCGGCCGCCCAGCCCGAATAGGAGTTCAGCATCGACACGACGACAGGCATGTCGGCCCCGCCGATCGGCACGATCAAGAGCACGCCGAGCGCCAGCGACAGGGCGACGACCGCCCAGAAGTCGAAATGGCTTTCCGTTGCAGCCAGCCCGATGATGAAGAGCACGATCAGCGCCAGGAGGGCGATGTTGATCAGGTGCCGGAACGGCAGCATGATCGGCTTGCCGGACATGCGCCCGTCGAGCTTCAGGAAGGCGATGATCGAGCCGGTAAAGGTCAGCGCGCCGATGGCAACGCCGAGCGCCATTTCGATACGCGCCTCGGTGTGGATCTCACCGATATTGCCGATGCCGAAGGAAGACGGCGTATAGAGCGCCGAGGCTGCCACCAGCACGGCCGCGAGGCCGACCAGCGAGTGGAACCCGGCAACCAGCTGCGGCATCGAGGTCATCGGGATCACGCGGGCGACATAGGCGCCCGCCCCGCCGCCGATGGCAAGCCCGAGGATGATCAGCACAAGGCCGCCGAAGGATGGCGTTGCCAGGGTCAGCGTGGTGAGAATGGCGATCCCCATGCCGACCATGCCGTAAAGGTTGCCCTTGCGGCTGCTGGCCGGATGGGAAAGCCCGCGCAATGCCAGGATGAAGAGGACGCCGGAAACAAGATAGAGGAAGGCTGCGATACTGGTCATGCGGTCCTCACTTGTCCTTCTTCTTGTACATCGCCAGCATGCGCTGGGTGACAAGGAAGCCGCCGAAGATGTTCACTGAGACGAGGACCAGGGCGATGAAGCCGAAGCCGGTCGCAAGACCACTCGTCGAAATGCCGACGGCCAGAAGCGCGCCGACGACGATAACCGAAGAGATCGCGTTGGTGACCGCCATCAGCGGCGTGTGCAAGGCCGGCGTCACCGACCAGACGACGTAGTATCCCACGAAGATCGCCAGCACGAAGATCGCGAACTGGAACACGAAGGGATCGATCGCGCCGCCGGTTGCGGCGCTGGCCGCCTCCGGCGCATGGGCGGCAGCGGCCGCCACGGCATTCATGGCCTGGTTCAGCTGATCCAGCGCCTTGTCCATTGCTTCACTGGCCATCAGTTATCCCCCTTCTTCACGCCGCCGAATGCCGGATGCACGACATTGCCCGCATGCGTCAGCATCGTCGCCTTGATCAGTTCGTCCTCGAGATTGAGGGCGATCGTCTTCGTTTCCTTGTTGACCATGGTCTCAAGGAAGGTGACGAGGTTCTTGGCGTAAAGCTGGGAGGCACTGGCGGAAATCCTGCCGGCCATGTTGGAAAAGCCGATGACGCGCACGCCGTCGACGTCAGCGACCTTGCCTGGCTTGACGCCTTCGATATTGCCGCCGCGCTCGACCGCGAGGTCAACGGCAACCGCGCCCGGCTTCATCGACTTCAGCATCTCGCGCGAAACGAGCTTCGGTGCCGGACGCCCCGGGATCAGGGCGGTGGTGATGACGATGTCCTGCTTGGCAATGTGATCGGCCACAAGCGCCGCCTGCTTCGCCTGGTATTCCTTGGACATCTCCTTGGCGTAGCCGCCGGAGGTCTCGGCCGCCTTGAATTCTTCGTCCTCGACGGCGATGAACTTCGCGCCGAGCGAGGCGACCTGCTCCTTGGCTGCCGGGCGAACGTCGGTCGCCGACACCGCGGCGCCGAGACGGCGGGCCGTAGCAATCGCCTGCAGCCCGGCAACACCGGCGCCCATGATGAAGACCTTGGCAGCCGGAACGGTGCCGGCCGCCGTCATCATCATCGGCATGGCGCGGTCATAAACCGCCGCCGCCTCGATCACCGCCTGATAACCTGCCAGATTTGCCTGCGAGGAAAGAACGTCCATCGACTGCGCGCGGGTGATGCGCGGCATCAACTCCATGGCGAAGCTGGAAAGCCCCGCCTTGGCCATGGAGGCAATCGCTTCGTCGTTGCCGTAAGGGTCCATGACCGCGATGACGATCGCGCCAACCTTGTAGCCGCCGATTTCTTCGTCCGTCGGGCGGCGCACCTTCAGGACCACGTCGGCGGTCGCGGCAGCGCCAATCAAACCGACCCGCGCACCGACAGCCTCGAATTCCACATCGGGAATTTTCGACTTGGTCCCCGCACCAGCCTCGACGACGACCTCGAGGCCTAGACCGACCATTTTCTTTACGGTTTCGACAGACGCCGCGACGCGCGTCTCATCCCCCGTGGTTTCTTTCGCGACAAAAACAACGTTACCCAACCGCCCCCTCCTCCCGGTCAGCCAGTCTGCCGCAGGTCCCCCTGCTCAGCCCGCACATTCAGCCAAAGCTTTGGAAAGCCGCGTTCCCGACGCCGCGCTCAGCGCAGCAGGACGAGGCCCGCGATAAAGACGATCAGCAGGACGACGAGGCCGCCAAGGAAACCGGCACCGGTGAAGAACCCAGCGGTCATGCCAAGCAGGAGAGCGACAAGAAACAGCGTGCCGTACTTAGCCGCAGCAAGGAACATAAGGTAGGTCTGCTCGTGTTCCTTGTAGTCCATTGGCGCGCCGACCTCAGTAGGTCCGGTGTGATGCTCAGCCATGAATATCGTCTCCCTCAAACTTCCCGGCCAATAAAGCAATGCGGCCGGCCGACTGCCGTGATTCCCTCGCTCCCGCGAGGAAATTTCCCTGCAGAGGGATTACACAAAGCTTCGATAAAGCGCAATGCATGAGAATGCCGCAGGCGGGCGGCATTCCCAGCCAATTCAAGCGCATGGGCTTACAGCGGAAGATCGGTTCCGAGATCGCCTTCAGCCATGAAACGCGCCGTCGGGATGATGGTCAGCGGCGGCAGCGTGTCATTGGGCGTGCGCGAGAACATCATGCGCTGTTCGCTGGCGCTGGAGATAAAGAAGGGATACCGCGTCAGGAGCTTTCGTCCGACCTCGATGACATTGGTCGCCATCAGCGTCAGGTCGAAACCATAGGTCTCCGTCATCCGGCTTGCGACGACGGTATCGGCGTAGAAGACGCGCTTGTAGAAAGCCGCATGCGCAGGGCGCACGTGTTGCATCACACGGTCCGCGCGAAAATGCGCGGCGGCGACGATGTTCGGACGCAGCGTCAGGTAGGGGATCCACGGCATTTCCGTGCTGAGTTCGGGATCCGCGGCGAACCGCGCCGGATCGATCAGGCTCAGTCCGGCGTCCAGAAACGCGTCCATTTCGACAGGAAAAATACCGCCCGATTGTGAGACACGATGGTCCGGCGTCACGTGATGGATGCGGATCGTGCTGACGAGCTGTTCATAATAGTACAGTCCGAAAACATAAGCCTGACTGTCGAAGTCGGCCTCGTCGATCATGCTTTTGGCAGCGACCGGAAGCACTTCGCGAGCCTTGTAGGCCTTGTAGCGCAGGCGCTCCACCTCTTCCATATCCTCGCCGCTTTCGACACGGCGGTATTCGACGTGGTTCATTATTTCGAGGAGTTTGCTGCTGAAATCACTCGTCTTTAAAGGGTTGTCTGCCATAGTTACTCGGTTCGCCTGTTAACGAAACATTAATCATACGGAACCGGCGCAAGGGCAAGAACGGGACGAGAAATTGCGTTATATTTGAATTGTTAAGGTTAACGGCACCGCGTTTGCGGCAAATGCGATCGGCCGCAAACGCTGTCGGGCTTATGCAACTTTCGGACGACGACGCGGTGCCGTACGGCGGCTGAGGCTCTGGGAAAGAATGGCGATATTCTGCGCCGGAACTGCCGGCGAGAAAACGTAACCCTGAACGAGATCGGTGGCGCGATACTTGTTGAGCAAGGCCAGCTGCTCGGTGGTCTCGACACCCTCGGTGACGATCTTGAGACCGAGCTCGCGCGCGAGGTTGACGGTGCCGCGCAGCAGCTTGAGGCGACGCCCGTCCTCGACGATGTTGCGCAGGAACGAACGGTCGATCTTGACGATATCCAGCGGCAGCGTGTCGAGATAGCTGAGGCTGGAGAAACCGGTGCCGAAGTCGTCGATCGCTATCGTGATCCCGCGTGCCCTGAGTTCGGCGAGGATCGCGCGCACCGCCGCCGGCTCGTCGATCAGGCAGCTTTCCGTGATTTCCAGATGCAGGCGGGCTGGCTCGAGGCTTGAGGCCTCGAGCGCTTCCGAGACCACGGCAAGAATATCCGCGTCGCGCAGGTCGCGCGCCGACAGATTGACCGAAACGGCGATATGATCCGGCCAGTTCATGCAATCCCTGCACGCCTTCATGAGGATGAAGCGCGTGATTTCGGAAATGATGCCCATTTCCTCTGCAAGGCGAATGAAGACATCCGGTGGGATCGCGCCCTTTTCGGGATGAACCCAGCGCGCCAGCGCCTCGGCGCATTCGATGCGCGTTCCGTCCGCTTTGAACATCGGTTGGTAGGCAACGCTGAGACCCTGGTTGCCGATCGCCTCGCGCAGATCCGCTTTGAGCTTCTGCTGCTCGATATAGCGGCCATCCATCTCGCGTTCGAAGCCGGCAATCCCGCCACGCTGTTTCGACTTGCTTTCGAAAAGCGCGAGGTCGGCCTTGATGCTCCACTCCTCCATCGCGAAGGTGTCGCTTTCGAGGATTGCAAAACCGGCACTCAAGGAGACGAGGAAGGTGACGTCATCGGCCTCGTAATTGCCCTGAATGCTCTCGTGGAAGCGGCGGATCTCCGCATCAAGCGCGGCCGCGTCCTTCGCATGCGGGAAGAAGAGGATGAACTGGTCGCCCATCAGACGGCCGACGATGGCCTTGCCCGCCTGCTTCGAGATACGGCTTGCGATGGCACACAGCAACCGGTCGCCGGTGATGTGGCCGCGCATGTCGTTGACATGCTTGAACTCGTCGATATCGAGAACCATGAAGGCGACGGGGCCGCGCTTCTTCTGATGTTTGCTGAGGTAATCCTGCACGAGATGGCTGAAGTATTCGCGGTTCGGCAGACCGGTCAACGCATCGAAGCGCACCATGTGCAGGATCTTCTGCTCGGCCTTCACGCGGCTTGACACGTCCTCGAAAATCAGGACGGCACCGCCATCGGCACGGCGACTTGCCGAAAACTCCAGCGAGAGATCCTCTGGAAAATGGATCAGCGTGCGCGAAAGCTTGCCCTCGGCGACATGCGTCATTTGCCGCAGGATCAGCTCCGGCTGCGTCGAATCCATAAAACTGTAGCGCGCGCCGTAGCGCAGCACTGCACCAAGATCGCGCTCCTTCAGCCGCTCCGGATCACCGATCCTCAGAAGGTCACAAGCCTTGCGGTTGATGACCTGAATGCGGTTTTCCGGATCGACCATTACCAGGCCGTGCGGCATGTTGTTGAGTGCCGTGTCGAAACGGTCGGCGATCATCGAGATCTGGCGACGCGCAATGACGTTCTCGTACAGGAACTCGCGCACGCCATTTGCCATTGCCCGCGTTGTCAGGCCGAACGGAATGAGGAAAGCCGACAGGATCGCACGATAGAAGTCGAGCGCCATCAGGCTGCAGATAATCATCGGCAGACAGCAGGCCAGCGTCTGCAGGTCGATTGCCTTCTGCGATCCGTAGTTTCGGCCGACGACGGAGACCATCGACGCCATGGTGACCGCGATACAGGCGAGCTCGGCGAAAGGATCCTGCAGGATGAAGATAGCGTAGCCGCTACCGATGCCGAGGATTGCCGCTGTGGAGGCGGCGCCGATAACGTAGATGGTTTCCCAATGCTCGATCCGCTCGCGCGACAGGCTCTGCTTGTCGACCTTGTCGAACATCCGGAACGTGACCATGCGGCCGACGAAGACGGCAAGGAAACCAACCGACAGGACGACGTAGAACGGGGAACTGGTTTTCAGGGCAACTGCGAGGAAGGCAACCACATGCACGACGACACCCGCAACGAGCGTCATGCGATTCCCGAAGAGGGAACTGACAAACGACAGATAGACGTCGGTAGGGACCCTGTTCGGGTTATGTGGCTTCATCCATACTTTCCCTGTGCGGCGAAACCTTAACCGCAACCCTTTAAAAATTGATTTCGGGTAATCGATACATTTTGTCGAATTTTTCAAAACCTTGGGATGAATTTTAGTGTTTGCAATGACTTATGCATCCATTCGGTGAAGTTTTCCCGGCTCCGCGCCTATCCTGAGGTTGTCTGATCGTCCCGACGTTGACGCCAGGCGTGTCTCATGCAGGTCATACGACTATATTCCAACACGCCCCCTTTCATCTTTCAATTTGAAAAACCGTGTGGTCTAAACCGGTGGAAAGATAAAACGCGCCACAAGGCGCGAAATATGGGGGGAAGGGCATGCCGGCTTTGTTGACCGTCAGCCGGCTGATCGATGCGGTCAGCCAATTCATGGGCAAATTGTCCGAATATATGGTGCTGTTCTGCTGCCTGATCAGCGCCGCCAACGCGCTGATCCGTTACTCGTTCAACTACAGCTCCAACGGATGGCTCGAGATCCAATGGTATCTCTTCGCCTTCATCGTTGTGCTGGGCGCGGCTCACACTCTGCGCATGAACGAGCATGTGCGCGTGGACCTGATTTATGGCGCGGTCTCCGAAAAGGCAAAGATCTGGATCGACGCCATCGGCCTTATCGTTTTCCTGATCCCGGCCTGCATCTTCCTGACCTGGCTCTGCTGGCCATTCTTCCTGTCCTCCTACCTGCAGCATGAGGTCTCGGCCAATGCCGGCGGTCTGATCCGCTGGCCTGTCAAGCTCGTTCTGTTCCTCGGCTTCGGGCTGCTGACCCTTCAGGGCATCTCGGAATTGATCAAGCGGATCGCGGCCCTCACCGGCTACATCCAGATCGACACGACATACGAAAAGCCGCTGCAGTAAGCCAGACCTGGGAGGAACACCATTGTTTGATTTCGGCATCATTCCGCCGGCCATGTTCGTGGGCATGGTTCTCTTCATGCTCTACGGCTTTCCGGTCGCCTTTTCGCTGGCTGCAGTCGGCCTGTTCTTCGGCGTTATCGGCATTGCGACAGGGCATTTCAGCGAAGCCTTCCTGCAGGCGCTGCCGCTGCGCTTCTTCGGGATTGTCTCCAACGACCTGCTGCTCGCCATTCCCTTCTTCACCTTCATGGGCGCCATCCTGGAACGCTGCGGCCTGGCCGAGGATCTGCTGGAGGGTACGGGCAAGCTGTTCGGCCGCATTCCGGGCGGCCTTGCCTATGCGGTGATCCTGGTCGGCGCCGTGCTCGGCGCAATCACCGGCACGGTGGCTGCCTCCGTCATCACCATGGGCGTCATCTCTCTGCCGATCATGCTGCGCTATGGCTACAGCCCGCGGCTCGCCACCGGCGTCATCGCCGCCTCGGGTACCATCACCCAGGTCATTCCGCCCTCACTCGTGCTGGTCGTGCTTGCCGACCAGCTCGGTAAATCGGTTGGTGACATGTATCTCGGCGCCATCGGCCCGTCGATCCTGCAAGTCGCGATCTTCATGGGCTATATCCTGATCCTGTCGATCGTGAAGCCCGCCACGGTGCCGCCGCTGCCGAAGGAAGTGCGTGGCGACTTCACCTGGGGGCTGCTCCTGAAGGTGCTCTCGGGGATGGTGCCGTCGATCGTGCTGATCTTCCTCGTCCTCGGCACGATCTTCATGGGACTGGCAACCCCCACGGAAGCCGGCGCGCTCGGTGTCGTCGGTGCGATGGCGCTCGCCGCCATGCATCGCCGGCTCACCTGGCCGCTGATGCAGGAGGCCATGCGCTCGACCATGCACATCACCTCGATGGTGGTGATGATCCTGATCGGATCGACCTGTTTCAGCCTGGTCTTTCAGGGCATGGACGGCTCGCGCTGGATCGAGCACATGCTGTCCGGCATCCCCGGCGGCCCGGTCGGCTTCCTGATCTTCGTCAACATCTTCATTTTCGTGCTGGCCTTCTTCCTCGATTTCTTCGAGATCGCCTTCATCGTCATCCCGATGCTGGCGCCGGTCGCTTCGGCGCTCGGCATCGACCTGATCTGGTTCGGCGTGCTGATCTGCGTCAACATGCAGACGAGCTTCATGCACCCGCCCTTCGGTTTCGCGCTCTTCTACCTGCGCTCCATTGCCGATCGCAGCGTCAAGACATCCGATATCTACATGGGTGCCCTGCCCTGGGTCGGCATGCAGCTGATCCTCGTCGCGATCGTGATCTTCTGGCCGCAATCGGTGACCTATTGGCTCGAGAAGGGGCCGAAGATCGATCCGAACTCGATCAAGATCGAGGTGCCCGGCTTTGGCGGCAACGGCCTGTCGCTGCCGCCGCTGGGAGCACCGGGCGGTTCACCACAAATGCCCGGACTGACCCTGCCGCCCCTGAACGGCCTGCCGGGTCAACCAGCTGCACCCGCGCCGACAAAACCCGCCGCCCCACCGGCAACGGATCTCAGCCAACCTCCGAAGATCAACTGACGAAAAAGCCCCGGACCGAAATCCGGGGCTTTTTTGATTTCGCGTATCTTGGCAGGAATCAGATCTTGCCGGCGCGCTGCTGGATCATCATGAAGGTGTCGAAGGTGTACTCCGACAGCTGAGACCAAAGATAGGCGTCGCGCTTGAACGCGTTCTGGTCTTCGTAGATTTTCTTGAAATACGGGTTCGACGCCGAAATCTCGGCATAGATGCCGAGAGCCGCCTGGAAGCAGGCCTCCATGATTTCCTGGCTGAAGGGACGCAGTGTTGCGCCCTCCGACACCAGCTGCCTGAGTGCCGGCGGATTCTTCACGTCGTACTTTGCCATCATGTTCGTGTTGGCAAAGGCGCAGGCATCGGTGAGCGCCGCCTGATAGTGCTTCGGCAGGCTGTTCCACTTTTCCAGGTTGAAGAAGGCGTGAACCGTCGGTCCACCTTCCCACCAGCCTGGATAGTAGTAGTACTTCGCCACCTTGTGCAGGCCGAGCTTCAGGTCGTCATAGGGGCCGACGAATTCCGAGGCGTCGATCGTGCCCTTTTCGAGGGCCGGGTAGATGTCACCGCCGGCGATCTGCTGCGGAATGACGCCAACCTTGCTGATGACCTGGCCGGCAAGACCGGCGATACGCATCTTGACGCCCTTCAGGTCATCAAGCGTATTGATTTCCTTGCGGAACCACCCGCCCATCTGGGCACCCGTGTTGCCCGCCGGCAGGCCGTAAATGCCCTGCGTGGCGTAGAACTCGTTCATCAGCTTGTTGCCGTTGCCTTCGTAGAACCAGGCATTGGTCAGGCGTCCGTTGAGACCAAACGGGATTGCCGTACCGATTGCGTAGGTCGGATCCTTGCCGACGAAATAGTAGGAGCAGGTATGCGCCGCCTCGACCGTGCCGGCGCTGACCGCATCGGCCGCCTGTAGGCCCGGAATGATTTCGCCTGCGGCAAACGGCTGAATGGTGAAATTACCATCGGTCGCCGCGGCAAGATGCTTCGAGATATCATCCGCCGCGCCATAGATCGTATCGAGGCTCTTCGGGAATGACGACGTCATGCGCCAGGAAATCTTGGGGTTCTCTTGTGCAATGGCAGGCGCCGCCAGTGCACCCGCAGCAGCGACCGCGCCGGCACCGGCGGTTCCTGCCTTCTTCATGAATGAACGACGATCCATCAAAAACCTCCCGTATAGATGGTACTGCGAGGTGAACCCTCATCTTTGCCCGCAGCGATAGCGGGAAACTAAGCACGGTGGCGACCGTGTTTCAAGCACTGTCCCATTAGTCTTTGGCATCACGACGGCAATATGGCAGCCAAGCGCATTTTCATCAAAATCAGCAAGTTAGCGAAAACACGCCGGAGCCGGCGGACGAGAATGCCGCAATTCCGCCCGCGATTGCGCCGAGACGTTGACTTCCAAGCCGTTCTCGGCTCTCACAATAGCGAGCAGCATCTTCCGACCGGGGTTAAAATGACGAAGCCGATCGTCGCCGTTCCTGCCGATATCCGTACCTTCGACGGTGCCACATGGCACGCCGTTCAGCATCAATACGTCCGCGCCGCCCTGAACGCCGCCGGCGTCATGGCCTTCATCATTCCGGCCTTTGAAGAGGGGTACGGAACGGACGCTATCCTCGACCGCGTCGACGGCGTTCTCGTCTCCGGTTCGGCCAGCAACGTCCATCCGTCTTATTACGGTGCTGCTGCGACCGACGGAGACGGCCCCTTCGACATCGCGCGTGACGCCACCACCCTGCCGCTGATCCGCCGCGCCATTGACCGCGCGATTCCGCTGCTCGCAATCTGCCGCGGCATTCAGGAGCTCAACGTCGCGCTAGGCGGCACGCTCGCGAGCGAGATCCAGAACCAGCCTGGAATATGGGATCACCGCACGCCGGCCGAGGTTGACCGCGACGGCAAGTATGCGATCCGCCAGAGTGTCTTCGTCAAGGAAGGCTCCTGCATCGCAGGCATCATCGGCCCCGGCGAGATCAGGGTGAACTCGCTCCACCGTCAGGCAATCGCCAAGACGGCGCCGCGCTTGCAAGTGGAGGCGGCCGCCGAGGACGGCACGATCGAAGCCGTGTCCGTGATCGATGCTCCAGCCTTTGCGGTCGGGGTTCAATGGCATCCGGAATACTGGGCCGAAACCGACAAGCCGTCGAACCAGATCTTCACGGCCTTCGGTGATGCGGTCAGAGACTACGCGGCAAGCAAGCTCTCCAAGGCGGGAGAGAAGACTCCCGCCTGATTCAATGTGCCATGGCATAAGCTATCTTGGTGGTTTCTATCGAATGACCATGAATGCTGACGGTGATAAAATTAGCTGGCTTGCTCAAGAGGCTGCTGCGTCGGCTGGGCGTGCCGTGATTGAACAATGGGGCGCGTTGCGTGATCATGTCCGTTTCAAGGGCAAGAGCGATATCGTCACCGCCGCAGACATACTCTCGGATGACATTGTCGCCGCCTGCATCAAAGCAAAGTTCCCGTCCCATCGCATTCTCTCCGAGGAGGACACCGGCAACCACGGATTCGACTATTCTGGCCCTTTGTGGATTGTCGACCCAATTGACGGAACAGCAAACTACGCCAGGGGGCATCCTTATTTTGGCATTTCCGTTGCTTTCGCAGTTGATGGCGTTGTTCTAGCCGGTTGCGTCCATGCTCCTGCATTGGGTGAGACGTTCACCGCCGTAAAAGGTCGAGGTGCGTTCTTGAATGGAAACCGAATTCGAACCTCATCACCTGTCAGCTTGGCTCGCGCAGTAGTGAGCACTGGCTTTCCGCACGAGAAGAACAACATGGAACCGCTCGTGAAACGAGTACATGTGCTTCTGCAAAAATGCCAAGACATCAGGCGAAGCGCGTCGCCGGTCCTTGATATTGCCTACGTCGCCGCCGGGCGATTGGATGCACATACCGAAACCCTGTTCCCGTGGGACGTCGCCGCTGCTGGCCTTATTGCGAATGAAGCCGGCGCCAGCCGCTGCAACCTTGGAGGCGCACCTACGAACACTCCCGCCGACCTATGCGGAAGCGAAGTCGTCTTCTCAGCGCCCACGATCCATCATGAACTTCGAGAGTGTCTTCAACTGGCCATCTGACTTGAAATTGCAGTTGCCTTTCGGACTGCTACCTCACGACCGCGTCATCCAGCAACTCAAGACGGCAAGGGTTTGCCCGCCTGCTCGCTGGCCATGTACTCCGCATACCAGGTGGGCCAGTCATCATCGTGCTTGCCGATGCGCTTTTCATGCTCTCCATGGGCGGCCGCCGCCCGGCGCAAAGCTGCCTCGAGATCCGTCGATGACGCGAACATCGTTTCGTCGGCGTCTATGCGCCCAGGCAGTCGCGTCGTGACTTCCTGGAACAGCCAGCCATTGCCATCCGGATCGCTGAATGAAGCAAACGAGCCGTAGCTGCGACGGCCCGGATGCGGTCCACTCAATCGGGCACTCTGGCCGGCGTGATGGAACACGCCGCCAGCATCATGGAACACCTCACTCACGTCTATCCCACGCTTCACAAACTCGGCGCGAGCCGCCTCCACGTCGGCGACGATAAGATGGAGACCTTGCGCCGTGCCGGGCACGGCGGCCGTCACATTCTTGCCGAAGATGACAGAACACGGCGACCCCGGAGGCGTGAATTGAATGACTCGGAAATCGTCACCCGTGACGACGTCGGCATCGAGCCGCCAACCGAGATTGCCGTAAAATTGCTTGGCACGGTCAACGTCCGAGACTGGGACGACGATGACTTCAAGCTTCATGTCGGCCGTCCGCATGGCCGGGGTCCTGACCGCAGTCTCGCTCTGCACGGAAGTATTGCCCATGTTCAGCTCCTTTGGATACTTTGAGATTGGCAATAAGACCTGGTGAGTGCATCACAGCGGCCGCAGGCAGTCGAATCAATTTGCGAAAGCTACCCCCGCATGGCCCATCGCAGGCCGACGGTGACCGCCAGACCGAGCAGTGGCCATATCGCCCATAACACCCCGTGCCATGTCAGCAGGTTGATGATCACGATGCCGATACCAATGACGGCCAATCCGGCAATACGCTGGTCAAAGCGGCTCTGGTTGCGGACCCAGGCCATCGCCGCGACGAAGGCAAGGCCGAGGAGCGGCCAGACGGCCCAGAACTCGCCCTGCCAAGTCAGAAGATTGATCACCACCAACGCGATCGCGACAACCGCGAACACGCCGCCAATCTTCCGCGCTCTCGGAGCAAAGGGGCGTTCCGGCGCGGGCGTCGCAGCCGCCGGCAACGGACGAGCCAGTGGCGTGGCCGTTGTGGACACATCGTCTCCAATTCGCACGGCATAGCTCGGCACCGCCTCGCTGACGTTCTTCACCGTCAGTGGCCCGAGAAAATCGAAGCCGACGGCGACCTTGTTGCGGACCTGATCATAGACCGTGTTGGAGATCACGATGCCGCCGGCGGGCGCAGAAGCCTGAAGCCTGGCGGCAATGTTGACGCCATCGCCATAGATGTCGTCACCCTCGGCGATGACATCGCCGAGATTGATGCCGATCCGATAGAGCATATGTCCCTCCGCCGGCCGGGCTGAGTTCATACCAACGAGCTCGTTCTGGACGTCAATGGCAGCACGCACCGCTTCGACGACGCTCGGAAACTCGGCAATCAGGCCGTCGCCCCAGGTATTGATCACCCGACCGCCATGAGCGCCGATCAGGCGCGACATCGCATCGCGCGACCATTTCAGCATGGCGAGGGTGCCCTCCTCGTCGGCGCCCATCAGCCGCGTGTAGTCCTGAACATCGGCAGAGAAGATGGTTGTCAGCTTGCGTCGCATTTCATTCATCGTATTGCGATCCACCGCAGGTTTGGCAGACGGTCCGCCGGTAGCAGCCATCTGACGAAGAGATTTCCTCATTCGAAAGTTCTGCAATAGCTGACCGCACTTTTCAACGCGGGACGCGAACGACGTCTTGCACGCTTCGGGCAAGGAAATGCGCGCGCCTCTCTGCCGGTCGCAAGGCAAATCCGAATGTGTATCGCCGGCAGTGAGATCATGGAACCGCCACCTCGCCGGAACGTTTCTTGCTCACATCGGGCGCTACCAGCATCCCGCTGGCACTACCGAACCGGAGGTAATCATGAAAACGCTGATCGTCTCCATGGGCCTGTTGGCTGCAACCGCCTTCTCGGCTTTTGCGGCGGAACCCGCCAAAATGGTCGATACCAAAATGGGTAAGATCCTGGCGGACGCCAAAGGCATGACGCTCTACACGTTCGACAAGGACGCCATGGGCAAATCAAACTGCGACGCGGCCTGCCTGAAGAAATGGCCCGCCTTCCACGCTGCCGCCAAGGCCAAGGCCGAAGGCGAATGGTCACTCATCAAGGCAGCCGACGGCAAGGAGATGTGGGCTTACGAAGGTAAGCCGCTTTACACGTTCGCTGGAGACAAAAAGCCCGGCGATATGACCGGCGATGGCGTCGGCGGCGTCTGGCATGTCGCCAAGTAGCCAAGCGCACCAGAGCCTTCAGGTCGAATTGAAAGGCTCTAAACTTGGGATGAGGGCGATGATCCGTCCGCGTGCGCGCCTCATCCCGGTCCGACATCGAGACGATCAGCCCTTCGCTGGCGTTTCAGGGACAGGTGTCAGTGCCCTGCCCTTCCCGAACCACTCCATGAGGTTGTCGACGACCAGATCCGCCATGGCATTGCGGGTCGGCACCGAGCCAGATGCGAGGTGCGGCAAAAGCACGGCGTTCGGCAGATCGAGCAGCGAAGGCGGCACATCAGGCTCGTCGTAGAAGACGTCGAGGCCGGCAGCACCGATCGTTCCGGACTTCAGGGCCTGAGCAAGTGCATCCTCGTCGACCGTCCAACCACGCCCGACATTGATGAAAACGCCTTCAGGGCCAAGCGCGGAGAGGATTTCAGCATTGATCGTCTTGTGGGTCTGCGGGGTTTTGGGGACGATGGAAATCAGAGTGTCGACGGCCCCGGCGAGATCCTTCAGCGACGGATAGTAACCGTACGGGGCATCCGGGTGGCGCGTGCGCGTGTGATAGCTGATCCTGACCTTGAACGGCTCCAGGCGCTTGGCGATCTCTTGGCCGATGCGGCCAAGGCCATAGATCCCGACATGCCGCCCCTTCAAGGAGAAACGCGACAGCGGATAGTTCTGTCCAGGCTTCCAGTAGCCGGCACGCAGCCAGTTTTCGGCGCGCGGGAGTTCACGGATCACATTCAGCAACAGCCCGATCGCGGTATCGGCGACCTCATCGTTCAGCACATCCGGCGTGTTCGTAACGATCACACCCTTCGTGGCCGCGTGCCTGGCATCGACGCCGTCATAACCGACACCAAAGCTCGAAATAAGCTCGAGATTCGCAAGCCTGTCGATCGCAGCCGCATCGAACGTGCCCGAGACGGCGACACCGCGAATCTTGCCAGCAGCCTCCGCGTCAAGCGTCGAGGGATCGGCTTCGATAACGTCGAAGCTCTCCTTCAGGCGCGTCAGGACGCGTTCGTGTATCTTCCCGGGAACGAGAATGGCAATGCGGGACATGGCAATTCCTCTTGGCTGTTTACGGGCGCGGGCGGTAGGGGCTCGTCGACTGGCGGATGCGCATCTCGGGCTTGATGAGATGGATGCCGTCGGGCTCGTGGCTGCCGGCCAGTCGATCGAGAAGCGCGCGGGCAGCAAGACGTCCGACTTCCGCCTGGCCGTTCCAGACGGTCGTCAGCGCCGGCATCGATATCGACGCTTCCTCGAGATCGTCATAGCCGGTGACGGAAATATCCTTGCCTGGAACGAGACCGGCGCGGGCGATGCCGTTCATCAGGCCGATCGCGACGAGGTCGTTCCAGCAGACGGCGGCCGTCGGCTTTTGCGGCAGCGACAGGAAATGCACCGCCGCCTCGAAGCCGCCCTGCATCGAGCGGGGGCCGGGAATGCGCAGACCCGGATCGACATCGATGCCGGCCTTGCGCAGCGCGTTGACATAGCCCTGATAACGATCGCGCCCGGTCGAGGTTTGGTCGGTACCGCCGATCATGGCGATCGAGCGATGGCCAAGGCCGATCAAATGGTTGGTCGCGAGCGAAATGCCGTAGCTGTCATCGCCGCGGTAGGTCGGAAGGTCCAAGCCATCCAACGAGCGGGCAACCAGGATCGCCGGCATGCCGTTGTCTTCAGCGAGTTGCATATCCTCGGGCGGCGTACCGATTGCCGGCGACATGATGACCCCGTCGCCACCGAGCTGCAGCAGCGTTTCGATGAAGGTGCGCTGCTTTTCGACGGAGTCGTAATGGTTCGACAGAATGAAGGTATGCCGGCTGCGATCGAGCTCGCTTTCGATCGCCTTCAGGATTTCGCCGTAGAACGGGTTCATGATGTCGTGCACGACGACGCCGATGATGCCGGAGCGGGACGTCCGCAGGCTGGCGGCGCGGCGGTTGTAGATATAACCGAGCGCCCGCGCCTGTTCCTTGATTTTGTCTCGGGTGGCGCCAGCCACGAGCGGGCTGTCACGTAAGGCAAGAGATACGGTTGCTGTGGAAATGCCGAGCGTTTCGGCGATCGTCGAAAGCTTTATCTTTTGAGCCACGTGTCCTCCCCAGGCAACGCGCGGTTTTTCATGCGCCCCGACCACTTGAAGAGTCCGGCGTTATTAAAATGTTTAATTAAAAGATTAAACGCAACGAGGCAATTCGTAATTTTACAAAACCGTCAGATTTCCTCAGGCTCTTCGAGAGGAATAGCAGCAGACTGCAAGTTGCCATCGATTGCCTTCAACAGACGGACAAGATTGCGGATTTCCTTCTCGGAGAATTCCTGGGTAGCCATACTGTCGCAGGCAGAGGACGCCATTTCAATTGCCTTGACGCTGCCGCGGCCAAGTTCGGTCAGATAGACCTTGGTCAGGCGGGCATCCTCGGCATCCGCCTTGCGTTCGAGGAAGCCTTGCGCCTCCATGCGGCCGATCGTGCGCGTCATTGTTGGCGCCTTGACGCCGAGCCTCTGCGCCAGCCCGCCTGCCGTCATCCCGTCGGTTTCAGCAAGAAGAAGAATCACGCCGTCCTGGCCGGCATAGAGGCCGCTTTCGAGCAGGTTGCGAGACAGGACGGTGCGCATCGAGCGGGCCGCCTGCGTCAAAGCCGGCGAAAGATCGACAACTGTGTATTCGGTCTGATCCTTTTTCTTGGACTTCTGCTTCTTTCCGTCCTTGTGCTTCTTCCCCATCGCTATTCCTTTGACTTTGCCGCGTTGCGCATCCTTCACCCTGCAAGGGAGCCGGAACATTCATAACCATCTCCCCTAAATCGATTTCGGTTTAAGGGCTTATGCGATAAGCATTGAGAACGCTGCGTTATGACATTGCGCATCATCTCGTCATAAACAAGAGGTCTTAGCCGGATGAACGCGCCTTCTCGCGACTTCGAACACAACGATCCGAACCTTGCCCCGTCAGAGCGCAGCCGATGGATCGCTGTTCTATCGCTGGGCGCCCACGAGCAGCACGGACCTCACCTGCCCTTCGACACCGATGCATTGATTGCAGCCGGCATTGTTGCTCGGCTCAAGGCCGCTATTCCCGCCGCGTTACCGGTCACGTTTCTGCCGACGGAAAACGTCGGCTATTCGGTCGAGCATGTGGACGCGAAGGGCACGCGAACACTGACATATGGCGAGGCTATCGAACGCTGGCTCGGCATTGCCCGAAAGCTCTCGGAGATGGGTATTCGCAAATTCGTGATGCTGAACGCCCATGGCGGCAACTCGCCGCTGATGACGATTGTCGCGACGGAGGCCCGCGTCCGGTTCAACATGCTTGCCGTCGCCACCAGCTGGACGCGCTTCGGCGTCCCCGCCGATGTCATCTCGCCCGAGGCGAAGGCGATCGATATCCACGGCGGCGATATCGAGACTTCGGTGATGCTGGCGCTTCACCCTGATCAGGTCGACATGACCAGGGCTGCAGACTTCCCCTCCCGCCAGTCCGATTTTGCCGCCCGCTTCAAGCATCTGCGCGCCTACGGCCCGCACGCCTTCGGATGGAAGATGTCGGATCTCAGCGCATCCGGCGTCGCAGGCAACGCCTCGCTGGCAACAGCGGAGAAAGGCGAGGCTCTGATTGCGCATTCGGTAAAAGGGCTGGTCGAACTGCTGCAGGACGTCGATGCATTCGACGCAGCGGAGCTTGATTGAAACGATCCCCGTCGCGATGTGATCTTATAACATACAAAACCCTTTGAACTGCCGCTCGCAACTCCTTATATGTGACCGACGAATTTTCAGCCCCGCCCCCGGGCGTGCCATCTCTCGAGGTTCTGATGACCGACGCGATCTCCACCCAGCAGAAGCCAATCCCCGTTACCGTTCTCACCGGCTACCTCGGCGCCGGCAAGACGACCTTGCTCAACCGTATTCTGTCGGAGAACCATGGCAAGAAATATGCGGTCATCGTCAACGAGTTCGGCGAGATCGGCATCGACAACGATCTCATCGTCGAATCCGACGAAGAAATCTACGAAATGAACAACGGCTGTGTCTGTTGCACCGTGCGCGGCGACCTGATCCGCGTCGTCGAAGGCCTGATGCGCCGCCCCGGCCGTTTTGACGGCATCATCGTTGAAACGACCGGCCTTGCCGATCCGGTGCCGGTCGCCCAGACCTTCTTCATGGATGACGACGTTCGCGCCAAGACGGAACTCGACGCCGTCGTTGCTCTGGTGGACGCCAAGCACCTGCCGCTGCGTCTGAAGGACAGCCGCGAGGCCGAAGACCAGATCGCCTTTGCCGACGTCGTCCTGATCAACAAGACGGACCTCGTGACGCCCGAAGAGCTGGCGCAGATCGAAGACATCGTCCACGCCATCAACCCCTCGGCCCGTGTCTACAAGACCAGCCGCTCGGGCGTCGATCTTGCGCGTGTTCTCGATCAGGGCGCCTTCAATCTCGAGCGCGCGCTGGAGAACGATCCGCACTTCCTCGATCATGACCACGACGATCACGTCTGCGGCCCGGATTGCGATCACGACCACCATCATCACCACGCGCATGATCACGACCACGATCATGACCATCACCACCATGATCACGACCATGACCACCATCATCATGGCGCCATGTCGCCGATCCATGACGTGACAGTGCAGTCGGTCTCGCTGCGCGGCGGCGAGATGAACCCGGAACGCTTCTTTCCCTGGATCCAGAAGATCACCCAGACGCAGGGCCCGAACATCCTGCGCCTCAAGGGTATCGTTGCCTTCAAGGACGATCCCGAACGCTACGTCGTTCAGGGTGTCCACATGATCGTCGAAGGCGATCATCAGCGTCCGTGGAAGGACGGCGAGAAGCACGAAACCCGCCTCGTCTTCATTGGCCGTGAACTCGACCGCGAAAAGCTCGAAGCCTCCTTCAAGGCGTGCGAGGCGGCAGCCTGATGCCGACAGTTGCCCCGTTTGATCTCGACGGCCATATCCTGGCCGTCGAATTTTTAGGTGACATCCCCTTCTTCGCCAATGCCGCCGGCACCTTCCACCGCCTCGATGGTGGCGAGAAGGTAACCGAAGCCCATCAGGGCATGCTGACCTGCATCCGCGACCCCTATAGCGAAAGCCTGATTTCCGGTGGTGAGGACGGCAAGGTGCTGCGCATCGCAGCCGATGCCGGGCTGACCGAGCTTGCCAACGCGCCGCGCAAGTGGATTTCCCAACTTGCCGCCGGCCCGCAGGGCGCCGTCGCCTACTCCTACGGCAAGAGCGCCTTCGTGCGCCTCGCCGATGGAACGACCAAGGAATTTATCGAAGAGCGCACCATCGAAGGTCTCGCCTTCGCGCCCAAGGGCATGCGCATTGCCGCAGCGCGCTATAACGGCGTGTCGCTGCATTGGGTCGGCACGACCGCCAAGCCGGTCGACCTCGAATGGAAGGGCGCCCACACCGGCGTCACCTTCTCGCCTGACGGCAACTTCCTCGTGACCACGATGCAGGAGAATGCGCTGCACGGCTGGAAGCTCGACAGCAAGGCCGGCGCCGACACCCGCCACATGCGGATGACCGGCTACCCTGCCAAGGTGAAGTCTCTCTCCTGGTCGGCGAAGGGCAAGTGGCTTGCCTCCTCTGGTGCGCCGGCTGCGATCGTCTGGCCATTCCAGGGCAAGGACGGGCCGATGGGCAAGGCGCCGCTCGAGCTCGGCACCCGCGCCAACATCATGGCGACATCGGTGAAGTTCCACCCGGCCGAAGACATCCTGGCGATCGGCTTCATCGACGGCATGATCCTCGCGGTCCGCATTGCCGACAGCAAGGAAGCGTTGCTGCGGCGCCCCGGCAAGGGAGCGATCACCTCGATGAGCTGGAGCAAGAACGGCAAGCTGCTGGCCTTCGCTTCCGAAACCGGCGATTGCGGCGTCGTCGATATCGCGGCCTAGGCAGCTGGGAAGTGCGGCCACAGTTACCGCGCTCTGATGGGCGAGAAAACAAGACGCCGCGAGATCAGCGACGTCTTCGCCCCTTCTGGAGGGTTGCTGTCTCAGCCGCAAGCAGCTCAGGCAGCCTGCTCACCCGTCGACGCTTCGACGCGATCCCGGCCGCGACGCTTGGAGGCATACAGCGCCTCGTCCGCCTTCCCCAGAAGCTGCTCGAAATCGTTCTCGCGGGAAGTGGCGACGCCGATACTGAGGGTCGGGAAGACCGCGAGCCCCGGCACCTGCCCAACGGCAAATGAGAACGCCAGCCTTATGCTTTCGGCGGCCTGCACCGCCTCGGCATCGGCCATGTCCTTCAGAACGGCCACGAACTCGTCACCGCCCTGGCGGGACAGCAGATCGCTGGGCCGCAGGACGCTCTGCGCCACGCGGGCGAAGAGCCGCAATATGTCGTCGCCCACCACGTGGCCGTGCTGATCATTCAACTGCTTGAAATTGTCGATATCGATGGCGAGCAACGCAAGCGACTGCGGCCGCTTGAATGGCAGGTGCTGGGCCAGGCCGCTCCGATTGAGCGCGCCGGTCAGCGGATCGCGATGCGCCAGATCGATGAGCTTGCCGCTGTTGCGCTCGGCCGCCATCAACACAATCACGACGCTGCGTAGAGCGAAGAAGACCACCGCCGTGGCACCCATCCAGCCATGAACAACACTATCGCCGAAGGCGCCCGGTCCGGCGATCTGGCCTGATACCGCAAGCAGGCTGCGGGCCAGGAAGATCGCCGCGGTAGGCGCATAGAGCCAGGCAAGCAGCCCGGCCGAGAACAGCTTCTCGCGCCGGTGAATGGCGGCGCCTTCCCGCAGGATCGCAAGATCACAGAGGCAGCATACGATTGAAACATAGAAGATGCGGGCTGATACCGTGGCAGGATCGACCGTGAAAAGCAGAACGGGCAAGCTGACGCCGGCAATGGCAAGCGCGCAGTAGCGTTTGTCGACAGGCCGCTCCGCAAAGACGCGAACGGAAAAGAATGTAAGGAGGTAGCCGGCGATCGTCACGACGTTGCCAACGTCAAGGGAGACGAAGGGGGGAACGAGATTCCGCAGCGAAACGCACAAGGAACCGATGCCGATCAGCAGATTGCTGATGCCCCACCATGCCGGCCAGCGTCCAAAGCGGCCCGTCGAATATGCCGCGAGATGCACGCTGCCGAGGACGAGGCATGTCATGGCCGAAACGACATAGATCGTTCTCAGGTCCAGCATCATTTCCAGCACTCTCCAACCAAGGGCCGGAGCACCTTATAGCAGCGCTGTTGAATTTTGATTTTACAGCTCGCTCGTTTTTTAACGATGTACGAAATCGATTCGTCCGGCCGCCGTCTTGCCGCCGCGCTGCCAGCCCAAGGCGCCGCGCGAAGCGGTGCTTCGTGACGTTTTCTCTCGATGGGAGCGGGCAGGCGATTGGGTAGTGGAGTAGGATGTCAGGCTGCATCGCCTGCCCGATCGCGTCAGGCTTGTCGGCGTTTTGAGATCGGCAGGAGCGTCTCCCGACCCCAATTTCCCGATAGATCATCAACCCTGACGGCATCCGACCTAGCCCTGGCAACCGTCATCGAGCGCCGAAACATGAACGGAAGGCGGACCGGTTCATGAACCCGGCTCCCTGCCCGATGACGAGGAGATCATAGGGCGACCTCACGCCAGTGAGGAAAACTCCTGCCCAAACTTTCATTTATATGATTGAAATAATTGCATATTCACGAGAACAAACCAGGAATTTCGTCCTCTTCGGGGCGAAACTCAGGTGTTGCTAAAATATCATTAATTTTTGCTCTCACAGTTTTTTGTTCATCTGGCGTTCAGAAAACTCTTTGGAAAGCCACTTTTTGAGCCCACATTGAACTCCTGAGAATAGGAGTGCGTGAATGATTCTAAGGGCCACTGCCGCAGCGACTATATTCGCGGTTTATGCTTTCACGATGTTCTTCATCGCCGCTATACCTGAAAATGTCGTTCAGACTGCCGGAACTCAATTGGTCGACACAAGCGTCGTCAAATAATTGAAGCCTGAGGGGGCAAGCAGTCATAAAAGTCTAGGCTAAACGTTCGTCCGGTCTTCCGGCGCCTTCTAGGCTTGATTTCCGAAAAACGGAAAAACAAAAGGCCCCTCCCCGTCGGGGAGAGGCCTCGCCGATCACGCCGCCCTGCGGATCGGGGCACTTGCCAGCATTCGTCCCGAGGGCACGATCATGCCGGCCGCGCCGTCAAGCCAGCCTTCAATGAGTTCCAGCGCCAGGAAGCGCGAGCGTTCGAAAGGACCCGGCATGACAAGATGCTGAGCCTTCTCGGCGAAAAAGCCGAAACGCTCATAGTAAGGGGCATCGCCGACAAGCAGGATGGCGCCGTGCCCGCGGTTCTTGGCCTCCAGAATGGCGGCGCGCATCAGCGCTGAACCCACGCCCTTACCCTCGAAGCTGCAATCGACCGCCAGCGGACCAAGCAGCAGCGCGTTGATCGGCGTGCCTTCGGCGTTAACGCCGGCCTCGACGTTCCAAAGGCGCACAGTGCCGATGACATGGCCGTCACGATCGCGCGCAACCAGCGCCAGGCCCTCTGCCGGAACACGGCCACGGCGAATCTTTTCAGACGACTTCTTGCGGCGGTTCGGCCCCATGGCGCGATCGAGCAGATTTTCGCGAGCCACGACGTCGCCGGGGTTCTCGGTGTCAATGGTGAAGACAGAAGGCGCAAAATATGCGCGGACAGAATCAAGAACAGCGGCCATTTTGGCCTCCCGTACCCAAAACCGTTATAAGCGGCGATTGATATGAATTGTGAAGGTGCCGCCCCGGCTGGCTACGGGGCTGGCAATCTTAGATAACGTAGGCCTTCAGCGGCTCGAAGCCGTTGAACGCCACCGCCGAATAGGTGGTCGTGTAGGCGCCGGTGCCTTCGATCAGGATCTCGTCGCCGATCGAAAGGGTAAGCGGCAGCGGATAGAGATTCTTTTCATACAGCACGTCTGCCGAGTCGCAGGTCGGGCCGGCAATCACGCAGGGCTCCATTTCGTCGCCGTCGCGCTCCGTGCGGATCGGGTAACGAATGGCTTCATCCATCGTTTCAGCGAGACCGCCGAACTTGCCGATGTCGAGGAACACCCAGCGAGCGGCATCGTTGTCCGACTTCTTCGAAATCAGCACGACTTCCGTCTTGATGACGCCGGCGTTGCCGACCATGCCGCGGCCCGGCTCGATGATCGTCTTCGGCAGGTTGTTGCCGAAGTGATCACGAAGGCTCTGGTAGATCGCACGGCCGTAAGCTTCCGCCGACGGAACGTCGCGCAGGTACTTGGTCGGGAAGCCTCCGCCCATATTGACCATCTGCAGATGGATGCCCTGCTTGGCCAGCTGTACGAAGACGCGCTTGGCATCGGCGAGAGCCGAGTCCCAGGCATCGACCTTGGTCATCTGCGAACCGACGTGGAACGATACGCCGTAGGATTCGAGGCCGAGCTGGTGCGCGTAGACGAGAACGTCGACGGCCATCTGCGGAACGCAGCCGAACTTACGCGACAGCGGCCATTCGGCGCCTTCGCCATCCGTCAGAACGCGGCAGAATACGCGGGCGCCGGGAGCGGCACGCGAGATCTTCTCGACTTCCTCGTGGCTGTCGACCGCGAAAAGGCTGACGCCGAGCGCATGCGCGCGGGCAACGTCGCGTTCCTTCTTGATCGTGTTGCCGTAGGAGATACGGGCAGCTGTCGCACCGGCGTTGAGCGCCATTTCGATTTCAGCGACAGACGCGCAATCGAAGTTGGAGCCCATGTTGGCGAGCAGCTTCAGGACCTCGGGAGCCGGGTTTGCCTTGACGGCGTAATAGATCGCGCTGTCCGGCATCGCATGCCGGAAGGCGTTGAAATTATCGCGCACGACGTCGAGGTCGACCACGAGGCAGGGACCGTCGGGACGTCGGGTTGCGAGAAAGTCGCGGATGCGCTGGGTGGTCATATCGATTCCCTCTTCCAATTCCAGAGCTCCGGGAAAACCGGAGGACAAAGGGCAATCAATCGCCCGCATAGGAACCAGCCGGTGGAGACCCCGGAACCTTAGCAAGCGCTTGATAGCGCGAATGATGAATCAACGCCGCGAAAGCGACATGGATCCGGCTTTGTCTGCCATGGATTGGAGGGGGATTCCCAACCGCACTTCCGGCAATGAAGGTGTGCCTCTTCAGTAACCCCCGCTGATGGAAAGCAGGGAGAGAACAAAAAGGCCCGCACCGTCGTTGCTTCAGGCGTCCTCGCATTTTCCGGTTGGCCGGAATAGCGACTGGAGGGGTTAATTCCAGGTACCTTACCGATTTCCTCACCAATTCGAGGGTTCGGCGGACACCCATGGGCACGTGCGACTTTGGGCTGATCACGAGATAGGAATATTCGCCGTCATAATCAAGCGGTTTTTCGCATCTCCCGGCAGAAAATATTTGAACAATACACCGCAATTTGTTCAACGTGGCGAAACGGCCCGCAACCGACTGATTTGAAATGCGGTTCGGCGCTTTTTTTGGGAGGTCATCATGGACACACTCACCCGCATCCGCGCCTTCATCGATGTCGTTGAAGCGGAAGGCTTTTCGGCCGCGGCGCGGCGCACTGGCCGTTCCAAGGCGCTGCTTTCCAAATATGTACGCGAATTGGAGGACGAACTCGGCGCTCTGCTGCTCAATCGGACGACCCGCCAATTCTCCATGACCGAGGCCGGCCATACCTACTATCGCACCGCCTCCGATATCCTGAAGGAGATCGACAACCTCGCCGATCTCGTGCGCGAGAATAACGCGCAATTGAAGGGACGGCTGAAGATTTCGGTGCCACGCACCTTTGTCGATGCCGATGTCGGCCAGTCCCTGATCGATTTCGCCAGGGAGAACCCCGATCTCGCGCTCGAGATCGCCGCGGATGACCGATTCGTCGACCTCATCGAGGAAGGCTTCGACGTTGCCATCCGCGTGACCAAGCTCGAGGACTCCGGTATGATCGCCCGCAAGATCTCGGATTTCCGCGTCCATCTTTGCGCAACGCCCGACTTCGTGGAGCGCCATCCTGATCTCGCCCATCCGTCGGACCTGTCGAACATCCCCTTCATCGTCGACACCAATTCCCGCAGCCAGGGCAGCATCCGCTTCTACAATCCGGACAACACCTCATTCGCCGTTGCCGTCACTGGCCCCATGGAGGTCAACAGCCCGCATGCAACGCTGCGTGCGGCACTTGCCGGCATCGGCGTTGCGCTGATACCCGATTTCATCGCCCGCAAGCCGATCGAGAGCGGCGAACTGGTGACGCTGTTTAACGATTACATTCCGACCGATCGCGGCATCTATGCTGTCTACCCGCACCGGCGCTATCTGCCGGCCAAGGTGCGCATCTTCGTCGACTATCTTCACAATTGGTTCAAGAAGCATTCCTGACCGCTTGCCTTGGGGGACCGGTCCCAATTCCGTCCCATTTACTGGCAAGGAATCAAATGAATTTGGGATCCCGCAATAAGAGCACGCATGAAGAAATCGACATTCCTGATGGCGTCGTTCCTGTCGCTTCTGCCAGCCGCCGCCTTTGCGCATCCGCATGTATTCGTTGAGGCAAGGCTCGAGGTGGTCGCCGACGATGACGGCAATGTTGCCGAACTGCGGAACGTCTGGCGTTTCGACGAGGTCTTCTCGTCATCCGTCGTGATGGATTTCGACAAGAATACCGACCTGAAGCTCGATCCGAACGAACTGGCCGAGGTCGGCAAGACCGTGCGGGATTCGCTCGTCGACTACGACTACTACATGAACCTCACGATGAACGGTAAGAACATCAAGGTCGAGAAGCCCGATCTGATCCATGTCGACTACAAGCAGGGCCAGCTTCTAATGTTCTTCGCCGTCAAGCCGGCGGAAAAGATGCCGCTCAAGGGCCGCATGACCTTCGGCGTCTACGACCCGACGCTCTATACTTCGATCGATTTTCCGAGCGACAACGAACTGGTCCTTGTCGGAGAAGGCTTCAAAAGCTGCAAGCACCAGGTCGTCCGTCCCGATGCCGATCAGGTGATCGCCGAAAACAAGCAGTCCTTGACCGACGCCTTCTTCAACGACCCGACGGGGACGAACATGTCGAAGCTCTTCGCGACGCGGCTAGACGTATCATGCTGAAGCACGGGCTTCGGCCGATTGCGCTCGGTGTGGCGCTCATGCTCGTCGCGGGCATGGCCGCTGCGCACGCACAGTCGCCGCTCGGCATCGGCACCTCAGAGCCGAGCTTCCAGCCGACGGGCGGGCCGCTTGCTCCCCTCCTCCTCTATGTGAACGCGCAACAGCAGGCTTTCTATCGCGCGCTGACAGGCGCGCTGCGCGCCATGCGGGAGGATTCCTGGCATCTCTGGACGCTGATCGGCCTATCCTTCGCCTACGGCGTCTTCCATGCCGCAGGCCCCGGACATGGCAAGGCCGTCATCTCCTCCTACATGATAGCCAATGAAATCGAGCTCCGGCGCGGCGTATCAATCTCTTTCGTCTCCGCCTTTCTCCAGGGAGTGGTCGCAATCGCACTGGTCGGCGGAGCATGGCTGGTGCTGCGCGGCACCGGAATAACGCTGACGGCAGCGACGCGGGCGATGGAGATTGCCAGCTTCATCATGGTCATCCTCTTCGGGTGCTGGCTGCTGTTTCGCAAGCTGCGAGCAATCATCCCAGGCATGCCACGCGGCGAAGTCATGGCAACCTCCTCGGGGCCTGTCAGCATGATGCTGGACTGGAAGGACAATGAGGAACAAAAGCAAGGCTCAGGCTACGCTTTCGGCGAAGCGGACGTACTCAAAGCTGGGCACAAATTCATCGCGGGCATGGCCTGCGAAACCTGCGGCCAATCGCACATGCCCGATCCGTCCTTGCTCGGTGCAGAAAGGTTCAACATTCGCGAAGCCTGGTCCGCCATCATTGCCGTTGGCCTGCGCCCCTGCTCGGGCGCGTTGCTGGTGATGACCTTCTCGCTTCTGAACGGCCTCTATCTCGGCGGCGTCCTGTCGGTAATCGCGATGTCGTTCGGCACCGCCATAGCGGTCGCGATCCTGGCAACGCTCGCCGTCACTGCCAAGGGCACGGCCATGCGGCTCGCCGGCCGAGGCTCTGCCGCCTCGATCTGGATCGGGAATACGATCGAAATTCTGGGCGCCCTGCTGGTAATTGCCATGGGCGCGCTGCTGCTCGGCGCTTCGCTGCAGGGCTAGCCGACCGCCCGCTACGCTACTTGCCACGCCGGCGCTGATATCGCGCTCTCAGCCAAAAGACGACGAAAAAAGCGAGGATCAGGCAGGCGCCCACACCAGCCGCCAGATACGGCGAATAGCTGCCGAGTCCGAGAACGATGGTCGGCATGAAATAGAGCACAAGGCCGGCAGCCACGAGGATGATAGCCGCGGCGATCGCCTGCGAATGGCCTTCCGATTTCGGAGCCGTCATGCGGCCGATTCCTTACTCAGCTCGGCGCGAATATCCTCAAGCCGGCGCTTCTGCTTGCCGTCCGCGTCAAAATTGCCGGGAGACAGCCAGGCCTCGAACGCCGCGTTCAGGACGGGCCATTCGGAATCGATCATCGAGAACCACGCCGTATCGCGGTTGCGACCCTTGGAGATCATGTGCTGGCGGAACACGCCTTCGAACGTGAAGCCGTAGCGTGCCGCCGTCGTCTTGCTCGCCTCGTTCAGATTGTCACATTTCCACTCATAGCGCCGGTATCCAAGCACCTCGAAAATATGCTTGGCCATAAGGTAGTGAGCTTCCGTGGAGAGCGGTGAGCGCTTCATGTCAGGACCGTGCGCAACGCCGCCCACTTCGATCACGCCGTTGGCCGGATCGGCCCGCATATAGTTCGCCATGCCGACGATCTTACCGGTGTTGTTGTCACGGAAGATATGGGTCAGCCAGCCCGACTTGGCGTAAACCGAATGAAGCCAGTTGGAGAAATCCTCGATGCCGGCGAAATCGGGCTGCGAGAAATAGCGCAGCAGAGGGTTGATCGCCACGCCGCCAAGTCCGTCCCACAACGCTTGCAGATGCTGCTCGCGTACATAAGGTTCGACGGTGACAAAACGGCCCTTGAGGGTTACCGGCTGTGGCGCCGGGCAGCCCTTGAAATTCGATAGATCGCGCATGCGCTCCTCCAGATAAGGAGACATGGCTTAGGCCAGCCGCCCGTGAAAGGCAACTGGCCGCTTGTTACCCTTACAAACCAACCTTGGCGGAATTTACCGTCGCCTCGATGTGATCGACCAGCGCGTCAGGAAGGCCAAGGCGACCGGCCAGCAGGTCGAGGTAGCCGCGCTCGGCGCGCGAATCCGGCTCGATGGTCAGGCGCGAGGCGGTATAGAGCTCCACCCGCTGCTCCTCGGTCACGGCGGCTGCGACCAGCGCGTCGATATCCGTCGGCTGCGACAACTCGCGTTCGATGAAGAAGGCGGCTTCACCACTGACATCCGCCGCCTTGATCTTGTCGAGAATGAGCGCACGTTCGCCGTCGTCGATATGACCGTCGGCCTTTGCCGCCGCGATCATGGCGCGAATGAGAACGAGGACGAATTCGTTGCTCTGAGCCGGCGAAGTCACGCCGAATCCAGAGTCGGGGGGCGGCGGCAGTACAGCCGTCTTCGGCGGCGGCGCATCGGACGGCGTCGCTGGTTCCTGCCCTGCCTGGTAGTTCTTGTAGGCCTGGTAGCCGAGACCCGCAATCGCGGCGAGGCCGCCGATGGTCAAAGCATTGCCGGCAATGCTGCGGCCGGTCTTGGTTCCGAGAAGCACGGTTGCGAGCGCGCCAGCTTTCCACGGATTGTCCTTGGCCATCTGGATCGCGTCGCCCGCCCGGTCCTTGACCGAACCGCCGACAACCGGCACCTGCGAACCCAAGAACTGCTCAAGAAGCTTTTTCGCGTCGAACATTCCTCATCATCTCCCTATCTAGAGGCCAGAGGGGAGATAGGTACTGACGCCGGAAATACAAATGCAGGCGGAACCTCCGCCCGCATCACGCGTGGGTTTGTCCCGAAATCATGCCTTCAGGGCCGCCGCTTCCGACGCCAGCTTGGTGATGCCGGCCCAATCGCCAGCGGCGATCAGCTCCTTCGGCGCGACCCAGGAGCCGCCGACGCAGATGACGTTCGGCAGCGACAGGTATTCCATCGCGTTCTTCAACGAGATACCACCCGTTGGGCAGAAGACGGTGCCTGATAGCGGCGAGGATAGCGCCTTGAGATAGGCGGCGCCGCCGGCCTGTTCCGCCGGGAAAAACTTCAGAACCTGATAGCCTTCCTCGCGCAGCGCCATGACTTCGCTTGCGGTCGCCGCGCCCGGCAGCAACGGCACCGACGACTTGCGCGCCGCATCGAGCAGTTCCTGCGTTGCGCCCGGGCTAACGATGAACTTCGAGCCGGCAGCAACCGCGGCATCCCAATGCGCGGCGTTGAGGATGGTGCCGGCACCGACCTCGGCGCCTTCGACCTCGTCGGCAACGGCGCGGACGGCATCGAGGGCCGCGGGCGTGCGCATGGTGATCTCGATGGCCTTCAGGCCGCCGGCGACAAGAGCACGCGCCAGCAAAACGGCGGACTTCACGTCATCGACGATCAGAACCGGTACGACAGGCTGAAGTTTCAGGATGGAAAGGAGCTTTTCTGTCTTTTCGCCCATGGCCGCGTGATCCTTATGAAACGATTGAATTCGGGACCCGAAATACCTCCAAGGGTACGCCTTGTCGAGACCAAACCCATCTTTGGAATAGAATGGGTACACATCGCCGTAAAATTAGGCTAGCGTAATAAAATTGTCACAAAAGGTCCCCGGTAATGGCGAAAGAGATCGAGCGGAAGTTTCTAGTACGCAACGACGGCTGGCGCTCCGGCGCCGAGACGAAATCCATTTTAAAACAAGGCTATATCGCTTCGATGGACGACCGGTCCGTCCGCGTGCGCGTGCTCGACAATGCGAAGGCACGGCTGACGATCAAGATCGGCCGCAGCACGATGACCCGTGAAGAGTTCGAATACGACATTCCGGTCGCCGACGCCGATCAGTTGCTCGATGACGCAATCGGCGTCGTTATCGAGAAGACCCGCTATCGCGTCCCGCATGAAGGCTTCATCTGGGAAGTGGATGTCTTTGCCGGCCAGCACCGCGGCCTGGTGATCGCCGAAGTGGAGATGCGCTCGGAAAACGACAAGCCTGCGCTCCCCTCCTGGCTCGGGCGCGAGGTGACGGGCGATTTCCGCTACTCCAACCAGGCGCTGGCCACAGAATTCGAGCACGATCGGCATGCCCTTTCGTATACGGCCTGACCGCAGCTTCACTGCAGAATTCCGGAAAGCCGTGGGCGGACAGCTTCGCGATGCGATTCACACGCTCGAAAAGATGCCCGATGGCAAGCACGAAGCGATCCACGACTTTCGCAAGAACCTGAAACGTGTCCGCTCCCTTTATCGCCTCGTTGCCGGGGAGATACCGGAGTTTCAGGACCAGGAAAACACGCGCCTTCGGGAAGTTGCGCAATCGCTTTCAGCAATCCGAGACGCCGCCGCTCTGATCGAGACCGCCGCGCATCTCAAGGCGCGAGCACGAAATGCTGAGGAAAAGAAGGCGATCGGCCGCATCATCGAGGCATTGAAGGCCCGCCGCGATCACATGGCCGAAGCCGAGGCGACAATCGACCAGAAGCTGACGAAGGTACCGGACCATCTCAAAGCGGCGGCAGCGGCTGTCGAGGACGTACATTTCAACGGCGGCCCGCAGCGGCATGCCCGGCTGGTCGCCAAGGGCTGGCGCAAGACAGCCCTCAAGGCAAGAGAAGCAATTGCCCAATGCCGGAACGGCGGGTCGGCAGAAGCCTTCCATACCTTGCGCAAGCGCGCCCAGGACTACCGGGCCTATCACGCCGCGCTCAGGCCGCTTTGGCCGGCCGCCATGGATGCCAAATACGAGGTAACGAGCAGTCTGGTCGATCTGCTCGGCCGCATCCACGATCTCGACGTGCTTTGCGAACTCGTGGAGGCCGAGCCACGGCATTTCAGCAATGCCGACGACCTGGCCCATCTACTCGACGCCGTCATTTTCCACCAGCAGGAAGGCCGACAGGCAGCCTTGGAGCGCGCCGAGGAAGTATTCGCCGATGATCCGCGGGAGGAAGCAGACCGGATCGAATTGCTCTGGCAGGCGCAGGTGAGCTGAATCGTCCCAATTGCGCAGACGGCCCGAAACCTGTATTTGCAGCCGCATGACAGACACGCTGACACAACCGCCGTCTGCGACGAGCCCCTTCCTCGTTGCGGCTCTCTACCATTTCGTTTCCGTCCCGCGCTTCGAAAGCCTGCGCGAGCCGCTGCAGACGCTTTGCGAAGAAAACGGCGTGAAGGGCACGCTGCTTCTGGCGCATGAAGGCATCAACGGCACGATCGCTGGCCCGGATGCAGGCATCAAGACGGTGCTCGCCTATTTGCGCGCCCAGCCGGAATTTACCGCGCTTGAGCACAAGGAAAGCCGCGCATCGAAGATGCCTTTCCTGCGAATGAAGGTGAGGCTCAAGAAAGAGATCGTCACCATGGGCGTCGAGAACATCGACCCCAACAAGGTGGTCGGCACCTATGTCGCTCCGCAGGACTGGAACGCGCTGATCTCCGATCCCGATACAATCGTCATCGACACGCGCAACGATTACGAGACGGCGATCGGCATCTTCCGCGGTGCTGTCGACCCGAACACGAAGACCTTTCGCGAATTCCCGGACTGGGTGCGCAACAATACCGGCCTGCACAACAAGCCGAAGATCGCCATGTACTGCACCGGCGGCATCCGCTGCGAGAAGGCCACCGCCTTCATGAAGGAGCAGGGCTTTGAGGAGGTCTATCACCTCAAGGGCGGCATCCTGAAATATCTCGAAGAGATCCCGCAGGAAGAAAGCCTCTGGGATGGTGCCTGTTTCGTTTTCGACGAACGTGTCTCGGTCGAACACGGCCTCAAGGAAGGCGAGCACAAGCTCTGCCACGCCTGCCGCAATCCGATCACCGCCGAGGAGATCACCTCACCCCACTACGAGGAAGGTGTCTCCTGCAGCAACTGCTACCACACGCGCAGCGAAGACGACCGTCTGCGCTACCGCCAGCGGCAGCACCAGATCGCGCTCGCCAAGAAGCGCGGGCAGAAGCACATCGGAACCTGATTAGGCGGCGTTGGTGCGGCGCGTGGTGACCTTCGTTGCCCGCGCCTGCATCAACCGCTCGGTGATCTGATCGGCCGGCATCGGTCTGCCGAAGAAATAGCCCTGTAGGGTATCGCAGCCGAAGAGGCGCACGGCAATGGCCTGCTCCTCCGTCTCGATGCCCTCGGCCGTCACCGGAATGTCGAGCGAGCGGGCGAGTGCCACCGTTGCCTGCAGCATTTCGCGCTGACGGTCGCTTTCCAGAATGTCCATGACCAGCGAGCGGTCAATCTTGATGCGGTCGAAGCCAAACTGGCGCAAATAACCGATGGACGAGAAACCCGAGCCGAAGTCATCGAGCGCGACTTTGACGCCCAGCGCCTTCAACCGCTCGATCGCCTGCCGCGTGCGCTGCGGGTTCTGGATCATGTAACCCTCGGTGACCTCAAGCGTCACCCGTTTGGCCTCGATCTCCGTCTGCTTTAGGACATAGCGGACATAGTCGGCAAAGGCCGGGTTGCGGAATTGCCCCGGAGAGACGTTGACCGAGATACGCAGTTCCGGCCACTGCTTGGCGGTTTCGCAGGCCTTGCGCAGCACGAAAAGCCCGAGCGCTTCGATCAGTCCGCTGGTCTCCGCGATAGGAATGAAGACCTCAGGCGAGACCGGTCCGTGGCCCGGGCGGTTCCACCGCACCAATGCTTCGACGCCGGTCATTTCATGGGTCGCTGCATCGATCAGTGGCTGATAGGCGATCTGTAGGTCGCCGCCCTCGATCGCCATCCGCAAATCGAGTTCCAGCGCATTGCGCTCGCTGCGGTCGGCGTCCATCGCGGGATCGTAAAGCGTCATGCGCGCGCGACCGGCTTCCTTGGCCTTGTACATGGCAAGGTCGGCCCGGCGCACCAGCTCCTCGCGGTCAATCGTGCCGCCCTGCGACATGGCGATACCGATGCTCGCGCCGATCACGACGACACGCCGGCCGATCTCCAGCGGCTCCGCCAGGAAATCCAGTATCTGCTCGGCAAGCTGCAGGGCAACCGCGTGCTCGCTCTCGGAGACAAAGGCGATAGCGAACTCATCGCCGCCGATGCGCGCAAGGACGGCACCCTCGGGGATGAGCACGTCCAGGCCTGCGGCAACCGCCCGGATCAGTTGGTCGCCGGTGCCATGACCGTAAGCATCGTTGACTTCCTTGAAGCCATCGAGGTCGAGATAGAGGATAAGCACGTTGCGGCGCGTCTGCAGGGCTTCTGCAACGAAACCGTCGATCGCAGATCCCAACCCGTCGCGGTTCAACAAGCCGCTCAGCCGATCACGGTTTGCTTCCTCTCGGGCATTGATTTCTTCCGCCTTGAGGCGCCGCAACGCCAACCAGCCGATGATCAGCAACACGATGAAGAACAGGCCGACAAGGCCCAGTGCCTTGACGACCATTGGACGAACTTCGCCATAGCCAATATCGCCGGGAGCCCGCGACATCCAGGTGAGCTTGCCGAGGGTAATCGCCTGCGCGTCCGCGATCGTCACCGAATAGGGAGCCTCGAAGTTCGGAGCAACCAGTTTCAATCCGCTGATAACATAGGTTGCACCAAGCTCGGCGACCTTGTCGGCGCTCAGATGCCGCGCGAAAATGAGGTAGCGATGTTTTCCGGCCGGTACACCAAGCGCACCGGATTTCTCGCGGACGAGCGCTACGCCGACTGCCGCGATACCGGACTTGGTACCAACGAAGCCCGTTGCTTCCGGATTGTCCTGTGGCCTCGCGGCCTTTGCCTTGTTGAAAAGCGTCCAGAGCGATGGGGAGAAGAATTCGTCCAGTGAGCCGTCCATCGGCTTGCCTTCCCGATACGCCATGATCGGTTTCTTCTCATCATCGATCACGATCGCCATGTCGAAGAGGGAACTGTTGACGGACATTTCGCCGTAGTTGCTGATCGTCCAAGCCATACCATCGGCCGCATAGACGTTCACCGCGGCATCATCCCAGGCGGCGTAGTCGTTGAGCGTCGCGCCTAACTGCATCTCGAAGGTCTTCAGTGCGCCGGAAATGGTTTCCCGCGAACGCTCGTCATCCAGCACATTCGATCGGTCCGCAACGCGTTCAAGCGCGCTGAGCACCAGGACCGTGACAATCGCGACGACAATGGCAAAGGAAAAAAGCACGCCGGCGACGGTCGCATGACGACCGATGCCCGAAATTTTTCTGCTGCCTTCGAAAATTGCCCGCATTACTGCTCCCCGATCAAGGAAGTCTGCCAGCGAATGGTTCAAAAAACGGTTAAAGGGCGATACAATGATTAATCGTCTACGATTTGGCAAAAGCGCTCGAAACACGCACATGCTTGCACATATTGATCAATATTTTCAAAAGCTTGACAAACAAAACTAGGTCGCGGCTCGATTGATTGCAGCGCAGAATTTTACAAGCGCTGATACAAGAAGACCGCTTTCGACGTTCTCGGCGAGCACAACGGTCTGTATGTCCTCCGGTTTGCCGAGCAATGAGACTCGTAGAAGGGCCTCGTCGACAAGGCGTAGTGACATCGTCTTGAGCACTTCGGTCAACTGCTCTAGCGCGAAATCGCCGCGATGCGAGGCATGCGCGATCGTCACGGGCTTGAACGGCACTTCGTCGCGGGAGACCAACCAATCCAGCGCGTTCTTCAAGCCGCCGGGCAGACCATGGGCATATTCCGGACAGGCGACGATGATGCCGTCGCAGGCACGGATCTTTGCGGCAAACTCTTTGACGATGGCCGGTGTGTTCTCACCCTCGCGGTCCGGATTGAAGATCGGCAGATCGCCGATCAGTTCGCAGATCTCGATGGAGACACCCACCGGCGCATTGTCGCGCAGAGCTTCGAGCAGCCGGCGATTGGTCGACGCCTTTCGCTGGCTGCCGCAGAGCGCATAGAGGAAGAGCGGCTTTGCCATGCGCTCGGTTTAAGCCACGGCGCCGATTCGCGCCATGCGCTCGTCAGCTGCTTTTGTGATTGCCCTTCGGGAACTGCGCGGCAAGTTCGCTGTACCATTTGCCGCTCTTTTTCACCGTGCGGACCTGCGTGTCGTAGTCGACATGCACGAGGCCGAAGCGCATGCGGTAACCCTCGGCCCATTCGAAATTGTCCATCAGGCTCCAGGCGAAGTAACCGCGCATCGGATAACCGTCCTTGATAAGGTCGGCGACGGTATCGAGGTGCTCGCTGTAGTAGTCGAGGCGCGGCTGGTCATCGACCTCGCCGTTGACGACGCCCATGTTGCAGCAGGCGCCGTTCTCGGTGATGTAGCACTCCGGCAGCTCGTAGCGACGATAGAGATCCTCGACGACGTTCTTCAGGCCCGGTGCATAGACCTCCCAGCCGATATCGGTCTTCACGTCGCTGACGCGCGGCGCCTCGACCGTCCAGGGGAAATCGCCGTTCTTTGCAGGATCGTCAGCGACACGCAGCGGCGTGTAGTAGTTGAGGCCCCACCAGTCGAGTTTCTGATTGATGATCTTGAGGTCGCCCTCTTCCACGACGGGCATCCGGTCGCCGAGTGCTTCCAGGAACTCCTTCGGATACTCGCCGTTGAAGACCGGATCGAAGAAGGCGCCGTTGTGGAACTGGTGAGCCCGTTCGCCAGCCGCCTGGTCGGCTGCGCTGTCAGAGCCTGGCATGACGGACATGGCATTGAGCACGAGCCCGACCGGTACGTTGGGCGCCTCCGAACGGATCGCCTCGACGCCGAGGCCATGCGCAAGGTTCATGTGGTGCATGGCGTGAAGGGCCGCCTGCATGTTGCGCTCGCCCGGCGCATGAATGCCGTAGAGGTGGCTGAGCCACACGATGCACCACGGCTCATTGAAGGTCGCAACGCTGTCGAGACGGTCGCCGAGGCGGGCCATCACGGTCTTGGCATAGCGCTGGAACGCGTAGGCCGTCGAGCGCGCCGTCCAGCCGCCATCGCCGGCGAGAAGCAACGGCAGATCCCAGTGATAGAGCGTTGCGAAGGTCTTGATGCCCCGCGCCTTGCAGCCATCGACGAGGCGATCATAGAAATCCAGACCCGCCTCGTTCACCGGACCTGTGCCATCAGGGATGATGCGCGGCCAGGCGATCGAGAAACGATAGGCTTCGACGCCCATGGACTTGATGAGATCGAGATCCTCATCGAGGCGGTTGTAGTGATCGCAGGCGACATCGCCATTGTCGCGATTGAAGACCCGACCCGGCATATTGCAGAAGGCATCCCAGATGGAGGGCTTGCGACCGTCTGCCTTGGAAGCGCCTTCAATCTGAAACGCTGCCGTCGCAACGCCAAAGGTGAAATCGCCCGGGAAGCGGGCCGCAAGGGTCTTCGGATCGATCATGAGAGGGTTCCGTCTGTTGCTGTTGGACAGGCCGATGCGGCCATCTTCGGTGGCGGTTTAGCCAAGCCAGATAGGCTTGTACAGGGCTCGAATGTCAAAACTGTAACGTTGCAGATGAAAATCCACCATGACGCGAGATGGAAAACACGACCGTTGTCGACCTCCCCGGTTTACGCGATGATCTCATCGCCCGAGGGCAACTGCAACCGCCTCGCAATGCCGATATTGTCAAGAAACACTTCATCGTGACTGACGACAAGCAGCGCGCCGTCATAGGCCCGCAGGCCCGCCTCCACGGCTGCGACGGAATCGATGTCGAGATGGTTGGTCGGCTCATCGAGGATCAAAAGCGGCGGCGGCTTTGCGCCGCCGAGAACACAGGCAAGTCCAGCGCGCAGCAGCTGCCCTCCCGAGAGTGTCGAGACCTGCTGCAGGGCGGCATCCGCCCGGAACATGAAACGCGCCAGCACGGCGCGGCAGGCATTCTCGTTGGCACCGGGATTGAGATTGCCGAAATTCTCGCGGATCGACAGCGATCGATCGAGGAGACTGACGCTCTGATCGAACATCGAAAAGCCGGTCATGACGGAGACCGTCCCGGACCATGGGTGTAGCTCGCCTGTGATCAGCGCCAACAGCGTCGTCTTGCCAGAGCCGTTCGGTCCGGCGATCGCGACGCGATCGGGGCCGGTCATGGCGAAGGAAAGGTTTCGGATGATTGGCTGCTCGGGCCGATAGCCGGCAGCGACGCCCTCCAGCCGGAGAACATCCCTGCCGGGCGGCAGCCCTGTTGACGCGAGCTGGGCTGAGAAGGGCCGGAGGATCTCGATCCGCTTCCGCGCCGCGGACGCCTCCTCCATCGCCTCCTCGCGGCGTTTTTCGCCAAGGCGAACTTTGTTGCCGCTGGTGTTTTCCGCCTGTCGCTTGAGGCCGCCGGCGACAATGCGGGGCATGTCGCCCCTTGCCGCCTTCTTGCGGCCGTTGCGGTCACTGCGGGCCTGCCGCTCCGCCGCAACCTGGGCGCTGCGGACCGCATCGGCAACGCGTCTCTCGCTGTCTGCAAGATCGTGCTCGGCGGCAGCCAATTCGATCGCTTTGCGTTCGCGAAATGCGCTCCAGTTTCCACCGTATCGCCGGGCGCCAAGTGTCGTGATCTCCACGATCGCATCCATGGTGTCGAGCAATTCGCGATCATGGCTGACGACGATGGCGCCGGCCCGCCAGCCGGCAAGTAATGCGATGACCGCTTCGCGCCCATTCCGATCGAGATTGTTGGTCGGTTCGTCGAGAATGAGGAAATCAGGGCCGGAGAAGACGAGGACTGCAAGACCTACACGCGTCCGTTGGCCGCCGGAAAGCGAGGTCAGCAAGGTTTCCGGTTCCGCGTCCAACCCGACGCCTTCGATCGCCGCGGCGATACGCGCCTCGATCGTCCAATCGGCAATTGCGAGTTCGTCAAACGTGGCATCACCGGCTTCGGCGCGGCGAAGGATAGTGAGCGCATCACTGGCGCCGAAGAGATCGGCGACCGTTGCCCCCTCGTCCACCTGGACCGCCTGGCGCAGGATTCCGAGCCGCCCGCCGAAGGCGATGCTGCCGGATTGCGGTTGCAATTCGCCGGCAACGAGCTTCAACAGCGTCGTCTTGCCGACACCATTACGACCGATGAGGCCGGTTCGCTCGGCGCCGAAACTCAGATCGAGATGGGAAAGGAGGGTCCGCCCGTCAGGCGTGGACCACGAAAGATTCGACAGGGTAATGGATGCAGGCATGGATAAAGGACTCCCGAATAGCAAGGCGAACTGGCGTTGCGATCGGGGTGAAATCCATTGCTGCACACATCCTGTTGATGTTGGCGATGGCCGCAATCTAGGCGAGCACCACGCCGAAATCAAGGCAATAGGCGGTGGAGCCGCATCGACGGAACCACGTCAGCCTGAAATCCGCAGCGATTCTGTCACTATAGCACTAGGAACCGCTACTGCTTCTGCTCTTTGAGTTTCACGGCCATCGTCACCGTGCCACGCACGACGATGTCGTTGCGCGAACCGCGATTGAGATCCGCGCTGCTCGTAAGGTTGATGATCTGGCAGCTCTCGGCAAGCGTCTGCAATATGAGATCACATTGCCCGCCCGCCATCAGATAGAACCCTTTCTGGGCGGCCTTGATCTGCTCGCCGCTCTCTTGCCCGGCGTCGACAGGCACCGACAGAGAAACCGTCGTCTGCACGTTCACCGTGCCCGGAACACGTTGGCGGCCATAGAAGTTCGGCGCGCGATTGAGGACCTCCTGCGACAACGCCGGAAACGCAGCGAACGCGAAGGCGCATGTCAGAACTTTGGCAAAAGCTTTCATCGAACGTCTCCCCATCTGGTTGCGCCCGTTTCTGCCACAGCATTGTGAAACGACAATG
Source organism: Rhizobium sp. R693 (assembly GCF_002211315.1). Classification (NCBI taxonomy): domain Bacteria; kingdom Pseudomonadati; phylum Pseudomonadota; class Alphaproteobacteria; order Hyphomicrobiales; family Rhizobiaceae; genus Rhizobium; species Rhizobium sp. R693. The sequence continues at coordinate 101,001 of NZ_LOKY01000047.1, read as the reverse complement.
AGCGCACTCCCTAACATTGTAGGGAGTGCGCTCATTAGTTGCATAAATTATCCAAACCGTACGAGGATCAGACCTTGACCCAGGCGCCGTTCTTCTTCGAGGACGCTACGCAAGCCTCGACGAAGGCAACACCTTTTACGCCGTCATCAACCGTCGGGTAGACCACGGCCTTATCGACTGCCTTGCCCTTCTTGTGTGCGTTGATCGCAAGCGCGGCTTCCGCGTAGATCGTCGCGAAGGCTTCGAGATAGCCTTCCGGATGACCGGACGGAATGCGCGAAACGCGGGCAGCGGCAGGGCCGGAGCCTGCGCCGTTGCGGGTGATCAGGCGCTTCGGCTCGCCGAAGGGCGTGAACCAGAGATAGTTCGGATCGGCCTGCACCCATTCCAGACCACCCTTCGTTCCATAAACGCGGACCTTGAGGCCGTTCTCGTGGCCCGGCGCCACCTGGCTGCACCAGAGCATGCCCTTGGCCGGCTTCTCGGAGCCCTTTGCCTTGAAGCGCAGCATGACGTGGGCGTTGTCGTCGAGACGGCGGCCTTCGACGAAGCTGTCGAGATCGGCGGCGAGGCTGTCGAGCTCCAGTCCGGACACGAAGGAGGCGAGGTTATAGGCATGCGTACCGATATCGCCGGTCGAACCGCCAGCACCCGACTGCGCCGGGTCGGTGCGCCACACAGCCTGCTTGGCACCCGTCTGCTCGACGGCTTCGGTCAGCCAGTCCTGCGGATATTCCGCCTGTACGATGCGGATATCACCGAGTTCGCCATTGGCGATCATCTCGCGCGCCTGACGAACCATTGGGTAACCGGTGTAGTTATGCGTCAGGATAAAGAGCGCGCCGCTCTCGTCGGCCACCTTCTTCAGCTTCTTGGCGTCGGCAAGGTTCGAGGTCAGCGGCTTGTCGCAGATGACATGGATGCCGCGACGCAGGAATTCCTTGGCAGCGTCGTAATGAACATGGTTCGGCGTAACGATCGAAACCGCTTCGATGCCGTTCTTCAGCTTCGCTTCGCGGATCGCCATCTCGCGGTAGCTGGAATAGGTGCGCGACGGATCGAGGCCGAGATCGCGGCCCGATGCCATTGCCTTTTCCGGCGTCGATGACAGCGCGCCTGATATCAGGTCGTACTGGTCGTCGATGCGGGCAGCGATGCGATGGACGGCGCCGATGAACGCGCCCGCGCCGCCGCCGACCATGCCGAGACGGATGCGCGGTTCGCGCGCCTGTTCTGTAGATGCTTCAATTGCCATTGGTTCCTCCTAAATTGCGTAGGGCAGAAACAGCCCCTTCCCTCGGTGGGCTGGGGAAGGGAGTGCCCCTTCCCGCTGCGTCCAATCAACCTTCCTGTAGCGAAGGGCAGTGGCCTCAGAGACCGAGCATGCGGCGGTTGGCCGCCTGGTCCGTACCACCCGCTGCGAAATCGTCGAAGGCCTTTTCCGTGACGCGGATGATGTGCGCCTTGACGAACTCGGCGCCTTCACGTGCGCCGTCCTCCGGATGCTTCAGCGCGCATTCCCACTCGACCACGGCCCAGCCGTCGAAGTTGTTGGCCGTCATCTTCGAGAAGACCGCGCCGAAATCGACCTGACCGTCGCCGAGCGAACGGAAGCGGCCGGCACGCTCGACCCAGCCCTGGTAACCGCCATAGACGCCCTGGCGGCCGGTCGGGTTGAACTCGGCGTCCTTGACGTGGAACATCTTGATCCGGTCCTTGTAGATGTCGATGTTCTCGAGATAGTCGAGGCACTGCAGGATGTAGTGCGACGGATCGTAGAGCATGTTGGCGCGCGGATGGTTCTTTACGCGCTCGAGGAACATCTCGAACGTGATACCGTCATGCAGGTCTTCGCCCGGATGGATTTCGTAGCAGACGTCGACGCCGTTTTCGTCGGCATGGTCGAGGATCGGCTTCCAGCGGTGGGCGAGTTCGTCGAAAGCGGTTTCGACGAGGCCGGCCGGGCGCTGCGGCCACGGGTAGATGAACGGCCAGGCGAGCGCACCGGAGAAGGTCGCATGCGCCTTGATGCCGAGATGCTTCGACGCCGTCAGCGCCATCTTGACCTGTTCGACAGCCCATTCCTGACGCGCCTTCGGATTGCCGCGCACCTCAGGTGCCGCAAAGCCGTCAAACGCTTCATCATAGGCCGGATGCACGGCGACGAGCTGGCCCTGAAGGTGGGTGGAAAGCTCGGTGACTTCGACGCCGTTCTGGCGCGCCACACCGGCAAACTCGTCGCAATAATCCTTTGAGGAAGCCGCCTTCTTGAGGTCCATCAGCTGGCCCGCCCAGGTCGGAACCTGCACGCCCTTGTAGCCGATGTCGGCTGCCCATTTGGTGATCGAATCCCACGAGTTGAAAGGCGCGGCATCGCCCGCGAACTGTCCAAGGAACAGGCCTGGACCCTTGATCGTTTTCATGTCAATTCCTCCCTAAAAGATGACCGTAAACGTTTCTGATAGTGTTCTAGCACGCGATTTGAAGTCTGCAAGCCGATTTCGGCGAAACTGCAAATTTGCCCCGCGGGACGAAAAACGAAGGCGGCCGACTTAAACACGGCCTGTCTCGGCACACAAGATGTACGTACCGCATTTCTGCTGTCCATCCCGTCACAGCGGTGGTGTCCGCCTGCAATCCAGGCACCCGCAGCGTCTTGCGGCGGTAGACATCGCGCCGTGCCGTGCTACTGTCTTTAGACCAGGAGGATGGCGCATGACGCGGCGTCTGGCAGCAATCTTGGATGCGGATGTCGTCGGCTTTTCCCGGCTGATGGGCCTTGATGAAACCGGCACTTTTGCGACGCTGAAAGCGCACAACAGCGAAATCATCGTTCCCAGCATCGACAGACATCACGGGCGCGTCGTGAAATTTCTCGGTGATGGCACGCTGGCCGAATTTGCGAGCGTCGTCGATGCCGTCGGCTGCGCCATGGATATTCAGAGAGCATTGCTTCGGCGCAACGAGGCCATCGAGCCGGATCGGCGCATGGTGTGGCGCATCGGCATCCACGTTGACGATGTGCTGGTCGAAGACGAGGACATTTTCGGCGACGGCGTGAACGTCGCCGCAAGCCTGCAGCAACTGGCACCGCCGGGAGGGATCTGCGTCTCCCAGCAGGTCAACGACCAGATCCGATCGAAGCTTGACTTCCGGGCAATCGATTTCGGCAACCGCAAGCTCAGGAACATCGAGCAACCGGTCCGTGTCTGGCGGTGGACGGCGGAAAGCGTACAACTTCCATCGCCTTCCGCGCCGAAGGATCAGGTCACGAGGCCCTTGCGCAATCGGCCCTCCATTGCGGTGCTGCCCTTCAACAACATGTCGAGCATCGAGGAACAGGAACATTTCTCGGACGGCTTCACGGACGAGTTGATCGCCACGCTGGCACGCTGTCGCTGGCTGCTGGTCGCAGCCCGCAACTCGTCGTTCAGCTACAAGGGCCGGCAGGCCAATGCGCAACAGGTGGCGGAGGACCTTGGTGTCAAGTACGTGCTGGAAGGCAGCGTGCGCCGTGCGGCAGATCGCCTTCGGATCACCGCGCAGTTGCTGAATGGCACGGATGGCTCGCTGCTCTGGGCCGAACGCTACGACCGGACGCTGGCCGACATCTTCGATGTTCAGGACCAGCTTGCTTCTGAGATCACGGGCACGATCGAGCCGGAACTCGGCTCCATCGAGTTCGCCGCCCTTCGTGGCCGCACCGTGTTCGACATGGACGCCTGGGAAATCTACCTGAAGGGCCTCTGGCATCTCTACCGGTTCACACTTGACGAATTGAAGACTGCCAAGGCGCTCTTCGAGCAGGCGATCAGCATTGATCCGACCTTCGCGCAGGCACAGGCCCGCCTGGCCTACGTGCACATTCAGCTTGGCTGGTATGGCCCTCTCGACGAACGAGCTGAGCGCATCTGCGAGGCGATCGACCTTGCCGAACGGGCGATTGGACTGGATCAAAAGGAACCCGCCGCGCACCTCGCCCTGGGTAGAGCGCTTGCGCTCGATGGGGCGACGGAGGCGGGAATTGCGCATCTGCGCAACGCCTTGCAGCTGGATCAGAGTTTTGCGCAGGCTCACTTCGCGCTCGGCCAGGTCCTCTGCTATGTCGAGCGCCCCGCTGAAGGCATTACCGAGATCAAGGAAGCGTTCCGTCTCAGCCCTCGCGATCCGCATCTTTGGACCTTCCATAACATTCTCGCGATCGCGAACTATCAGTTGGACAACATGGCGGAAGCGGCCAAGGCAGCGCGCGCATCGCTCCGCTCCCCGAATGCCACCTTCTGGCCGGCGATCGTTCTGGTTGCGATCCTCGGAAGGCAAGGCAAAACTGACGAGGCTCAGGAAGCGATTGCCAGGCTTCATCGTTTCCGACCGGGAATGAACTGTACCGACGCCCGGCGGGAATTCTATTTCGGCGACAATCCTGTCATGACCGAAACCTTCATCGACCGCTTCATCGCCGATCTCACCAGCGCCGGCCTGTCTGAGTGACGAGCGGAAGCATCAAAATAGACGCCCGTCCTCTCGAACGGGCGCCGCATTGGATTTCTCGGATCAGAACGGAGAATCCGGGAAGTAGAAGTCCTTGGCGTTGTCCTTCGTGACAAGCGTGGCGTCGAGGACGAAGGTGCCGCGAACCGGAACCTGACCGTAAAGACCAGCAGCCGTCAGTTCCATTGCCGTGCCGACCATTGCCGGCGGATAGAGAACGTCGACGGGGATCATCTTGTCGCCGTCCATGACCTTCTTGACCATGTCCTTGGAGCCGGCGCCGGCAACGACATACTTGATGTCGGAACGCTTGGCCTGCTCGATCGCCTGCAGCACGCCGACAGCCATGTCGTCATCCTGGCACCAGACCACGTCGATCTTCGGATACTTCGTCAGGTAATCCTGCATGACCTTGAAGGCATCGTCGCGGTTCCAGTTGCCATACTGGCGGTCAAGAACCTTGACCTTGGAGCCGGCAATACCCTTGTCGAAGCCGTCCTGGCGCTGCTGATCGATCGGAATCGGCAGACCGCGGATGACGACGACTTCGGCGTCCGGCGTCTGCGCTGCGATGTACTTGCCAGCGACTTCGCCGAGCGCCGGGTTGTTGCCGGCAACGTAAAGGTCACGGACGGTGTCATCGTTGGTCGAAGGCGCACGGTCGACAAGCGCGACGTACTTACCCTTGCCCTTGACTTCCTTGATGGCGTTGACGAGCGGATCCGGATCCGACGGCAGGATGACAAGTGCATCGATACCCTGTGTGTCAAGGTCCTGCACAGCGTTCGCCTGGCTGGCGGCATCCGGCGAGGTCTTGACGATGACGTTCAGGCCCGGATGCTGTTCCATCAGCTTCTTGGCGATGCGTTCGGCATGGAACACGACGCCCGAGGTCCAACCATGGTCGGCGGCCGGAATGGACACGCCGATGGTGAACTTCTTGTCCTGTGCGTATGCGGTACCCGCCAGCGTGACGGCCGCAACCGCAAGACCCAACATGAGTTTGCGCATTCTATTTCCTCCCAATAAACGTCAGGGACTTTTCCTACCCGTCAACCGGACGCCCTGTGATCCCGGCCAATTTCCTGGAGCCAGTCCGCTTACGATTTGCGGACCAGCGAGCGCTGCACCAGCATGGCGATAATGATGATCGCACCCTGGATCGCACCGATGAGATATTCGCTGATAAAGTTCGACAGCAGCATGATGTTGCCGACCAGTTCGAGAATGAACGCGCCGCAGATCGTGCCCCAGACGCGGCCGGCGCCACCCTTGAGCGCCGTCCCGCCGACGACGACGGCGGTGATTGCCTGCAGTTCCCAAAGAATGCCCGTCGTTGCAGAGGTCGAGCCGAGGCGCGGCACATAAAGCAGCACGGCGATGGCAACGCAGAGCCCCTGGATGACGAAGGCGATCGTGCGAACACGATTGACCGCGATACCGGAGTAGCGTGCGACGTCGCTGTTGGAACCGACAGCAACGACGTGTCGACCGTAACGCGTGCGATAGAGAATGAAGGCTGCCACGGCGGTGACGGCAAGGATGACGACGATCGGCACCGGCACGCCGAGGATGCTGCCGAAATAGGCCGGGCGGTAAATCGTCTGGATATCCGGCGAGCGCAACGTGATCGCGCCGCCCTGGCTGAGCCATGTTGTCAGGCCACGATAGATGCCCATCGTGCCGAGCGTGGCGATGAACGGCTCGATCCTGCCGACGGTCGTGATCAGGCCGTTGGCCAGTCCACAGAGCGCACCGGCGACGAGCGTGAACACGACCGCGGCCGCCAGCATCAGCGTCGGGTCGGCAATCACGCCGGAATTCATCAAAAGGATCATCAGGCTGGCGACGAAGGCCACCATCGAACCGACAGACAGGTCAAGATCGCCGGCGGAAATCACGAATGTGGCGCCAACGGCAATGATCGCGATGAAGGCGCAGCGGGTCGCGACGTTGGCAAGGTTGGTGATGCCGATGAAGTTCGGGTTGACCAGCGCGCCGACGATCAACAGCAATATCAGAGCCGCGAAGGGCGCCACCGCCCTGAGATCGATATCCCGCCAGGGGCGACGCCTGATTTCCCTGGTCTCCTCATTCACGCTCATCTCCAAACCAACCTCCCGCCACAATATTCGATGGGCATCATACCTGCGCGGCACGACCGTCGCTGCCGCCTCCCCGCCAGCGTCAGGCGGCTTTCTTCTTCAATCCCGCGGCGTAACGCATGATCTCCTGCTCGGAGATCTCGTCGCCCTCAAGCACGCCGACGATCCGTCCTTCGCGCATCACGGCGACGCGCGTGCAGAGGCCGATCACTTCAGGCATCTCCGACGAGACGACGATGATGGACCGACCATCGCGCGCCAACGCCGAGATGAAATGATAGATCTGCTGCTTGGTGCCGACATCGATGCCACGCGTCGGCTCGTCGATGATGATGATTTCGGGCTCGGTCTCCATGACCTTGGCAAGCAGAAGTTTTTGCTGGTTGCCACCAGACATGCGCCCGGCAACGATGTTGGTATCGCGAACGCGGATATCGAAGCGGCGCCGCGCCTTGGCGAGCGCCTGCGCCTCGCTGCTTGGGCTCAGATAGCCGTGCCGCGAATGCTGGCCGAGCGACTGTAGCGTCAGATTGGTCATCATGCCGGAGCGCAGAAGCAAGCCCTTCGACTTGCGATCCTTGGTCATGTAGGCAAGTCCGGCGCGATTGGCGGCGTGCACATCGCCCGACGGAACCGATTCGCCGCGAATGTGGACTTCGCCCGAAGCACGGCTGCGAAGCCCGGCGATCGCCTCCATCAGTTCCGTACGACCGGAACCGATCATGCCCGAAAAACCGATGATCTCGCCCTTGCGAACCTCGAAGCTTGCATCCTGGACATAACCCGTAGAGACGCCCTCGACCCGGAGGACGACTTCCTCGTCGACATTGGGCTCGACCTTGGTGGGATACAGGCGCGACAGCTCGCGCCCGACCATCAGCTGGGCGATCGACTCGCCATCGAGCAGCGAGGTCGGGGCCGTCTTGACCCACTGACCGTCACGCAGCACGGTCACCCGGTCGGTGATTTCCATCACCTCGTCGAGCTTGTGCGATACGAAGATGAAGCTGGTTCCCGCGTCGCGCAGTTTGCGCACCTGCCGGAACAGGAAGTTCGTCTCTTCGCGCGAGAGCACCGCTGTCGGCTCGTCCATGATCACGACCCGGGCATCACGGCTGATTGCCTTGGCGATTTCCACCATCTGCTTGTCGGCGATCGATAATGTGCTGATGATGGCATTCTCGTCGACGTGCGAACCGAGCAGATCGAGTGCCTTGCGCGTCTCGGCACGCATGTATCTGCGATCAAGCATGCCGAACCGTGTGACTTCGCGGCCAAGGAAAAGGCTCTCTGTGACGGTCAGATGTTCGGCAAGATTGAATTCCTGATGGATGAGAACGATGCCGAGCGCTTCGGCTGCGCCATTCGCTGGCAGCGCGACCGGCTCGCCATCGAGCAATATCTCGCCCGAACTCGGCTGCTCGAAACCGGACATGACCTTGACCAGCGTCGATTTGCCGGCGCCGTTTTCACCCATGAGAGCATGGATCTCACCGGCGCGCAGATCGAAATTGACACTGAAGAGGACTTGCACGCCGCTGAACGACTTGCAGATGCGCCGCGCGGACAACACCACGGGCGCGGCGTCGACTGAATCCACACTCATTGACCGGCTTCCTCCCCTGCGGCTCCCATCCGCTTGGCGCCATATGTAAACCTTTACACAACGCATGTAAAGGTTTACATCATTGTTACACACAGATCTGCCGGCCCCGACGTTTGACCTATCGGCAAGTCTGTGTAGTGTCGCGGCGAAGGCATCCCAAGGCAGGACGCAGTGTCGAATTCCACGCCCGCAACCATTGAAGACGTCGCTCGGATCGCCGAGGTCTCGATCGCGACGGTATCGCGGGCGATCCACATGCCGGAGAAAGTAGCCAATTCGACGCGGCTGAAAGTCAACCAGGCAATCGCCATCACCGGCTACACCACGAACGCCATGGCCCGCAGTCTGCGGCTCGGCCGGTCAAACATGATCCTCGTGGTGGCGCCCGATATCGGCGACCCGAACTTTTCCAACATTCTCGTCGGCCTCGAGAACGAAGCACGCGCCCATGGCTACGGCATCCTGATCGGCCATACGCAGAATGACGCACAGCGTGGCCTCGAATATCTGAAGTTTTTGAATTCCAACCAGGCCGCCGGGCTGATTCTCTTCACCGGCATTTTGCCCTTCGGCCACCAGACGATGACGGCCCGGCTGCCGCCAAGCGTCGGCGTGTTCGAGCCGGTTTTCAACGGCGGTATTCCCTATGTCGGCGTCGATGACGTCGAGGGAGCCAGAAAGGCGGTCGACCTGCTGTTGGCCGAGGGTCACCGCAAGATCGCCTTCATCGGCGATTCGCGGACGCGCCTTGCTTACAGCCGCCGCCGTCAGGGCTACGACGCGGGGCTAGATGCCGCGGGCGTTGCACCGGACATGCGTATCGTGCTCGAAGGCGACGGAACGCTTGAAAGCGGTCGTCACGCCGTTGAGCAGCTTTTCATGCGCGACACACTGCCGACCGCCTTCATGTGCGTGAACGACCAGACGGCGATCGGCGTGATGATCGGCCTGAACGCTCGAGGATACGATATCCCGAAGGATTTCTCCGTGACCGGCTTCGACGACGTGCCGCAGGCCGTCTTCATGTCGCCGCCGCTGACCACCATCCGTCAACCGCGGACGTTGATCGGCAAGCAGGCCATGGCGCTGCTCCTGGAGTTTCTTGCCGACCGCCAGCCGGCCGAGACCGAAATATTGCTGCGTCCAGACTTGGTCGTGCGCAATTCGGTCGGTGCTCCTTCGCGTCGATGGACTAAACGCTGAACCCAGCAGCTATCGGACGCTGACACGGACATCCCGCCGCGCTTGACGGCGGGAGCAATTGGCCTTCACGCCGCAACTGGTTATTGCGACTTTTGAGGATCGTCCGCCGGGTTGACGTACTTGATGCCCCACGGGCCGTTGGTGTTGATTTGCAATACAGTTTCATCGTCGAAGTAGACGAAATGCGCCGTGCCCGGCGGCAAGGCAAAGAAACTGCCCGCAGGCAGTGCCTTGGTGGCGCTCCGATCGGCGGTTTTGCCCATGCCAAACTTGGCGGCACCGGACAGGACTGTGACCACTTCATAGCCAGGATGCGTATGCGGCGGGATCGCATAGCCCGACGGTACTTTGAGCCGAAGGGCAAACAGGCCTTTCTTCGTCGGATTGCCGAACAGGACCGCCGCTTGCGCACCGGCCGGAAGCACCTTGGGGGCCTCGACCCACTTGACATCACCGGGAGCGAATATTGTGTGCGCATCCTCCGCCAGAGCGAGCGATGCGGTCCCACAGAATCCAATCAAGCCGACTGCGAATATCGATGCGATTTTCATGATATCCTCCCTCTCGCCGGGCCTTCCACCTGGGCTGAGCGCTGGGGCAGGCTCGCGAAACCCAAGAATACGTCCGCAGACCGTCTCTAAGCAAGCGCTACTCGGTCATTGGATCAGATGTCGGCAAGTCATTTCACCCGCTTGAACACCCATTTCACGACGTATTCGCCGCTTCGCTTCATCTTGGTTTTCGTTTTGACCTGGATCGGCCCGCCGAGAGCCGCTTCGGCGGCTTCGAATGCCTGCCGCGCCTTGGCCATTGCCATGTGATAGGCGCTGTTGTCGCGCCTGGGGCTGTCGGCGACAGCCTGCACAAGGGCGCTCCAATCACGTTCACTGTTGCGCATGTATCAGCCCTCCCGTTGGCAGCAACGCGGTCTACCCTCCAGCATGTTGGCTACGCAAGCATGAATGATCACACGCGCTATTCGACAAGCCCGAACATAGGGCCGAATCCGCCATGCCACGATTTGTCGTTGCGCCCAAGGGCCGGACTGTAGAGTCCGACACCCCGGCCACCGTCGAGAAACAGCGCATCGGGGCAGGCCAAATAGTCACGGAACAAGCGCGCGAAATCATGGAAATTCACTCCATCTTCGCTGACCGCGAAGCGCACTGCGCCATCGGTGCAGATGCCCACTCCACCGCGGCGGGTCCTGTCCGTCGATCCGATGATAAAGATCGGATTCAGCTTGTTGTCGATGACAAGCATCGGACCGGACTGGGTGGCGAACCGGACCTGGGGACGGCGCTTCAGGAATTCCGGCGTCGGAAGTATTCCGGCGCCAGTATCGCCGAGAAAGAACACGCCATTCGGCCTTTTATAGAAGTTCGGCAGAGGACCGGCGGCAGATCCGTCGCCATACGCGCTGTTGGCAGGCCGCAATTCTTGACCATCTTCGACATAAAGACCGATCGGTGAAAAATCGGGCAGATACATGCCGGCATTGACCGCGAACGCCAGGGTCTGTCCCTTGCTGCGAACGGCCTCGGCAACGCCGGAGAAATCACGATAAGGCTCGCCATCCGCGTTCTTCCAGAACAACCGGAGATCGCCTTTTCCTTTTTCAATGGTGCAGACGATATACGCGTTTCCTTCGAAGGTGTCCTGCGCGCAGGGTTGCGCGGAAGCGGCTCCCGCAGATATCGCAGCGGCCAGCATCGCGGCCCCTGCAAGCATACTCTCTCTGAAATAGGCCATCGCTGCCGTGCCCTTTCTTTCAGATCGCCATTCGACCGCCAGCAATGCCAAGCGCCAAGCAGGATATCTCGCGTCAACCTTCAAAGCATGGCCACGTGTGCTACCGCGATCAACAAAAAAAGTCGGGAAACCTTCGCTCCCCGACCCTCTCCTCCGCAATAAACCGCCGATCAGACGTAACGGTTGACGATGTTTTCGAGCAGTTCCTGCTTGCCGGACTTCGGCTGCGGGTTGATGTCCTTGGCTTCGACCCACTCTGCGATCTGCTCGAGCGAGTATTCGCCGCGGGCGAGCTTCTGGCCTTCGGCCGAATCCCAGCCGGCGTAGCGAGCGTCGAGCGGGCCGGACAGAGCCTTGTCCTCGATCATCTTGGCAGCAGCCTTGAGACCGCGGGCGCAGGCATCCATGCCGCCGATATGGCCGATCAGCAGATCTTCCGCGTCGAGCGACTGGCGGCGCAGCTTGGCGTCGAAGTTGGTGCCGCCCGTCGTGAAGCCGCCGCCCTGCAGGACCTGGTAATAAGCGAGCGCCATCTCAGGAACGTTGTTCGGGAACTGGTCGGTATCCCAGCCGGACTGGTAGTCGTTGCGGTTCATGTCGATCGAGCCGAAGATGCCGAGCGCGTTGGCGAGCGCCAGTTCGTGCTCGAACGAGTGGCCGGCGAGGATCGCATGGCCCTGCTCGATGTTGACCTTCACTTCGTTTTCGAGGCCGTGCTGCTTCAGGAAGCCGTAGACCGTCGCGACGTCGTAGTCGTACTGGTGCTTGGTCGGCTCTTGCGGCTTCGGCTCGATGAGGATCGTGCCCTTGAAGCCGATCTTGTGCTTGTACTCGACGACGAGGTTGAGGAAGCGGCCGAGATGGTCGAGTTCCTTCTTGAGATCGGTATTGAGCAGGGTTTCATAGCCTTCGCGGCCGCCCCAGAGAACGTAGTTGGCGCCGCCGAGCTTCATCGTGGCGTCCATGCAGGTCTTAACCGTCGCGGCCGAGTAGGCGAAAACTTCAGGATCGGGGTTCGTGGCGGCACCCGACATGAAGCGGCGGTTGGAGAAGAGGTTCGCCGTGCCCCAGAGCAGCTTGGTTCCGGTCGCCGCCTGCTTCTCGGCGAAGTAGTCGACGATCTCGTTCAGGTTCTTGGTGTTTTCAACGAAGTTCTTGCCTTCGGGACGCACATCGGCGTCGTGGAAACAGTAGAACGGTGCGTCGAGGATCTGGAAGAGTTCGAACGCCACATCGGCCTTCAGCTTGGCGGCCTTCATCGTGTCTTCGAACCAGGGGCGCAGGAAGGTCTGGCCGCCGAAGGGGTCGCCGCCCTGCCAGGCAAAGGTGTGCCAGTAGGCAACGGCAAAGCGCAGATGGTCTTCCAGGCGCCTGCCGAGAACGACTTCGTCCTTGTTGTAGTGACGGAAGGCGAGCGGATTGGTGCTCTCAGGGCCCTCATACTTGATCTTCTGGATGTCGCCGAAGAATCCGGTGCTCATCTCGTGTCTCCTCAGGTTTCGGATTGTAGTTCTGGGTTCAATGCTGCAGCGATTTGATCGCCGGGTAGAGAGCGCGATAGCGCTTGTAGGCATCCTCGTAGGCGCCAGAGAGCGCCGCGACGGGTTCGATCGTGCCCGCCGTCTTCGGCGGCGTGCAGACGGCAACCGGGTCGGCGCCGGTCGCCGCGATCAGGCCGAGACGCGCAGCGCCAAATGCCGCGCCGAAGTCGCCATCGGCAGGCAGGTCGACGAGGACACCGAGCGCAGTCGCGATCGAAGCCAGCCAGTAGCGCGAGCGCGAACCGCCGCCGATCGCCGTAACGCGAGAAATATCCGTGCCCGCAGAGCGCAGTGCTTCCAGATTGTCGCGGATAGCGAAGGACACGCCTTCGAGGACCGCCTGGGTCAACACCACGCGGCTGCTCTCATGCTCGAGGCCGATGAACGCGCCGCGGATGACAGCATCGTTGTGCGGCGTGCGCTCGCCGGAGAGATAGGGAAGGAAGGTGACGCCGGAGGGCGCCTTCAGCGTCTCGCCGAGCTCGGTCGTCAGATCCGCCGCCGACTTTCCGGTGACACTGGAGTGCCAGTTCAGCGCGTCCGTCGCCGAGAGGATGACGCCCATCTGATGCCAGGTGTTGGGCAGCGCGTGGCAGAAGGCGTGTACGGCGCTTTCCGGCTTCGGCAGATAGGCGGCATTGGCCGCGAAGAGAACGCCCGAGGTGCCGAGCGACACGAAGGCCGCGCCATCGCTGACGGTGCCCATGCCGCAAGCCGAAGCCGCGTTGTCGCCCGCGCCGCCGGCAACGACGACGCCACCAGACATGCCCCACTGACCGGCCAGCTCGCCGCGCAGCTTGCCGCCCTGCTCCGTGCCTTCGATCAGGCGAGGCATCTGCTTTTCATCAAGGCCGGTGGCTGCAAGAAGCTCAGATGACCAGGCGCGCTTTCCGGTATCGAGCCAGGAGGTGCCGGCCGAATCCGACATCTCGGAGATGTGCTCGCCGGTCAGCCAGAGGCGCAGGTAATCCTTCGGCAGCAGCACCTTGGCGACCTTGGCAAAGATCGCAGGCTCATGCTTGGCAACCCAGGCAAGCTTCGGCGCGGTGAAGCCGGGGAAAACGATATTGCCGGTCAGCTTGCGGAAGCGCGGATCGGAATCCAGCCCAGCCGCTTCGACGTAGGAGCGCGTATCGTTCCAGAGAATGCAGGGACGCAGGACTTTGTCGTCGGCATCGAGCAGCGTCGCGCCATGCATCTGGCCGGAGAGGCCAATGCCCTTCACGGCGGCGAGCTCCTTCGGATGCTTTGCCTTCAGCCCGGCAACAGCCTCTTCCGTCGCGCGGATCCAGTGCGAGGGCTCCTGCTCCGACCAGCCGGAATGCGGGCGCGAGACGTCGAGCGAACCATTGGCCGAGCCGATGATCTTCTGATCGCCGTCGATCAGCATGGCTTTGACGCCGGAGGTTCCGAGATCGAGACCCAGATACATGTGTTTCTCCCTTTGCCGTTACGGCAGATTGTCTTTCAGGAATATGTCGAGGCGGATGCGCTCTTGCGCCTCGATGACGGCAAGCCCGTCAGCCTTCGCCTTGAGGACGCGGATGGCGCTGCGCACCTCATGCCCCGCATCTTGGTTCAGAATTGCGTCAATGGTGCCGTCAAGCAGCGCGGCGCGGGTATGTGTCGTCAACTCATGGGCGATGACCGTCAGCGACCGATCGACTGCCTTTTCCTTCAGCGCCCTGATCAGACCACGATTGCCGGCACCGAGGCTGTAGACTCCAATGATGCCGCTTTTCTTCGACAGCGCGTCCGCCACCAGCATATGCGCCATCTCGGGATCGTCGCGGCCTTCGATGACAGGCAAAATGGAGAGCAATGGAAACTCCGCCGCCATGACGGAAGCAAAGCCCTCGAGGCGTTCGCGATGGTCGCGGACCAGCATCGAGCCGGCGAGCACCGCGATCTCGCCCGTGGCGCCGCCGAGGAAACGCCCGAGAAGCCGTGCGGCAGTACGGCCGGCAGCAATATTGTCGACGCCGGCATAGTGATGGCGCTGCGAACCGGTGAGATCCGAGACCAGTGTCACGACTGGAATGCCATCCTGCACCAGACGGTCGACGGCATCGCGCACCTCAGGCGCATCAGTCGCGACAAGCGCGATCCCCGAAGGCCGCTCTTTTCCAAGTTCGTCCAGAACCCTGACCAGCGCTGTCGGATCGAACGCCGGTACCTCAAGGGTGCGGATGTCCGTTCGCTCCACGGGCGAGCGAGCGACCGCGGCGCGCACCTCGTCGTTCAACCCATGCATAAAGGAGTTGTCGCTTGCAGGAAGGATGAACACAAGCGGATAGGTCCGACCCTTTGCGAGGTTGGCAGCAGCGACATCCCTGACGTAGCCAATCTCGCGAATGGCCTTCTCGACCTTCTCGCGCGTCACGTGGCGCACGCCCGGCCGCTGGTTCAAAACCCGATCGACGGTTGCGAGGCTGACGCCTGCGGCGGCAGCAATATCGTGAACTGTTGGCCTCATCTTTCCTCCTGACGAGACCTTTAACTCCAAATCTGATGTACGTAAATCAAAATCTACGAACGCTTCCGTACACGTCAGATATTTGTGTAAAACAAAGGCCGATCTGATGATATCCGATCGGCCCCTGAACGTTGATTTGAAAGACTAATTAGTGGCCTCCGCCACCTCCGCCCCCACCTTGCGGCGCGGGTTTGTCGAGCATCGCCACGCCGAGGATCATGGCCAGGAAAAGCAAGGTCAACATCAGGAAGACGTCGCTGAAAGCCAGGACGACGGCCTGCTTCGTCACCAGTCCGACCATCTGCTTGATGGCAACAACGGCGCCGTCCATGCCGTAGGTATTGAAGTTCGCTGCCATGTTGTTCATCTGGTCGATTGCAGCAGGGCTTCCCCAATCGATATTCTCGCGCAGCCGCTCGTAATGAACGTCCTGCCGGTTCGTCAGCACCGTGTTGATGATCGCTAGCCCCACAGCGCCGCCGAGGTTGCGGGTCAGGTTGAAGAGGCCGGACGCGCCGCGCATGCGGGCCGGCGGCATCGTGCCGAGCGCGATGTTGTTGATCGGCACCATGCACATCATCAGCCCGAAGCCGCGGAATATCTGCGGAATGAAGAGTTCGTAGAAGTCCCAGTCCTGCGTCAGATGCGTCATGATGTAGGTGCCGGCCGCAAAGCTGGCGAAACCGATTATCATCATGAGCCGCAGGTCTATCTTCGTCGACAGCTTTCCGGCAATCGGCGCAGTGAAGAACATCGCAAGGCCTGACACGAACATGGTCTCGCCGATCATCAGCGAGTCGTAGCCGCGGATGCGGCCCAGATAGACCGGGTAGATATAGGTCAAGCCGTAGAGGCCGATCCCCATCACGAACGAGAATACGGAGCCGAAGGCGAAGTTTCGGTTCGTGAAGGCCCTCAAGTCAACGACCGGGAATTCCACGGTGAAGGCCCGATAGAAGAAGACAACGGCAGCAACCGCAGAGGCGATCGCACCCATGAAGATATAGCTGTCGTTGAACCAGTCGTTGGAGTTGCCTTCCTCCAGCACATATTCCAGCGCACCGAGGAAAACGCCCATCGACAACAAGCCCCACCAATCGAACTTCCTGATCAGCGAGAATTCCGGCTTGTCGAAATCGATGAAATTCCACGTGACGATCGTCACGATGATGCCGGGCACGATGTTGACTAGGAACAGCCAGTGCCAGGAGAAGGCATGGCTAAGATAGCCGCCGACGGTCGGGCCGATCGTCGGGGCAAGCGTTGCGATCAGGCCGATGATCGGCGACACGATGCTGCGCTTGGAAGGCGGGAAGATCGTGAATGCGGCGGCAAAGACGGACGGGATCATGCCGCCGCCGATGAAGCCCTGAATGGCGCGATAGACAATCATCTGGTCGATGTTCGTCGCCGTCGCGCAGAGCGCGCTCGCCATGGTGAAACCGGCGGCCGAGGCCGCAAACAGATATCGCGTCGAGACGATGCGCGCGAGCGTCCCCGACAGCGGAATCATGATGACTTCCGCGATCAGATAGGAGGTCTGCACCCAGCCGATCTCGTCCGAGCCGGCGCTGAGGCCAGCCTGGATTTCCGCAAGCGATGCCGAAACGATCTGGATGTCGAGGATCGACATGAACATTCCAAGCACCATCGCGAAGAACGCAATGAGCTTGCGGGGATCCATGTGATCCGTGGCAGCCGGAGTCGCCGGAACGGTTCCAACTGTTGCGCTCGCGGCCATGGGTCTACCTCGTCAGCCGATATTACTTGGTCGCGTCCGGCGCTGTGCGCGTGTCGACATCAACGACAACGCTGAGACCGGCGCGCAGGCGACCGCTATCGAGAGCATCCTGCGGCAGTGAGATGCGAACCGGCACGCGCTGGATGATCTTCGTGAAGTTGCCCGTCGCGTTTTCCGGCGGCAGCAGCGAGAAGACGGAACCGGATGCCGGCGAAATCGACTCGACCGTGCCGACGATCGGATGATCATCATAGGCATCGACGTGCACGTTGACCTTCGAGCCCGGGACCAGATGCTGGATCTGAGTCTCCTTGAAGTTCGCGTCGATATAGAGCTGACGGACCGGCACGAGCGCCATCAGGCGTTGCCCGGGCGACACCAGATCGCCCTCCTGCACTGAACGATTGCCGACGACGCCGTCATAGGGCGCCTTCAGCACCGTGAAGGAGAGGTCACGGGCGGCCTTGTCGCGCGAAAGCTCGAGCTGGCGGATCGTGCCTTCGGCTTCCCGGCGCTGCGCCTGCAGGAGCGTGATGTTGGCGTGCGCGGAAGCAATCGCGGCGTCGCCACCGACGAGGTTCGCCTTTGCCTGATCGAGCGCGATGTTCGCAGCATCGAGGTTGGCGGTCGTACCGACCGACTTGGATTGCAGCTCGGCAGCGCGGGTCTGGGTGATCTGCGCGCCGCGAACGGTGGCTTCCAAAGCCGCCTTCTGGGCCTCGGCCTGATCGAGACTTGCCTGCCCGCCGGCGATCTGCGCGTCGATGCGCTGCAGCGAGAGCTTTTCCGTTTCGAGTGAAGCAACCGCCTGGTCGAGTGCCAGCTTATAATCGCCGTCGTCGAGCGACGCCAGGATATCGCCTGCCTTGACCTTCTGGTTGGCAACGACATTCACCTTGGCGACATAACCGGTGACCTTCGGCGAGATCGTCGCGATATCGCCTTCGATATAGGCGTCATCGGTCGAGACCATGAAGCGGCCCGTGGTCCACCAATCGTAACCATACCAGGCAGCGCCCGCGAGCAGCGCAAGGCCAATGATCGGCAGAGCAAAGCTACGCTTTTTCTTCTTTTCGGCAGGAGCGGCCTGCGTATCAGCAGGAGCTTGCGGCGCGCGCGGTGCTTCCGCGGTAGGAACTGCTGCTTCCTGAGCCCTGCCCTCGGTATCAGCAGGCTCGCTGACGATGCGGGCAACATTGGCTTTTGAACTGGACGACATGGGCAGCTACCGGTAAATCGAGTGAATTTAATCGAACTGAACGGTTCGGTTCAGTTGACATAGAACCTTTTTCCATTCATATCAAGTTATATCGAACCGGTTGGTTCGGTTTTATTAACGAAAAATTCGCTGATGCGATCATGGTTAAGGAGCGATGACAGAGCTTTCCGATACGCGCGTGGACGACTCCCCCTCGACAGGCGGCCGGTGGGCCGCAGGCGAAGACCCTGCCAAGCGCAAGCAAATTCTCGACGGCGCCCGACGCGTTTTCATGAAACTTGGCTTCGATGCCGCGAGCATGAACGATGTAACGCGCGAGGCCGGAGTTTCAAAAGGAACGCTCTACGTCTACTTCGCCAATAAGGAAGAGCTCTTCACCGCGATGATGGAGAGCGAGCGCGCGGCTTTCGTCGCCAGCGTGCGCAATACTCTCAAGGAATCCAACGATCCCGACGTCGCGCTGCACGACTTCGGCATGACCTTTGTCAGCCACCTGACCGAGGATAAGGTCATCAATGCGATGCGCACGGTCATCGGCGTACGCGACCGCATGCCGCACCTCTGTCAGCGCTTTTTCAGCGGCCCGGAAAACATCCGGACGGTGTTAAAGGACTTTCTGACAGCCCAAGTCGAGGCCGGCCGTTTCGAGATCGACGACATCGAGCTTGCCGCCCGGCAGTTTCTGGAACTTTGCGGTGGAAGCTTCTTCAAGCTGCGCCTGTTCGGCGACATGGACGCCCCTCCTCCACGCGAGGAGATGGATCGCGTGGTCAATGGCGCCATCCGCGTCTTCACGGCGGCCTACGGCGTCAAGAAGCAGCCCTGAACCCGTCCCTTTGATTTCTCTCGCCATTCGCGCCAGAATCCCGCAACCGGGATCAAGCGCGACCTGTTGCCGTTCGCTATGAAGGGCATGCAGCCAAGGGAGAGCAAATGAGCGCCGTCGGACGAGCGATCTGGTTCATCGAAAGTCATTTCGGCAACGACATCACTCTGGAAGAGATTTCGGACGTTGCCGGTCTTTCGCGCTACCATCTTTCGCGCGTCTTCGGGCTCGTCACCGGGCATTCGATCAGCAGCTATATCCGAGCCCGCCGCCTGAGCGGTGCGGCACGGACGCTGGTCGATCAACCGGGAAGCATTCTCGAGGTTGCCCTCGACGCGGGTTACAG
Organism: Rhizobium sp. R693; assembly: GCF_002211315.1. Lineage (NCBI taxonomy): Bacteria > Pseudomonadati > Pseudomonadota > Alphaproteobacteria > Hyphomicrobiales > Rhizobiaceae > Rhizobium > Rhizobium sp. R693. The sequence continues at coordinate 81,695 of NZ_LOKY01000047.1, read as the reverse complement.
CTCGCACGAGGCATTCACCCGTGCCTTTCGCGACCAGTTCGGTCTAACACCCGAGGCCGTCCGCAAGCAGAGGCACACGCGCAACCTCGCACTTCTGGAGCCTATCCGCATGGACCCCGCTCGCCTTCCCGAACTCGAACCACCACGCTTCGAAACCTTGCCGCCGATGCTCTTTGCCGGCCTGCAGGAGATCTACCCCTACGGCGGCAATGCCGCGATCCCCTCGCTATGGCAAAAATTCAATGTTCATTTCGGCAACATTCCCGGCCAGATCGGCAATGTCGCCTATGGCGTCTGCACGCATATCGAGGGTGAAGCTGAGAAATTTTGCTACATGGCGGCCGTGGCAGTCAGTAACGGCAGCGACCTGCCGGCCGGCTTTTCCACCCTGAAGATCCCCGGTCAGCGCTATGCCGTCTTTGCCCATCGAGGCCACGTTTCAGGCATTTCCGCAACGATGCATCGGATTTTCGGAGACTGGATGCCGAATTCCGGCATAGAGTTCGGCAACATGCCCGACATGTTCGAACGCTACGACGATCGCTTCGATCCCTATACCGGCACGGGCCTGACGGAAATCTGGATTCCCATCAAGGAATAAAACTCGTCTTGCTTTCGTATATCCCCTTGCGCGCTTGCCAAGGCAGGCCGCGTCCGTACATTGCGAGCGTCAAACTATGTGGCGCAAGGGGATAAACGCCGATGCAAGATATCATGATGCTCGTTCAGGACCCGGCTGCCTGGGTGGCCCTCGTCACCCTCGTGGTGATGGAAGTGGTCCTCGGGATCGACAACCTCATCTTCATCTCGATTCTCACCAACAAGCTGCCACCTGAACATCGCGAGAAGGCCCGCACGCTCGGCATCGGCCTTGCTCTCATTATGCGTCTTGCCCTCCTCGGTACCATTGCCTGGATCGTGAAGCTGACCACGCCGATCTTCGAACTGTTCGGCCACGGCTTCTCGTGGAAGGACATCATCCTGATTGCCGGCGGTCTCTTCCTGCTGTGGAAGGCGACGAAGGAAATCCACCACAACGTAGATCCGACCGATCACAACGAGGATTTCATTGCGACAGCAGTAACAACAGGCTTTACCGCCGCGATCGGCCAGATCCTGCTGCTAGACCTCGTTTTCTCGGTCGACAGCATCATCACCGCGGTCGGCATGACGCCGCACCTGCCGATCATGGTCGTCGCCGTGGTCGCGGCCGTAACCGTCATGCTGGTTGCCGCCACGCCGCTTGCGAACTTCATCGAGAAGAACCCGAGCATCGTCATGCTGGCCCTCGCCTTCCTGATGATGATTGGCATGACCCTGATCGCCGAGGGTATGGGCGTGCACGTGCCGAAGGGCTATGTCTATGCCGCGATGGCCTTCTCCGCGCTCGTGGAAGCCCTCAACATGCTCGCTCGCAATGCCCGTCAGCGCAGAAAGCAAGGCGGCCACTGAGACAGCACGGGGCGCGGTTCCGCTGCCGCGCCCTATAGCATGTCCCCCAGGCTCCAGTGATTGCCCCATCGGGCATCGATCTCGTCATCGACGTTTTGATAGCGGATATCCGTCGACAGCCTTATCCTGTTCGATACGCTTTGGTTCGTGGTCGAGGCGTGGATCATGTAGGGACTATGCAAGACCACGTCGCCGGCTTCGTAGTCGGCGATCAGCCAGCGCGTGCCGAAGCGCTCCGCCACGTCAGGAAGATCCTTCGAAACCCAGCCGCCCTCGGTCATGTTGCGGTTGAAGGCGCTCACCCTTTCCCCTGCGGACAAGTCGCGGCTCTTCCTGGAAAACTCCTCCTCCATACGGACGCCGATGGCATGCGAGCCCTCGAGGTAAACGAGCCCACCCATGTCGACCGACGTATCGCCGATCGGAATCCAGGCGGTCACCAGCCGGTTGGTGCCACCGCGCAGGTAGACGAGATCGTAGTGCGCCGGCGTCGCTGTCGTCGTGCCCGGCTGGGTAAAGCGCATAATTTTGCGCTTGTGCAGGTAGGAGATACCCGAAAGGAACTCATCCATGAATCCGGCAAGCCGTGGCTGCGCGCAAAAGCCCTCGAAGGCGACAGAGCGGACAAGCGACATCAGAATACGATCGACCTGACCTTTGTCGACACCTGTGCCGGCCGATAATCCGAGCATCGGATCGGACCCGGGTGCGACAAGCCCGCCGCGCGCCAGATGCGAGAAAACCCAGCCGCGAAAGGCATTGACCACATCCGGATCGAGAAAGCGCTTCAACCAGACATAGCCGCTTTCGCGATAAAGCCTGCGGATCGCCTCCATGCCGATCGACGGGTCCGTCGGCACGAGTTCACCCAACCGGTTCGGCGCGGTCGAGAGAATCTTCCCGTTGGCGACTAGGTCGATCGCCGGCGCTCGATCCGGCTTGCGATCCGCAGCGCGACTTGACATTCCGATCACTCCTAAAGCGAAATAGACGCTTGAAATCTGAAGAAAAAGAAATGACATTCCATGGACGGAAGAAACGGCTGGACTTTTCGCTCATGACTGAGTTCCCGATCGCTCTTTATCGTTCTTCCTCTTCCGGCTCCACGGTGCTCACGGTCACCGGGTTCGGTCGCCAACGTATCGGAACGCGTATCGTCAACCGCCGTCTGCCGATGCATGCGGTCGTCCTCGTGGAAGCCGGGCAAGGCACGCTGCAGACGGCAAAGGCCGGTGTTCAGGAGATCAACGGCCCGTCGCTCTTCTGGCTGCCCGCCGGGACGCTGCATTCCTATGGTCCGACAGAAGGCGAGAGCTGGGAGGAACGATGGGCTCTCTTCGAGGGCACGCTGACGGCAGATCTGATCCGTCAGCGCCTGATCTCACCAACAGAACCGGTGGTGCGCCTACAGAATCTCCGCGAGATGCAGCACCTCTTCGGGGCGCTTCATTCGGACTTTGTTGCGGGCGATCCGCTCAGCCTCGCGTCGGCCGCGGCAACGCTTCACCGCATCGTTGTCCAAGCAGCCCGGCAGGCAAACGCAGGGAGCGATGATGCGGCGGACGTCAAGATCGAGCTGGTCATCGAGACCTTGCAGCGTCGGGCATTCGAGCCGACGGACATGCAATCCGTCGCGCGGGAGTTCGGCATGTCCCCGGCAACGTTGCGACGGCGTTTCCATGGAGCCATCGGCTTGTCACCGAAGGCTTTCCAGCTGCGCCTCCGCATCGATCGAGCCAAGCAGCTGCTGACGACCACCGATCTTTCGATCGAGGTGATCTCCAATGCCGTCGGCATCGATGATGCATTCTACTTTTCGCGGCTATTTCAGGATCGCGAGCATTGTTCTCCGAGCGGGTTCCGCCGCCAGTACCGCAGAACATGACTGCGGCCGGATCGAACCCGGCCGCAGTCACACATCGTTTCAACCGAACCGAGCTAGTGCGCGCCGGCACCACCGGCCTGCGTTTTCTTGGTGAGCAATAGAGCGAAAGCGGCAATGGCAAGCACGACACCGATCACGGCGAAGGTATCGCTGAAGCCAAGGATCAAAGCCTGACGTCTGACGATTTGACCCAAGGCGACGATGGCTTTGTGGCTGGCGACGGCCGGGTCCGAAACGCCGTGCGCCAGGAAATAGTTGGTCGTTTGGCCGAGACGATCGCGCACCTCGTCGCGAGCAAGCGTCACCGATTGACCGATGATGTTCGAATGGAACTGCTCACGCTTCGTCAGGATCGTGCCGAGCGAGGCCGTGCCGACGGCGCCGCCGAGGTTGCGCAACATGTTCGTCAGGCCCGAGGCAGCCGCCGCGTCCGCCGCAGCGATGCCGCCCGTGGTGATCGCGGTAACCGGCGTGATGACCAGTGCCTGACCCATGGCGCGCACGATGTTCGGGATCCAAAACTGGTCACCTGCATTGTCGAACGAAAGCCAGATGTTCATGAAGCAACTGACGGAGAAGACGCTCACGCCGACGACGGCGAGCACACGGACATCCACGCGCTTCATCATCCATGGGATGAGAGGGATCAGCATCAGCTGCGGCAAACCAGTCCATGCAAGAACGTTGCCGATCTGCTCGGCGTTGTAACGCTGCACCTGGCCGAGATATTGCGGGACGATGTAGACGGACCCGAACAGGGCTACGCCGACCAGCACGTTGACGACAACACCGATGCCGAAATTACGCTGCTTCAGCAGGCGCAGCTTCACGAGGGGCCTTTCGACCTTGAGCTCGATCCAGATGAAGGCTGCAAGGAAGACAAAAGCAACAATGCTGAGCTTGATGATGAAGGGCGAGGAGAACCAGTCGTCCTTGTTCCCTTCCTCAAGCACCGTCTGCAGCGCAGAAAGGCCGATCGCCATGGTGACGATGCCGGCCCAGTCGCCTTCCTTCAGCAAATGCAACTGCATCGGCTGCTTCTGCAGCGTCAGGGCAAGAGCCACCGCCATGATGGCACTGGGAACGGTGTTGATGAAGAAGATCGTCTGCCAGCCGTAATTCTCTGTGAGATATCCGCCGATTGTCGGCCCGATGGCCGGCGCGAAGGTCACCGACAGAGCAAAAAGCGCCAGGCCGAGCGGTTGCTGGCTCTTCGGCAACTTGGTCAGCACCATGGTGAAGGCCATGGGGATCAGGACGCCGCCGGCGAACCCCTGGAGGCCGCGAAACACGATCATCGTGCCAAGGTCGTGCGCGAACGCACATGCCATTGAAAACAGCGGAAAGAGGATGGAATTGACGAGAATGTAGCGGCGAAACGAGAAGACGCTGCTGAAATAGGCCGTTAGCGGTATGACGACGATCTCGCCGATCAGATAGGAGGTGGAGATCCAGGCGCCGTTGTCGACGCCGGTTCCGATGCCGCCCTCGATGTTGAGCAGTGAAGCATTGGTGATCTGGATGTTGAGGATTGCCATGAACGCGCCGATCATGCCGGCGCAAACGGCTATCCAATCCTTCGTGCTGGCTCGCGGCTGGGAGACTGCAATTGAAGTAGACATGACAAGATCCTCATCCCGCGCCCGTTACGCTCCGGGAGCCGTATCGGCGGCCTTGGTGTTGATGCTTGGTTGCACCGACATGCCGGGGCGAAGATCACCGGCTGCCGCGCCATTGCCATCGAGCACGATCTTGACCGGTATACGCTGGACGACCTTCGTAAAGTTGCCGGTGGCGTTGTCCGGCGGCAGCAGCGCGAATTCCTGGCCGCTCGCCGGTGCGATGCTGTCGACGTGACCGTGATAGGTACGGCCGGGGAACGTGTCGACTTCGATGTCAACAGGCTGGCCGGCATGCACGTCGGTCAGCTGCGTTTCCTTGTAGTTGGCGATCACATAGGCCGCGCTGGTCGGGACAACCGACATCAACTGTGTGCCCGCCTGGACGTACTGGCCAACGCGCAGCGTCCGGTTGCCGACGGAGCCATCGACGGGTGCTACGATCGTGGCATAGGAGAGATTGAGTTCGGCCTGACGCTCGACCGCCTGGCTACGGCCGAGCGCGGCTTTTGCCTGTGCAAGCTCGGCATTCAGAAGATCGACCTGTTTTACGGCTGCCTCGAGGGCCGCGCTGTCGCGCACGATGGTTGCCTGTGCCGCGGCGATCTGCGAGGCGGCCTGCTGGGCGGTCTGAACCGGGGCATAACCGTTATTGGCAAGGCTCGAATAGCGCTTGTTGTTCTGCTCGGCGAACGTTTCGTTGGCCTTATCGACCTCGACCGTGGCGCGGGCGGCGGCGATCGTCGATTGCTGGATTTCGAGAGCTGCCTGCTTGGCGCTTAGCGTAGCTGCCGCAGCGGCAACATCCGCCTTCGCCTGGTCGAGCGCGGCCTGGAAATCGCGGTCATCGATATGCGCGAGCGGTTGGCCGGCCTTGACGGCCTCATTGTCGTTGACGAGCACCCGGGCGATATAGCCGGAAACCTTGGGGGCGATCGTGCTGTTGTCCGCCTTCACATAGGCGTCGTCGGTTGACACATGGAAGCGACCGACCGTCCAGTAATCGTTCCCATAATAGGCACCTGCGACCACGATCGCGATGGCAGCTGCGCCAAGCAGCAGCGACCGACCTGGTCGCTTGCGAGTCTGCAGTGTGTTAGCGGCAGCGCGCGGCGCCTCCGCCTGCAGCGGCTTGCCGGCCTCAAGCGTTTCTGGGGCTGCCTCGGCGACCGTTTCGGCGCTTGGGGCGGTGTTGTTGTTCAGAGCATGCAGCTTCTGGGCGGTCATTGTTGTCTCCGGATCATGGCCGCTATCGCGAAGGACACAGCCTGATGCACAAAAAGGAAAATTGACGTTTTCCAAAATATGCTCTATAAAATCGATGTCAACATGAATTTGGAAAATAGTGATGGTCCAAAATCACAAGATCGAGAGAAGGCCGCGAGGCAGACCGCAGGCGCGGTGCGATGACGACACCAGAAGCGTCATCATTGAGGCTGCCAACAAGCAGTTTCACGAGAATGGATATGCGACGGCGAGCATAGCAGCGATCGCGCAGGAAGCGGGCGTTTCGACAAAGACGCTCTACCGGTTGTTTCCGACGAAAGCCGACCTCTTCTCCGACCTGATTTCCGATCGCATTAGCCGCTTTTTGCTGGCGCTCGACCCGACTACGCTTGCCGCGGCCGATCTGCGCCAAGGCCTCGAGCGGATGCTGATGGCCTATGGCATGCTGACACTCTCGGACGACACCATCACCATGATGCGCCTCGTGATCGGCGAGTCCGACCGTTTCCCCGAAATCTCCGCATCCTTCTATGAAAAAGCCATCGTTCGAACGAGCGCACTGATGGAGGGATGGCTGCGCAAACAGGTCGATCGCGGCCTCATCGCTCTCGACGACCCGCATGCCGCTTGCGGCATGTTGCGCGGCATGATGGCCATGGAGCCACAGCGCGCCGCAATGCTGCGGCAGCTGCCGGCGCCCGGGATCGAGGAGATCGCTGCCCGGGCGAAAATGTGCGCCGATCTGTTTCTGAACGGCGCGGCAGTCGTTCCAGCTTAGTCGCCGCGCTTAAGCGCGGAGAACCGCCTCAGGCGGTCTTTGCAAGCTCCTTGTCGATGGCAGAAGTCAGTCGTTGATCGTCGGCCGTGACATCAGGCGCAAACCGCGCCACGATCTTGCCGTCGCGGCCAATCAGAAACTTTTCGAAATTCCACAGGATATCGCTCTTGTCGCCGGTCTCGATGCCGTGATTGCGCAGCCGCTCCCGCATCGGACCTTCGCCAACTGCCGTCCCGGCAGCGGCTGTCAGCAGCTGGTAGAGCGGATGCTTATCATCGCCCTTCACCGAGATCTTCGAGAAGATCGGAAACTTCACGTCATAAGTTAGGGTGCAGAATTCAACGATCTCGGCATCCGTGCCGGGTTCCTGCCCCTTGAAATTGTTCGCCGGAAAGGCGGCAATCACGAAGCCGCGCTCGCGTTTGTCCTCATAGAGCTTCTCGAGCCCTTCGTACTGGACAGTCAGGCCGCATTTGCAGGCGACATTGACGACCAGGATTACCTTGCCGCGGTGATGGCTCAGCGTTGTCTCACGGCCGTCGGCCAGCTTCACCGGTATGTTCAAAAGATCAGTCATCACTGCCTCCAGCATGAATTCCGCCGCGGAAGCTATACCCACCCGTGCGTTTGTCCAGCAGGCAGATGCAGTCCACTGGCAAAATCAATCAAAACAGCTAGTTTGCCCCCAAGAGCACGGGAGGGCGCGACGGAAGATGGTGCTGGAACTACTGGTGGCGGTCGTTGTCTTCGCTTTGCTCATGACAGCCTCGATCGGAACGATGCTGACTTACTCGAAGCTGCCGGTGCATCACCGCCAGGACGAGACCAATACCGTCGTCCGGCTGGTCGCCAACATCTTCGTCGTTATGACATCGCTTGTCTTTGGCCTGATGATCAATTCGTCAAAGAACACCTTCGCCGAGATCGATAAGAACGTTCACGCCTTCGCGACGCAAATCATCCTTCTTGACCGAACCCTGCGCACCTATGGCCTCGAGGCCAACGAAACCCGTAAGCGCCTGGAAAACTACGTCGAAAAAGCGCTGACCAATCCGGCGCGCGCCGCCACCGATCCAATGGTCAAGAGCGACCGAACGAGCGAGCTTGCCCTCAATGCCGTCGGCGACAGCCTTTCGCTGATCAGGCCGTCCGACCCGGGGCATGTTGCGCTCTGGAACGACGCCCGCCAGCAGTACCAAAGGATCGTCGAGCAACGCTGGATCATCGTCGAACAATCGGAAGGCGTCATTCCGAGGCCGCTCATCACGATGCTGACGGCGTGGCTGACCTTGATCTTTGCCAGCTTCGGCTATCGTGCGCCGAGAAACATCATCGTCATCCTGATGTTCTTCATGTCCGCGCTCCTCATATCCCTGTCGATCTTCATCGTGCTGGATATGGACATCCCGTTCTCGGGCTGGATCCAGATTTCCGATACGCCCCTTCGCAGGGCGCTGGCCGAGCTTCAACAATAGCAATTTGCGGAACGTTGAGCGGCATCGCGCTCGTGTTATCGCGACACCGACGAGATCCTGGCGCAAACGATCCGCGTCCTTGAAGTGCCGAACAGGAACTTTGCATCCCGCACGGCATTGATTAGTCCAGGAAGGCTTACAGATATCAAGGCGGCAGGCGCACGCCCGTCGCTCGGCCTCGAGACGCTGGAGTCGCATGACAACACAGCAGATCCTCGCCTTCAGCGTGATCGGCCTGATGATGGCGATCTTCATCTGGGATCGCTTCCGCTATGATCTGGTCGCCTGTTGTTCCCTTGTTCTGGCAGTAGCTGTCGGCATCGTGCCTTTCGACAGGGCATTTTCGGGCTTCAGCGATGACATCGTCATCATTGTAGGCAGTGCGCTCATCGTCAGTGCCGGCGTCGCGCGCTCCGGAATCGTCGACACCACGATCAAGCGATTCTTCCCCAATCTGACCAAGCTGCATGCGCAACTCGCCCTGCTGCTCATCGTTGTCGCCGTTCTCTCTGCCTTCATCAAGAACATCGGCGCGCTTGCGATCATGATCCCGGTCGCCTTCCAGTTTGCCCGCAAGAGTGGGAGATCACCATCGTTCTACCTGATGCCCATGAGCTTTGCCGCCCTTCTGGGCGGGCTGATGACCCAGATCGGCACCTCGCCGAACATCGTGGTCTCGCGACTCCGTGGCGAAATCAGTGGTGAACCCTTCACGATGTTCGACTTCACGCCGGTCGGAGCGACGCTAACACTGGTCGGCATTGTCTTTCTGATCTTCTTCCACTGGCTCCTTCCCGAGCGACAGAACGAGAATCCGTCGCTGGAGGAAGCGCTGGATCTCAAGAACTATTTTTCCGAGGCAACCGTCGTGGAGGGCTCGGGTTTCGAAGGCAAGGCACTCAACGGCATCCTGCAGCTTGGCGATGGAGAAGTAATCGCAACCGCGATCCTGCGCGGGCATTCACGCCTTTCGCCCTTCCCTGACATCCTCCTGAAAGCAGGCGACACGATCCTGCTGGAGGGGCGCCCGGAGGCGCTGGACCGCGTCGTTTCCAATGCCAAGCTCAAGCTTGCCGGCAAACCGATCCCTGAGGCGAAGGCCGAGGGAGACGTCACCTCCATCGAAGCGGTGATTTCATCCGAGTCCATGCTGGTCGGCTGGTCCGCGCGCCAGCTTTCACTGTGGAACCGCCGTCGGATCAACCTGCTGGCCGTCAGCCGCCACGGTCACCGGCTGACAGAGCGCCTGAGCGAAGTGACCCTGCGCGCCGGCGATGTTCTTGTGTTACAGGGCAGCCGCCGAAACCTGCCTGCCTTCCTGCAGGAATTCGCCTGCCTTCCCCTGGCGCAGCGCGACATCATGCTCGGCACACCGCGCAGGGCCTATGTGCCGCTGCTGATCCTCGCCGCCGCGATGGGTGTAACCGCAGCCGGAATGGTTCCGGTTTCGGTTGCCTTCTTCTGCGCGGCGCTGGCAATGGTCGTCTTTCGGGCAATCCCGCTCGCCGAGGTCTACAAGGCCGTGGACGGGCCGATCCTGATCATGCTTGCGGCTCTGATCCCCGTCTCCGACACACTGCGAACGACCGGCGGCAGCGATCTGATTGCCGGCTGGCTTGGCCACTTTGCGGCCCAGATGCCGCCCTTCGGCGCATTGGCGCTGATCCTCATCACCGCCATGGCGGTAACCCCGTTCCTCAACAATGCGGCAACGGTTCTGGTCATGGCGCCGATTGCGGCAAGCTTCGCCCAGACACTCGGATACCGGCCTGAGGCGTTCCTGATGGCGGTCGCCATTGGAGCGGGTTGCGATTTCCTGACGCCGATCGGCCACCAATGCAATACACTTGTCTTCGGCCCGGGCGGTTACCGCTTCAGCGACTATCCTCGCCTCGGCCTGCCGCTGTCCTTCATCATCATCCTCGTCAGCGTGCCCGCCCTGCTATACGTCTGGCCGGTTCGTTGACCTAATTGCCCATTTTCCTTGACGCGCGCGGTCGAATATGGCCTTAAGGCCAGCCAAATGGGCAATCGGCGGATGAACGGGGGCAGTGCCCTTTTCCAGCCGGTTTCCTGATCCAGTTATCTGCATTCTTTCCGGCCGAACGTCGCTTTCCCAAGAAAAGCCGTCCGGCATTCATTTGACGGGCACATAAAATGACAGCTTCCGGCGTCCGCGTCCGCATTGCTCCCTCGCCGACCGGCGAGCCGCATGTCGGCACTGCTTACATCGCACTCTTCAACTATCTTTTCGCCAAGAAGAACGGCGGCGAGTTCATTCTGCGCATCGAAGACACCGATGCGACGCGCTCGACCCCGGAATTCGAAAAGAAGGTGCTGGACGCGCTGAAATGGTGCGGCCTCGAATGGAAGGAAGGTCCTGACATCGGCGGTCCCTACGGCCCCTATCGTCAGTCCGACCGCAAGGACATCTACACGCCCTACGGCCAGGAACTGCTGGACAAGGGCCACGCCTTCCGCTGTTTCTGCACGCCCGAGCGGCTGGAAAAGATGCGCGAAGAGCAGCGAGCCGCCGGCAAGGCACCGAAGTATGACGGTCTTTGCCTGAAATATTCGGCCGAAGAAGTCAGCTCCAAGATGGCAGCCGGCGAAGGCTCGGTCATCCGTATGAAGATCCCGACCGAGGGCTCCTGTGACTTCACCGACGGTGTCTACGGCGACGTCAGCATTCCGTGGGATTCCGTCGATATGCAGGTCCTCATCAAGGGCGACGGCATGCCGACCTATCATATGGCAAACGTCATCGACGACCATCTGATGCAGATCACCCACGTCGCCCGCGGCGAAGAGTGGCTGGCGTCCGTGCCGAAGCACATCCTGCTTTACCGCTACTTCGGCTGGGAGCAGCCGGTGTTCATGCATCTTTCGCTGATGCGCAACGCCGACAAGTCGAAGCTCTCGAAGCGCAAGAACCCGACGTCGATCTCCTATTACTCCGCTCTCGGCTATATTCCGGAAGCGCTGATGAACTTCCTCGGCCTGTTCTTCGTGCAGATCGCCGAAGGCGAAGAGCTGCTGACGATGGACGAACTCTCGGAAAAGTTCGATCCCGAAAACCTTTCCAAGGCCGGCGCGATCTTCGACATCCAGAAGCTGGATTGGCTGAACGGTCGCTGGATCCGCGAGAAGCTGTCGGAAGAGGAATTCCAGGCCCGCGTGCTCGACTGGGCGATGGAGAACGACCGCCTGAAGGCCGGCCTGCGCCTGTCGCAGTCGCGTATTTCCAAACTCGGCGAACTCCCTGATCTCGCAGGCTTCCTGTTGAAGTCCGACCTCCGCGTGGACCCCTCGGCCTTCGCCAAGATCAAGTCGCCGCCGGAAGAGATCCTCGAGATCCTCAACACCGTTCAGCCGGATCTCGAAAAGATTCTCGAATGGAACGTCGAGACGATCGAGGCCGAGCTGCGCGCGATTACCGATCGCATGGGCAAGAAGCTGAAGGTCGTCGTGGCGCCGCTCTTCGTTGCCGTCTCCGGCTCGTCGCGCTCGCTGCCGCTCTTCGACTCGATGGCGATCCTCGGCCGCTCCGTCGTGCGTCAGCGGTTGAAACTGGCCGCCCAGGCAGTTGCCTCCCTCGTCGGCCCGAAGAACTGAACCGGACGTTTGCATCATGACCGAAAAGACCGAAACAGCGACCCTTTCCTCCGACGCCACCGAGGTCCGCGCACAGAAGCTGAAGCTGCTGCGCGAACAGATCGGCGACGTCTATCCGGCGCATTTCCACCGGACCATGACCAATGCCGAACTGGCGAAGAAGTACGAAGGCCTCGAGTCTGATGTCGAGACACAGGATGTGGTGACCGTTGCCGGTCGCGTTTATTCCTCGCGCAATTCAGGCATGTTCATGGATATCCATGACGCCTCCTGCAAAATCCAGATCTTCAGCCACAAGGACGTGACGCCGGAAGAAGCACGCAACATGCTCGGCATGATCGATATCGGCGACATCATCGGCGTCACCGGTACGGTGCGGCGTACGAAGCGCGGCGAATTGTCGATCAACGCCCGCGAAATCACCATGCTGACGAAGTCGCTACTCCCCATGCCGGAGAAGTGGCACGGCGTCTCCGATGTCGAGATCCGCTATCGCAAGCGCCACCTCGACATCATGACCAACGAGGAATCGAAACTCCGTTTCCAGCAGCGCTCGAAGATCGTCTCCGGCATCCGTCGCTTCATGGAAAACGACGGTTTCATGGAAGTCGAAACGCCGATGCTGCACTCGGTCTACGGCGGCGCCACCGCCGAGCCGTTCAAGACGCATCACAACACGCTGAAGCTCGACATGTACCTGCGCATCGCGCCGGAGCTGTATCTGAAGCGGACGCTGGTTTCGGGCCTCACCGACAAGGTGTTCGAGATCAACCGCAACTTCCGCAACGAAGGCGTCTCGACCCGGCACAATCCAGAATTCACGATGATGGAGTGCTACTGGGCCTATGCCGACTACGAGGACATCATGGACCTCGTCGAACGGCTCTTCGAAAGTCTGGCGCTGTCGATCCATGGCACGACGGAATTCCCCTTCGGCGACAAGACGATCTCCTTCAAGGGTCCGTTCAAGCGCGTGCCGATGCCCGACGCCGTCAAGGAAGTGGCCGGTATCGACTTCCTCGCCATCAAGACCGACGAGGAAGCCCGCGCCGCCGCTAAGGCCGCCGGTTTCGAAGTCGAGAAGGATTGGACCTGGGGTGAGTGCCTTGCCTTCATCTTCGAAGAGAAGGTTGAAGCGACGCTGATCCAGCCATCACACGTCACCCATTTCCCGAAGGACATCTCGCCTTTCGCCAAGGAAGTGCCGGGTGAGCCGCGCCTCGTCGAGCGCTTCGAGACCTACTGCAACGCCTGGGAACTCGGTAACGCGTTTTCGGAACTCAACGACCCGGAAGAGCAGCGTCGCCGCATGGTGGAGCAGCTGGAGCAGGCGCACGCCCGCGGCGAAAAGGAAAAGCAGCTGGACGACGAATTCCTCGATGCGATCGACCAGGGCATGCCGCCGGCAGGTGGCCTCGGCATCGGCGTCGATCGCCTGATCATGCTGCTCACCAACGCTCCGTCGATCCGCGACGTGATCCTCTTCCCGGCTCGCCGCAGCAAGGCAGACTGAGACGGCTCATAAGGAGTAGAAAAGGCGGCGGCCCCTCGCCGCCTTTTTTCGTTGGAATTGTCAGTGACCGGCAGCCGGTGCTGCCTCCGCCGGCGCGGAACCTTCTGCAGGCGCCGCGCCTTGCCCGCCACCCTCAGCCGGCTTTTCTTCCTTCTTCTCACCCTTGCCCTCGCCACCCTTCGTTGAGGCAACGGCGATCGGATCGATGCAGTCGGAGTATTCCTTGAAGGACGCGTTCAGCGCTGTGATCTCGTCCTCGGGCAGATCGACACGTTCGCCAAAGAACAACCCATTGGCGGCAGCCTCGCCGTCATAATAGCGGGCGGTGTACGTCTTCGCCTCCGCGCTTTCGAGAACGGGATCGGGATGCGGAATGTAGACGACGTCGGCGCCGATCGCCCGGCCGCGAATATCGGACCGCAGCGTCGGTCCATTGGCATCGAGCACAACGACCTGCACCAGATCGGGCTTCTGTGCATTGTAGATCGCCTTGGCCACGCGAAGCGCGGTCTTGACCCGCGTCATGCCATCGGTCGGCTCGGTCTTGATATACTTACGGATCCAGATGCGGTTCTGTTTCTTAATGGTGACGAGATTGACGTCGGTGCAGGAGAGACCGTTCATCGTCTCCGCGGAAAGGCCGAGGATCTTGTCTTTGCCGATGAACAGCGCGGCGCCGCCGGAGACGCCCCCGAGGAGGGCGACGCCAGCGATGATAAACACCAATTTCCGGGAAGGCCGGAAGATGCGCAGTAGGGCCTTCACGCCAACTGCTCCGCCATTAACGAGCTCCAACGCAATACGAGTGGTTTCGACGCTAGAGAAATGACGTTTCCGAATACTTAAACGAGCCCTCCAAGTTTGCGTCAGTATGGGATTAGCACCAAAAAAGGTCCAAGCTTTCCCTATGCTTGCCAATATCCTCGCGACCATGCTCTAACGGCGTATGGCCTTCACGCTCCGCCAGATCCAGTATTTCGTAGCCGTCGCCGAACAGGGCTCCGTAACGCGTGCCGCGCAGAACCTTTCGATCTCGCAATCCTCGGTTACGGAGGCGCTGAAAGAACTAGAAACCGATCTCGGCGTCGCGCTCTTCGAACGCCATCCGCGGGGCCTGTCGATCACCCACAATGGCCATCAGTTCCTGCGCCATGCGACGAAAATCCTGGCGAGCGTTTCTGATGCGCGCACCAGTTTTTCCGGCAAGCAGAATGAACTGTCAGGCACGCTCAATATCGGCGTCACCTCGCTCGTTGCCGGCTACGTGCTCTCCGACCTCTTGGCCCGCTATCGCCGCGCCTGCCCAGGCGTCGAAGTCAGCGCCATCGAGGACAATGGCAGCTATCTCGAGCATCTGTTGGTCGGCGGCGAGCTGGATGTGGCTGTCATGGTGATCTCCAACCTGCGTGACCGCATGGCCCTGCAGGCGGAAATTCTGGAAACCTCGCCCTACCGGCTGTGGTTGCCCATGGGCCACCCGCTGGTCTCTGCCGACATCATCTCCGTCGCCGATATCGCCCGCGAGCCGCTGATCATGCTGACCGTCGACGAAATCGAGGAGAACACCGGCAAGCTGCTTTCGGCGCTCGGCGCGCGCCCGCATGTTGCCTTCCGCACGCGTTCGGTGGAAGCGGTGCGCAGCCTGGTCGCCACCGGCGCCGGCGTGGCGCTGCTGCCGGATCTCGTCTATCGCCCCTGGTCGCTGGAAGGCGACCGCATCGAGAGCCGTGACGTGTCCGGCTCGCTCCCCGTCGTCCAGGTGGGCATGGTCTGGCGCAAGGGGTCGAGCCTGCCGCAGGCGGCCCGCGACTTTGTGGGCATTGCGGAGGCGCTCCGGTCCGGTCGGCCGCGCTGAATGCCAGTATTGATATCGGATTTTCCGATATTGGCTTTCTGATAAATGAATTTGCGAAACCGGAAAATTCGGCGCACTTTTTCATCTGGGAACATAACGCCACGAAAAGTGGCAAAACCGGGAGACATCAGATGAAATATCTTCTGAAATCATGCACTGCTGCCCTCGCGAGCTTAAGCTTCGTGACGCAGGTGGCCGCTGCTGAACCGCTGAAGGCGCTCGGCAAGGGCGAAGGTGCAGTGAGCATCGTAGCCTGGGCGGGTTACATCGAACGCGGCGAAAGCGACAAGAGCTACGACTGGGTCACCGCTTTCGAAAAGGAAACCGGCTGCAAGGTCTCCGTCAAGACGGCCGCGACCTCGGATGAAATGGTCTCGCTGATGAACGAAGGGGGCTTCGATCTCGTCACCGCGTCCGGCGACGCATCGCTTCGCCTGATCGCCGGCAAGCGTGTCCAGCCGATCAACACCGACCTGATCCCGAGCTTCAAGAATGTCGATCCGCGCCTGCAGAAGGGCGCGTGGTACACGGTCAATGGCGCCCACTACGGCGTACCCTACCTCTGGGGGCCGAACGTTCTTATGTACAACACCGATGCCTTCAAGGATAAGGCGCCGACCAGCTGGAAGGTCGTGTTCGAGGAAGAGGTGCTTCCGGATGGCAAGTCCAACAAGGGGCGTGTGCAGGCCTATGACGGCCCGATCTATATTGCGGATGCCGCCCTCTACCTGATGGCGCACAAGCCGGACCTCGGCATCAAGGATCCTTACGAGCTGAACGAAGACCAGTACAAGGCAGCCCTCGATCTGCTGCGCGGCCAGCGCAAGCTCGTTTCCCGCTACTGGCACGACGCGATGATCCAGATCGACGACTTCAAGAACGAGGGCGTGGTCGCCTCGGGCTCCTGGCCGTTCCAGGTCAACCTGATGCAGGCCGACAAGCAGAAGATCGCCTCCACCTTCCCGGAAGAAGGGGCAACCGGCTGGGCTGATACGACCATGCTGCACGTCGACAGCGAGCACCCGAACTGCGCCTACATGTGGATGGAGCATTCGCTGCAAGCCAAGGTCCAGGGCGACGCCGCTGCCTGGTTTGGCGCGGTGCCGTCGGTCCCCGCAGCCTGCAAAGGCAACGAATTGCTGACCGACGAAGGTTGCGCAACGAACGGCTTCGACCACTTCGACAAGATCAAGTTCTGGAGAACGCCGACCGCGAAGTGCGCCACGCAGAACGAGTGCGTGCCGTATCACCGTTGGGTATCTGACTATATCGGCGTGATCGGCGGACGATAATTTCGCCCGCGACCTCTTCTTCTCCTCGCTCGGGGAGAAGACGCCCTGCGAGGGCAGACGAGGGGCAACCGAGCAAAAGAGCGGACGTCAGCGCGGGGGCGCGATGACGGAACGCCGAGTTGCCCCCTTGTTGGAGCCTTTTGGGCCACCTTCTTCCCGTTGCGAAGAAGTCAAAACAGACACTACATTCCGGAGCTTACAATGATCCCCGCCGTCCGTTTCCAACAGGTCTCGCGCCATTTCGGGCAGGTCCGTGCCGTCGACGGCGTCGATCTCGAAATTGCGCCGGGCGAATTCTTCGCCATGCTCGGCCCTTCCGGTTCCGGCAAAACCACGTGCCTGCGTTTGATCGCGGGCTTCGAACAGCCAACGGGCGGCCACATCGAAATCTTCGGCGAGACGGCCGAGGGCATTCCACCCTATCGCCGCAACGTCAACACCGTCTTCCAGGACTACGCGCTCTTCCCGCATCTCAACATCCTCGACAACGTCGCCTACGGACTGATGGTCAAGGGCATCGGTAAAGCCGAACGCACCAAAGCCGCCGAGCAGGCGCTGGAGCTTGTGAAGCTTCCCGGCTACGGCGCGCGCAAGCCCGGCCAGCTCTCCGGGGGCCAGCGGCAACGCGTGGCGCTCGCCCGCGCCCTCGTCAACAAGCCGAAGGTCCTGCTCCTCGACGAACCGCTCGGCGCGCTCGATCTGAAACTGCGCGAGCAGATGCAGGAGGAGCTGAAGAGCCTGCAGCGCGCGCTCGGCATCACCTTCGTCTTCGTCACTCATGACCAGGGCGAGGCGCTGTCGATGGCCGACCGCGTCGCCGTCTTCAACAATGGCGGGATCATCCAGGAAGGTACCCCGCACGACATCTATCGCTGCCCGAAGACACGCTTCGTCGCGGATTTCGTCGGCTCCTCCAATGTCATTGCGCCCGATCTGATGACCGCGCTCGGCGGCGAGAAGCGTTGGGCGAGCCTGCGTCCGGAAGCGATCCACGTCGCCGGCGAAGGTGTCGCGGCGCGTGTGGAGCACGCGAGCTTCCTGGGTGCTGCAACCCGCTTGTCGGTCGATATCCGCGGCACGCGGCTGCACGTCATGCTGCCTGCCGGCGCCCACGTGCCGGATGTCGGCACGAGCGTTCGCCTCGCTTGGCAGCCTGTGGACGTGCATTACATGGACGACGCAGCATGACCACCCTTGCGCTGACCAAGACGACCGATCTGCGCGAGACCTCGATCCTGCCCGGTCGCGGTGGCTTCTTCGGACGGCTTTCCGATGCCTTCTGGCGACGTCCGAAACTGCTGCTCTTCCTGATGCTGACGCCGCCGCTGCTGTGGCTCGGCATCATCTACATCGGCTCACTGATCGCCCTGCTCCTGCAGAGCTTCTTCTCGATCGATGATTTCTCAGGCCTGGTGAATTACGAATTCACGCTCGCGACCTATGCGCAGCTCCTCAGCCCGACGAATTTCGACATCATCATCCGCACGATCATCATGGCGGCACTGGTGACGCTGGCCTCCGCCGTCGTCGCCTTTCCGATCGCCTATTACGCCGCCCGTTACGCGCAGGGCAAATGGAAGGCGCTGTTCTATCTCGGTGTCATGCTACCACTCTGGTCGAGTTATCTCGTCAAGATCTATGCCTGGAAGCTGATCCTGGCCAAGGAAGGCATCCTCACCTGGATCTTCGAGAAGATGCACCTTTCCTGGTTGCTCGACGGCATTCTCAACCTGCCCGTCATCGGCGGCAATTCGCTGTCGGTCAGCTATCTCGGCACGTTTGTCGTCTTCGTCTATGTCTGGCTGCCCTACATGATCCTGCCGACACAGGCAGCGCTCGAACGCGTCCCGGGCAACCTCATCGAGGCCTCGTCCGATCTCGGCGCGACCCCGAGCCAGACGTTCCGCACAGTGCTTTTTCCGCTGGCGCTGCCCGGTATCGTCGCCGGCTCGATCTTCACCTTCTCGCTGACCCTTGGCGACTACATCATCCCGCAGATCATCGGCTCGTCGCGTCTCTTCATCGGCCAGGCGGTCTACGCCCAGCAGGGCACGGCAGGCAACGTCCCGCTCGCGGCCGCCTTCTCCGTCGTGCCGATCGTCATCATGGCCATCTATCTCTGGCTCGCCAAGAAACAGGGGGCCTTCGATGCGCTCTGACCGTTCCCAGCGTTCGCCGCTGTTCCTGAAGATCGCCGCAGCCGGCGGCCTGCTCTTCCTGCATCTGCCGATCCTATTGATCTTCGTCTACGCCTTCACGACGGAGGAAAAGAGCTATCAATGGCCGCCGCCGGGGCTGACGACGCAATGGTTCGCCATCGCCTGGAACCGTCCGGATGTCTGGTCGGCGCTCGGCCTGTCCGTGCAGGTTGCCTGCATCGCCACATCAATCGCACTTGTGCTTGGCACCCTCTGCGCCGCGGCGATCAGCCAGACAAAGTTCTTCGGCCGCGAGGCGATCTCGCTGCTGGTCATCCTGCCCATCGCGCTCCCCGGCATCATAACCGGCATTGCGCTGCGCTCCGCCTTCAGCCTGTTCGATATTCCCTTCTCGGTCTGGACGATCGTGCTTGGCCACGCGACCTTCTGCGTCGTTGTTGTCTACAACAACGCCGTCGCCCGCTTCCGCCGCACCTCCGGTTCGCTGATCGAGGCATCGATGGATCTTGGCGCCGATGGCTTCCAGACCTTCCGCCATGTCATCCTGCCGAACATCGGCACGGCGCTTCTGGCCGGCGGCATGCTCGCCTTCGCGCTGTCGTTCGACGAGGTCATTGTCACCACATTCACCGGCGGACAGCAATCGACGCTACCGATCTGGATGCTCGAAGAACTCATCCGGCCGCGGCAGCGCCCTGTTACCAACGTGGTCGCGATGGTCGTCGTGCTCGTCACTTTCCTGCCGATCCTGGCAGCCTACTACCTCACTCGCGACGGCGACCAGGTCGCCGGAGCCGGCAAATAACCAGAGTGGGATGCGGAAAAGTGTGAAGCGGTTTTCCGCCCACATCCCACTCCGTCAACAATAAGGGAGAACATCATGGACACCGCGATGCTGATTGGGTCCCGCTTCGAAGCGGGCACGGAAACGGACGAGCACATCCTGAACCCGAAAACGGGCGAAACAGTGCTTGACCTGCCGGAAGCCTCGCTTGGCCAGATCGACGCCGCCGTGGACGCCGCGGAAGGCGCGTTCAAGCACTGGTCGCAGACGACGCCGGGCGAACGCTCCAGCTACCTCCTGAAGATTGCCGATGCGATCGAAAAGGATGCTGCGGGCTTTGCCGCATTGGAAGCGCTGAACTGCGGCAAGCCGATCAACGCCGTGCTGAACGACGAGATCCCGGCGATCGTCGATTGTTATCGCTTCTTCGCCGGTGCTGTCCGCAACCTGCACGGCCCGGTCGCCGGTGAATATCTGCCGAACCATACCTCGATGATCCGCCGCGACGCCGTCGGCATCGTCGGCTCGATCGCGCCGTGGAACTATCCGCTGATGATGATGGCCTGGAAGCTCGCGCCGGCGATCGCCGGCGGCAACACCGTCGTCTTCAAGCCTTCCGAACAGACGCCGTTGACGGCCCTGAAGATGGCGAAACTGCTCTCCGAAATCCTGCCGGAAGGCGTCGTCAACGTCGTCCTCGGCCGCGGCGAAAGCGTCGGCAACGCGCTGATCAACCATGCGAAGATCTCGATGCTGTCGATCACGGGCGATGTCGCCACCGGCAAGAAGGTGCTGCAGGCCGCCGCCAAGACCGTGAAGCGCACCCACCTCGAGCTCGGCGGCAAGGCGCCGGTCATCGTCTTCGACGACGCCGATATCGATGCTGTCGTCTCCGGCATCCGCACTTTTGGCTACTACAATGCCGGCCAGGACTGCACTGCCGCCTGCCGCATCTATGCAGACGCGAAGGTCTACGACAAATTCGTCGCCGACCTCTCCTCGGCCGTCTCCTCGATCAGGTTCAACCAGGCAGACGATACCGAAAACGAAATCGGCCCGCTGATCTCCAAACGCCAGCGTGACCGCGTCGAAAGCTTCGTCGCCCGCGCCGGCGAGCACAAGCACATGGAGATCACGACCGGCGGCAAGACCTCCGGCGACAAGGGCTTCTTCTACACGCCAACGGTCATCGCGGGCGCCACGCAGGATGACGAAATCGTTCGTCGTGAGGTCTTCGGCCCCGTCGTCTCGGTCACCCGCTTCACCGATGTCGAGGATGCCGTCACTTGGGCGAACGACAGCGACTATGGCCTCGCCTCGTCCGTCTGGACCAAGAATATCAGCCGCGGCATGAAGACCGCCGCCCGCCTGCAATATGGCTGCACCTGGATCAACACCCACTTCATGCTCACCAATGAAATGCCGCACGGCGGCCTGAAGCAATCAGGCTACGGCAAGGACATGTCCGTCTACGCACTGGAAGACTACACGGCCGTCCGCCACGTGATGATCAATCACGGCTGATCCGCGCGCCGGGCCGTTGGCCCGGCCCGCAACCCAAAAACAATAAATACGCAAAGGGGAGTCCATATGAAACGCCGCACCATTCTTGCCGCCCTCGGCGGCATCTGCCTCGCGTCGACGCTTACCGCTGCGCCGGTCTATGCCGCCGATCAGACGCCGCTTGAGGTCGTCCAACAGTATCTGGCCGCATGGAACGCCCATGACGCCACCAAGGCCGCCTCTTACTTCGATGAGAAGGTGAGCTACTACGACGCAACCGTCGGCAAGCCGACAGTTGGACGGGCCGACGCCAAGGCCGGCGTCATCGACAACTTCATGACCGCTGCGCCGGATCTGAAATGGGTGATGCGCGGCGATCCGATCGTCAGCGGAAACAAGGTCTCCTTCGAGTGGACCTTTTCGGGCAACAACAGCGGTACCTGGGCCGATGGCACAAAAGCGACCAACAAGTCCTTCTCCTTTGATGGCGCTTCGGTCTTCGTGATTGAGAACAACACCATCAAGCAGCAGTCGGATTATTACGACGCCCTTGGCTTCTACAAGCAACTGGGCCTGATGTAACTCGACGATCCGCGACGGCGCCCGCACCAAGGGTGCCGTCAAATTGCCGGCTCTGCCGACACTCCCGCGCGCGCCAATCGCGGGAACCGCACATGGAACAAATTTCCTCGCATTGCGTCATCCAAGCGATGAACAAAGAGGAAAACATCCATGCTTAAATGGGCTCTTATATTCTTCGTTATTTCGCTGATCGCCGGCCTCCTAGGTTTTTCCGGGATATCGGCGGCCACGGCGACGATCGCACGTGTCCTCTTCGGCATTGCGCTGGTGATCTTCCTGATCTTCCTCGTCCTGGCGTTGCTGGCTGGCAATGCTGTTGTGTAACTTTGTCGGTCAGCCAAGCAGGCTTGCGCCAACATTGATCGCCAAAGCAAGGATCGTCGTATTGAACAGGAACGAGAGAACTGAGTGAAGAAGCGTCAGCTTTCGCATCGCGGTAGAGGTCGTCGCCACATCCGCAGTCTGCGAGGCGACGCCGATGGTGAAGGAGTAATAGAGGAAGTCCCAATAGACCGGCTCGTCATTGCCTTCCGGAAACTTCAACCCCTCCGCCCTGTCCTCGCCACCATAGAAGCGGTGCGCATAGTGGACAGTGAAGAGTGTGTGCAGGAAGACCCACGAATTCAGAATGGTGACGATGGCCACGAGTGCCCGCGCCAAGGCTTCGCTTGGTCCGGCGTCCTTGGCGAAGTGAAGTTCGAGCGCGATACCGCCGATGCTCGCGACGGCTGCTACAATCGACAGCGCCAGCAGGAAAACATCTGAAAAGTCGAGATCCTCAGCCCGCTTGCGGATGCTGGCGACGGTCGCACGCAACATTCGCCGCCAAGTCAGCGCCGTAAATACGACGGCGCTAACGTTCCAGCCGAAAATCAGATTCTGCGGATTGACCTCCCTGCTTGTCAAAAGCAGGAACGTCACTAACCCGGCGGCCAAGGCGACGCCGAAGACCATGTGCTTACGCACTTGCCCCATGACCCGATTTTCCCGGTCCACCGTGCCTTCCGCCATCACTGTCCTACCAATGCAAGATTGCCTTTGATATCAGCTTGATGGCGGCGGGAGCAATATGGCTTCAGCCGGTCCAGCCGCCATCGACGACATGGATCTGGCCGGTGGTGAAGCCTGCATCATCGCCGGCAAGATAGGTCACAAGTGCGGCGATCTCCTCGGGTGTCGCAATGCGTCCCATTGGCTGGCGGGCGATGAAATCCTTCAACGCCTTCTCGTAGTCGCCGGTGGCACGCAAACGATCATGCAGGGAGGGGCTGTCCACCGTGCCGGGGCAGATCGCGTTGGCGCGGATGCCCTTGGCAACAAAGTCAGACGCAATCGACTTGGTGAGCCCGATCACGGCTGCCTTCGACGCACTATAGGCGAAGCGATTGGGCACGCCCTTCACACTGGAGGCGACCGAGGCCATGTTGACGATCGAGCCCTTGCCTTTTTCCAGCATGCCCGGAAGAAAGGTACGGCAGGTCGTATACATGGCCTTGGCGTTGAGGTTGAAAGAGAAATCCCAATCCTTCTCCTCGCATTCGAGGATCGTGCCCGCATGCACGAAGCCCGCGCAATTGAAGAGGACGTCGATCGGGCCGATCTCGGCCGCGAAGGCGCGCACGGCATCGCTATCAAGCACATTCAGAACATGTTTCCCGGCACCTTCCAGCGTGGAAAGCGTCGTCTCGTTGATATCGGTCGCGTAGACATGCGCGCCGAGCGAAAGGAAACGCTCAGCGCTCGCTCGACCAATACCCTGACCTGCCGCCGTGATGACGACCTTCTTGCCTTCCAAACCGTGGCTCATACGTCCTCCCATAATTCCAGCGCTTGCGACGCGTTCATTCATATGCAAACAATATATTCAAATTGGCGTCAACCTGTTTCAAACACGCTTCGCTCGCGGGAGAAACCCTAGTCGATCTCGTGACGACGGGCATGGTAAATCTGGCCATCGAGGCGTCATCCGGCTCCTATGCCGCAGCTCGACGCATACAAATCGCATGAATGGGAGGAACCGAATGCTTTTCGATACTCATCTGCATATCGTCGATCGGCAGGCGCTCGATTATCCCTGGCTCTCCGGCGCTGGTAACCTCAACCGGGACAGTCTTTATGAGGACTACGCGCGTGATGCGCTGCGCTGTGGGATCTCCAACGTTCTGCATATGGAGGTGGATGTCGCCCCCGAGCGTATTGATGACGAGACGAACTACGTCACGGAGATCAGTCGCCGACCGGGCAGCCTCGTGCGCGGCGTCATTGCCGCCTGCCGGCCGGAAGAGGATGGATTCGCGGCCTATCTCGAGCGGTCGCTTGCCGATCCCTTCATCAAGGGGTTCCGCCGCGTCTTGCATGTGGCGCCTGACGACACCGCCGCACGGCCGCTGTTCCGCGAAAACATCAGGCGGTTATCAGCCACCCGCATAACGTTCGACCTCTGCGTCTTCCCGCACCAATTCGAAACCATCCTCGCGCTGGTCGATCACTGCCCGGGTGTTCGCTTCATTCTCGACCATTGCGCCAACCCACCGATCAAGGATGGGACGAGCGAAGTCTGGCGCAACGGTATCACGGAATTCTCCCGCCGCTCGAACGTGACGGCAAAGATTTCAGGCGTCATCGCCTATGGGGATCTCGAAAACTGGTCAGTCGACAGCCTCCGCCCGTATGTCGAACATACGATCGGCAGCTTCGGCTGGGATCGCGTCGTCTGGGGCAGCGACTGGCCCGTTTGCACGCTGGGCGGCGGGCTGACACCCTGGGTCGCGGCCACCCATGCGCTGACATCGGGCTGCAGCCCGGAGGAGCGCGACAAGCTCTATCACGCCAATGCCATGCGCATCTGGTCGATATGACACGAAAAAGGGCGGCGCCGATGGCACCGCCCTTTGTGTTGGAGCGCTCGTAGTCCTTAAGCAGCTGCGAGCTGCAGTTCTTTCTGAACGTTGCTGCGCAGCGTGCCGAGGTCCTTGGCGAAGGCGCGGATGCCCTCTGCGAGCTTTTCGGTCGCCATCGCGTCTTCGTTCATCATCCAGCGGAAGGTCTTTTCGTCGACCGTGATCTTCGGGGCGGGCTTCGTCACGTCAGGCGACAGCTTGCGCTCGAGCTTGCCCTGGTCGTTGGAAAGTTCGTCGAGCAGGTTAGGCGCGATCGTCAGCCGATCGCAACCGGCCAGCGCCTCGATTTCACCAGCGCTGCGGAACGAGGCACCCATGACGATCGTCTTGATGTCGTTGGCCTTGTAGTAGTTGTAAATGTCGCGGACGGAGATAACGCCCGGATCTTCCTCGGGCGTGAATTCCTTGCCCGTCGACTTCTTGTACCAGTCAAGGATACGGCCGACGAACGGCGAGATCAGGAATACCTTGGCGTCAGCGCAGGCAACGGCCTGGGCCTTCGAGAACAGAAGCGTCAGGTTGCAGTCGATGCCTTCCTTCTGCAGGATTTCGGCAGCTCGAATGCCTTCCCAGGTCGATGCCAGCTTGATGAGGATGCGGTCGCGCTCGATGCCGCGTTCCGTATAGGCAGCGATGATCGAACGTGCCTTGGCAAGCGATGCCTCCGTATCGAAGGAAAGGTCCGCATCGACTTCAGTCGACACACGACCCGGAACGAGTTTGACGAGCGCGGCGCCAACGGAGATCGCCAGACGATCGGCAACGGCGGCGGAAACGGCCTCCGGATTGCCGCCCTGCTTCTTGCCCCAGGCAACGGCTTCCTTGACCGTGTCTGCGAACATCGGTGTGCCGAGTGCCTTGAGCACGATGCTCGGATTCGTGGTGCAATCGACCGGCTTCAGACGGGCAACAGCCTCGATGTCACCGGTATCGGCAACGACGGTGGTCATTTCGCGGAGTTGGTCAAGCTTGGATGTCATGGTTACTGGTCCTTTTGACTTGAGCTGCGCGCCGGCGCGATTTTCGACCGGCAAATCTGTCTACGAACAAGCGGTATCGCTGATCGGATCGCGTCCGCCGTTTCCGAACGGGCGCTGATGTAAGGGACGGTCGTATCGCCGCGGCGGAAAGACGTCATGCTTCGGCTGCGCGGCACGTCAGGCCGCAGCGCAAATGCTGATGGTGACTTCCCACTTGCCCGCACATTGCCTCCTCCGACGCACAAGGGCGACTTCTTCGCGGCGACTATCGCTATTCCAACCTAGATATGTCAAGGACATTTGTGCATTTCAATTGACATAAGTGTCACACCCGTCATTATCGGGCGGATTAACGAACCTGCCCTGGCTTGATGGTAGA
This sequence comes from Rhizobium sp. R693, assembly GCF_002211315.1. Taxonomy (NCBI): domain Bacteria; kingdom Pseudomonadati; phylum Pseudomonadota; class Alphaproteobacteria; order Hyphomicrobiales; family Rhizobiaceae; genus Rhizobium; species Rhizobium sp. R693. The sequence continues at coordinate 55,697 of NZ_LOKY01000047.1, read as the reverse complement.
TCTAGGGCGCAATTCACTCCGGAGGAGATGTGGTCAAGCTCAAACGCGGCACGCATACGGCTTATTCTGAAGCATCGTCTCTGAGGTTGCGCGCGGCCTGGCTCTACTACAATCAGGGGCTGACGCAGAAGGACGTCGCCGAACAGCTCGGTATCAGCCGCACGACGGTGATCCGTCTGCTCGATGAGGCGATGAAACGCAGCGAAGTGCAGATCTGGATCAACGATTCCATCGGCGATTGCGTTGAACTGTCGGTGAAGCTCGAGCGCGCCTATGGCCTCGACGAAGCGATCGTCGTGCCGGCGCCGCCGCAACCCGACGCCAACTCTCTGGCGAAGAGTGTTGGTCTTGCCTTGGGACAGTTTCTCTCGGAGGCCATTCCCGATGATTACACGATCGGCGTCGGCTGGGGCCGCACCATGACGGCCTCTCTCTCCAGCTTCCGGCCGCCCCGCCGCGACAATTGCAAGGTCGTCTCCCTGCTCGGCGGCGTCGTTGCCGTTCATCAGACGAACCCGATCGACTACACTTGGCGGCTCGCCAGCCAGCTCGGCGCGGAGTGCTACATGTTCCTCGCTCCGCTGCTGGTGGATTCGACCGAGACGAAGCGGAACCTCATCGAGAAATGCGGCCTGGACACGATCTATCGCCTGGCCGAAACGCTGGATCTCGCGATCGTCAGCTGCGGCGATATCGGCCCGCATTCGACCTCTCTGTCGGAGGGGTGGATCTCAAAAGCCGAACTGCAGCAACTGATCGACGCCGGCTGCGTCTGTGACACGATGTTCAACTTCCTCGACAAGGACGGCAACACGGTCGATCACTCGATCAACAGCCGCGTCATGTCGGTGGATCTCGATACACTGAAAAAGGCCAAGCATATCGTGTTGTCATCGGGCGGCGCGCATCGGGCGGTCGCAATCCGGGCCACCATCAAGCGGATCGGCTGCAATACGCTGATTACCGACGAGAGCGCCGCCAAGGCGCTGTTGGGCCTGGCAGAAGCGGTTTAACGGCGCCCGCCTCGGCGTTACCGCAGCTGGCACAGGCGCTGCAATTGCGATTGCGCCCAGTTCCGTCCAACATCCTGGGTATCCGGCAATTCCGATAAAAGGCTTCCGATCTCGCCATCAATTTCGATGTGAGTGTCGGTGATCTTGCAGGCTCCCACATCGAGTGAGACGGTTGCGACCACCTTGCCCTCTACGGGAGCCATCTGAAAGAGCGCGTTGTCGCCCGTCTCGCAGGTCAAAAGTGCCGTCGCCTTGATGGATGCGAGACTATCTCCCGTCAAACAGACATCTGCAGAAATAACCTTGAAACGGCTGGTTCGATTTGGGCCTACGGGAAGCTGTTCGCACAATTGCGCGGTCGATATCGCTCGCTCTACAGCCGGCCATTCCGGACTACTCATCGCCGATTTGCAGCCCGCCCAGGCCGGAACCAGTGACATCGCGAGCAAGCCAACGGCAATGCCTGCAACCCTGCATGGCTTTTCTCCAGAGTTCATTTCCGCCTCCTCGAGTCCTACCATGGAATCAAACCGGTGATTCCTGAGTTTTTGATGGCAGGACTCTCAAAGGAAGAAGCGTATCCACAGGTTGGATAGTTGCCCCGCCGCGATCACGCGTGCGCCGCTTCCCAGCCCAGGATCGCACGCTTGCGGGTAAGGCCCCAGTGATAGCCGGTCAGGGCCCCACCCTTGCCGACCGCCCGATGACAGGGAACAACGAATGAAATCGGGTTCGCACCAACCGCAGCTCCGACCGCGCGCATCGCTTTCGGCCGCCCAATGTCATTGGCGATATCGCTATAGGTGACGGCCTTGCCAAAGGGTATCTTCAGCAGGCTTTCCCATACCTCCACCTGGAAGTCGGTGCCGATCAGAACGACCCGCAACGGCTGGTCTGACGTCCAGCGTCCGGGCTGAAATATACGCTCGGCATAGGGCGCCGTCGCCTCGGCGTCCTGGACATATGTCGCATTCGGCCAGCGGCATGTCATGTCGTCAAGACAGGCCGCCTCGTCCCCAAGATCGCTGAATGCAAGTCCGGCGAGTCCACGGTCGGTGGCCATCACAAGCGCGACGCCGAACGGCGAAGGATGGAAGCCGTAGCGGATCGTCAGTCCTCCGCCCTTGGCTTTCCATTCGCCCGGCGACATGGCCTCGTGCGTCACGAAGAGATCGTGCAAGCGGCTGGGGCCAGAAAGCCCAACCTCGATCGATGTCTCCAGCAGAGGCATCGCTTCCTCACGGAGAAGCCGCTTTGCGTGATCGAGCGTGACGGCCTGCAGAAATGCCTTCGGAGACAGGCCCGCCCATCGCGTGAATGTCTTCTGCAACTGCGTCGGCGATTGCTTGAGCCGCGCTGCGATCATTTCAAGAGACGGCTGATCGCGATAGTCCTCGGTGATGAGTTCGATCACCTGGCGCACGGTTTCGTAATCAGAGCCGTCGGGCGTGATGTCGTTGTTCAGCTTGGCTACCATATTCATGATCTTTCTCCTTGTACCAAGGAGATAGTCAAGTGAACCCTCGCAAACCACCCGATTCTTGCGTGCCGATCAAATCCGCTGCTTGACGGTGGCAAGCGCGCCTTTGAAGGCCTTGGCGAAGCTCTCGCGGTCATCAGGGTTGAGGAAGGAGCCTATGTCCGTGCCTCTTCCCTCGCCGGAAATATACATGGAAAGGATGCCGATTTCCTGATGCCGGCGAACGAAAAAACGCGTCCAGAACGGATTGAAGTGGTGCTCGATCATCCGACCGGAAGGCGCGAATTTGCGGACGGAAATATCGGTACGCGACACCGTCACTTCCTCCCGCACTCGACCGGAACGGTAGTTCAGCCAGAAAGCGCCGTAGAGCAGCAAAAAATCCAACCCGAAAAAGAAACCGATCGGCCAGGCGCCGGTGGCCACGAAGAACATGCCATACATGCAGCAGACCACGCCGGTCAGCAGCAGCAACACCTTGAAGCCTTTGCGGCCAAGCGACCGGTACGGAAAAAGCTCCGCGGCAAAAACAGGTTGTTCGTCGGCCCTATCGCCGTTGCTTTCCATCATGGCTGCCAAGTATAGATTTTCCATGCCAACTCCGAAACTCAAATCCACCGCCACATCGTCGCTGAACTCGAAAGTGATCGTTCGCAGCAAGAAACCAGCAGCAGTCCGCTCGGCCTATTCCGAAGCCGAGCGTGAGGAGATATTCCGCCGCTTTTGCGTGCAGCGCCCCGAGCCGAGGGGCGAACTGGAACACACCAACCCCTTCACGCTCGTCGTCGCCGTCGCGCTCTCCGCCCAGGCGACGGACGCAGGCGTCAACAAGGCGACGCGGGCACTCTTCAAGATCGCCGACACGCCCGAAAAGATGCTGGCGCTCGGCGAAGAGCGGGTACGCGATTACATCAAGACGATCGGCCTCTATCGAAACAAGGCCAAGAACGTCATCGCTCTCTCGCAGATGCTGGTCGACAAGTTCGATGGCGCCGTGCCGCGGACACGCGACGAATTGGTGACGCTGCCCGGTGTTGGCCGCAAGACCGCCAATGTCGTACTCTCCATGGCCTTCGGCCAGGCAACGATGGCAGTGGATACCCACATCTTCCGGATCGCCAACCGCATCAAGCTGGCGCCGGGCAAGACGCCCGATGAGGTCGAGGTACGCCTGATGAAGGTGGTGCCAAAACACTACCTCTACCATGCCCACCACTGGCTAATCCTGCATGGCCGCTACACCTGCAAGGCGCGCAAGCCGGAATGCGAACGCTGCGTTATCGCCGATATCTGCAAGTCACCCGAAAAGACCTGCGACGTTCCAGCGCCGCTGGTCGAGCTACCACCGCAAGTTATCGGCGAGGCCGTCGAGTAAGACCGGTGCATGCTTCAGCATGCTCGACATGACATCTAACCGCGAGCGCCTGCGTCCTGGCAGGAAATCAGCTTGTGCAGATGCACCATCAATCCTGCGGCGAAGAGCGGCGTCAGCAAGTTGACGATAGGAACGGCGAGGAAGGCGGCGATGACAAGCCCCGCGAGGAAGACTGTCGCCGCATGTTTGGCGCGGAACGCCCTTGCCTCCTGCGGCGACCGGAACCGCATCGCGGCAAACTCGAAGAACTCGCGGCCGAGCAGATAGCCATTGACCAGAAAAAAGGCAATGAGGTTGACGCCCGGCACGAAGAGCAGGATGAGCGCGACGATATTACCGAGGACGATCACCCCTAGAAACTTGATCGAACTTGCGAGCGCCGGACCGAGCGGCATCGCGGTGCCGGGCGGATCCGAGGGATAATCCGTCTTTTCAACCACCTCGGCCACATCGTCGAGAAACAGGCCGGCGATCAGCGCCGTTACCGGTGACAGCAACAGCGCCAATCCGAGCGCCAGCCCTATGCCGGCTGCGATCGCAAACACGAAGCCGAGCCACCCTGCCCAATCCGGCATGGCAGGAAAAAAGCTGGCAATCCACGGGAAGACAAACGATATAAAGGCACTGCGTAATGCCAGCCAAAGTCCGACGAGCACCAGAAGCGTCAACCCTAGGACCTTCCAAAAAACTGAGCGCGTTTCTGCCGCCAAAAGATTGATTAGGGATAGGCGAGCCGCCTGAAAGATCATTTTGGGGTCTCCGGTTGCAACAACCATGTAGGAAACCGAACTTTGAACGGCAAGGCTGAAATAAATCCGGCAGATCGACCCAAAACTTGTCGGGAAAGCTATGTTAATATATAGTAATTTATCATCTAAGATTGATTTATCCTGAGAGAAGCTTCCGGAATAGTTGCAAACGACAAGGGTTGTCTGCTTATCCGAGAAATGCTTCCGGGAAGATCTGGACGGCTGACGTGGAAGATTTTGTTCAAAAGCTCCGCCAATACGCCAAGTCCGGCACCCCGGCCGAACGACGAATCGCGAAATACTTCTCGGAACATCTGAACGACCTCCCTTTCGAAACCGCCGCTTCCGTTGCCGACCGGCTGGATTTGAGCCCCATGACGGTGGGCCGTTTTCTTCGGGCGCTTGGTTATCAAGGACTCGACAGCGTCAAGATCCATATCCGCGAGACGAACACCATTTCGCCCACGCAACTGCAGGCATCGCTCACGCAATTGCAGACCGACGCCTCCGCCGGCAAGCCGTTGGCCGTCCTTGTTTCCGAGCAGATTCAGGCACTGCACCATATTTACCACCTGACGGGCCAACCGCAGTGGAGCGAAGCGGTATCGATGATCGCTGCCGCGGGGGAGGTATTCGTCGCCACGCACGCGCGATTATCCGGCTTTGCGTCCCACTTCGCGCAGCGATTGACGCACGCCCGAGACGGCGTTCGTGCGCTTGACGGAACAGGCAGCCGTTTCGCCGAGCTTTTCGCACGACTGGATGGCACCGACGCCCTGCTGATCGTGATCGACAGCCGGCGCTTCGGCAAAGCCCGGCTGCTGGCCCGAACGGCGCGGCGCTACGGATACAAGGTCATCCTGATTACCGCACAAGGCGCCAATTGGATTCCGGATCAGGCCAATCTTGTGCTCGCTCTTCCACCCGCCCGATCCGAGGACGACGACAACCTGCCGCCGCTCATGGGTCTGCTCGACTGTCTTTCAGAAGCTGTCATCGCCGCCGCCGGAGAACAAGCGAGCGCCCGCACCCGTCGCATGGCCGAATTCGGCAACGTGCTTGGAGAGGGCGGAAACCGCTAGGCCCTACTCCATCGCTTCCAGTTCGGCGCGGTGGCGATACATGGCGAGCAGTCTGCGATAATCGCGGTCGTAAAGGGCTTGTTTGGTAGCATTCGGCAATCGCTCTTCGCCGCCCGGATACATGGCCGACCCTGCTTCCGCAAGATTGCCATAGAGACCGCACGCAACGGAAGCGGCCATCGCCGTGCCTAGCAGCACCGCCTCATTCATCTTCGGCACCACGACCTTGCAGCCGGTTGCATCCGAATAGAGTTCCATCAGCACGGGGTTCTTCACATGGCCGCCCGCGACATGCAGCGTATCGGGCACGTAGCCGTACTCCTTCATCTGCTCGAGGATGTGACGAATCCCCAGCGCGATGGCCACGGCGGCGCGCCAATAGAGCGCGCAGAGCCCGTCGAAGGACGTGTCGAGCGTCAGGCCACTGATACCGCCGACGGCATGCGGGTCGGCAAGCGGCGAGCGGTTGCCGTGGAAATCCGGCAGGACAAAGATGCGAGCGCCGAATTCGTCGCCCTCTTCGGCGCGAAGTTGCGCGATGCGTAGGACGATCTTCTGATGCAGCGTCGCCGTCGGCTCGCCACCGGCCGCGTGCATTCGCACGATATGGTCGAGCAACGCGCCTGTTGCCGATTGCCCTGCCTCGACCAGCCAGGATTCCGGGAAAACCGCCTCGTAGTATGGACCCCACATGCCGTGGCTTGGCTTGCGCTCGCGCGAGAACGACACGATGCAGCTCGATGTGCCGGCAATGAGCGCCAGTTGGCGTTCCAGCCTGCGTGCATCCTGTGCCTCGCCACCAAGCGTGCCGAGAGCCCCGGCATAGGCGTCGATCATGCCTGAAGAAACATGGCACGCGGTTGTCAATCCGAGGGCCGAGGCGGCCTCCTGCGTCAGCGTCCCGACGCTCTCGCCGACCGGGACCGTCTCCTCCGGCAACCGTCCGCGTTCTAGGAGATCATCGAGCCCGATCTGTGCGAGAAAGTCCTTCCGCCAACCCTTGTCGAGATGGGCAAGATAGTTCCATTTGGCTGTCAGTGTGCAGCGCGAACGGGCAAGCGCGCCGGTTGCCTTCCAGGTCATGAAATCGGCAAGATCGAACAGATAGCCGGTATTCATCCAGGTACCGGGCAGCTTCTTCTTCAGCCACATCAGCTTGGGCATTTCCATTTCCGGCGACATGAAATGCCCGGAATGCTCCAACACGGGATGTTTCGTCGCCGTGCAGAAGTCAGCCTCCTTCAGCGCCCGATGGTCGAGCCAGACGATCGTGTCGAAACGCCGTTCTCCGCCGGTGGAAACACTGATCTGGCCGCCGTCGACATCGCGCACGACGAGCGAGCAGGTGGCGTCGAAGCCGATGGCACCCACCGATGCCGGTGCCGCGCCCGATTGCTCCATCGCCTTGCGTACGACAATGCAGACCGCCGACCAGATATCTTCGGAATCGTGTTCGGCGTGGTTCTCACGCGGCCGATTCATGATGATCGGGTGTTCCGCCTTGCCCAGCAGCGCGCCGCGAGCGTCGAAGACGCCGGCGCGCGCACTGCCCGTGCCGATATCGACCGCAACCACATGCTGAGGCATTAAAGGTGCATCCCGTCCTGCTTATGTTTTCGGACAAGGTGGATCAAATCCGGCATCGCGTCAAACACGGCTTCGGGAGAAAGCCGGTCAAGTTCAGCGCGATAGCCGGAAAAATTGGCGTGCGAGCCGCCGGTGAAAGCAAACACCGTCATGCCTGCGGCCTTCGCCGCCTCGATCCCCGCCGGGCTGTCTTCCACGACGACGCAATTGGCCGGATCGACGTTCATTTCGCGCGCGGCATGAAGAAAAAGGTCCGGCGCCGGCTTGCCGTGCTTGACCATCGTCGCGCTGAAGATATCAGGCAGCCGATCGATCAGGCCGGTGACCGTCAGCGACAGGCGGATGCGCTCCACCTGGCTCGAAGACGCGACGCAACAGGGAATCCCAAGTCGATCGATCGTTTCACCAATCCCATCGATCGGCTTCAATTCCCTGCGAAACCGGGCGTAGAGATCGGTGCGGATCTGCTCGAGAAATTCCTGGCCGGGGTGAACGTTGTATTCTGTCCTCATCGTCTCGATCACCGTCGCGAGACTGCGTCCCAGGAAACGGCCATAAACCTCCTCCTCGGTGATCGGCACATCGAGATCGTTCATTGCCTTGACGAGGACGCTCACCGATATCGGCTCGCTGTCGACGAGAACGCCGTCGCAATCGAAAATGACCAGCCGTGTTTCAGCCTTAGCCATGACAGACCCAATCGCAGTTGGTGCAGAAATTCCGTCCGCCGGATCTGGCGGAGGGTGGCAACGGGAATGCCGCCACCAATCCTTACACAGCAAGCTTGTTGTCGAGATAAAGCTGCAGGGTTGCGCGCGTACCCTTTTCCCACAGGGTTTTCAGTGCGTGGGCAAAGCGCTTGCGGAACACCTCGGATTTCGACACCTCGCCGAAGATGTCGTCGAAGGAGAGGAAGACCATCGGATCGTCCTTCGCTTTCAGTGCTGCCGCATGCAGCCGGTCGGCACTGGCATCGTTGAAGGCGATATCCTTGCCGCTATCGGTCTTGCCCGCAAAGTAGCGGCACCACAGCGCCGACACCAACGCTAGGCCGACAACATCCCTGCCCTGGTTCAGATTGTCGAGCGTCGACGGCAGGATGAATTTCGGCTGCCGGTTCGATCCATCCTGCGCCAGGCGTGGGATGGTGTCGGCAATCTTGGGATTGAGCAGCCGACGCTCGATCAGCGCGAAATAATCGGTCAGCGAAGTGTCAGGCACCGGTGGAACGATCGGAATGATCTCTTCCTTTTCCAGCTTGGCGAGGAAGGCGCGGATCAGCGGGTCTTCCATCGAGTCATGCACGAAATGGATGTCCATCAGCGCTGCCGGATAGGCAATCGCCGCGTGTCCTCCGTTCAGGATGCGGATCTTCATGTGCTCGTAGGGCGTCACATCAGGCACGAAGGTGACGCCGACCTTCTCTAGCGCCGGACGCCCCGCCGTGAACTTGTCTTCCAGCACCCACTGCTTGAACTCTTCGCAATAGACCGGCCAGTTGTCCTCGATGCCGAAGGCGTCCTTCAGAAGATCGATTTCGCGCTGCCCCGTCGCCGGCGTGATGCGGTCCACCATCGCGTTCGGGAAGGCGACATTCGCCTTGATCCAGTCGGCGAAGGCGGGATCGGAAAGCCGCGCCGTGCCGATAACGGCGTTCGAGGTCACGACGCCGTTATGCGGAATGTTGTCGCACGACATGACGGTGAAAGGCACGATACCCTTCTCTTTACGCGCCTTGAGGCCGGCGACGATAAGACCGAAGACCGTCTTCGGTCCGGACGGATTCTGGCCATCCGCGGCGATCGCCGGATGACCCGGATTGAACTTGCCGGACGCGTCGATGAAATAGCCACCCTCGGTGATTGTCATCGAAACGATGCGGATTACGGGATCGGCAAGCTTTGCGATGATCGTCTTTGCGTCGCCGACCGGCAGAATGTCGATCATCGGCGCGGTGACGCGCGCGGCCGTCTTGTTGTTGTCCTGCTCGACGACGGTCGTCAGGAAGTCTTGCGCGGCGAGCTTTTCGCGCATCGCCGCGTCGGAGGGGAGAATGCCCGCGCCGATGATCGCCCAGTCATGATCCTTACCCAGATTGAACAGGTCGTCGAGATAGATCGCCTGGTGGGCGCGGTGGAAATTGCCCACGCCGAAGTGCACGATGCCCGCCTTCAGCGTCGCCCGCTCATAGGTCGGCACGGCGGCCGTTTTTGCCGCCTCGGAAAGCGTTGCCAGCGATAGTTTGCACGTCATGTCTCAGTCCTCTTGAAGGTCTTCGGGATCAGCTATGATCCCGGTATCGGCACGCCGGACACCTTGTCCGGCGTCGCTCTCGTCCCCCACCCGGCAACAATGCGCTCAGATGGCGAGGCCGCCTTCGTTGAATTTGTGGATCCGCGTCTTATCGGGCGTCAGATAAACAACATCGCCGGCCTTTGCCGGAAAGTCGCCACCGCCACGCGCCGTGACATGATCGATACCCTCGACATCGACATGCAGAAAGGTGTCCGCACCGAGATGCTCGGCGACCATGACCTTACCCTTCCAATCGCCGCCTTCGGTCGACAGCAACACATGCTCCGGCCGCACACCGATCGTGGGCGCGCCAAGCTGCGCGGCATACTGGCCCTTCACGAAATTCATCTTCGGCGAACCGATGAAGCCCGCGACGAAAAGGTTGCGCGGCTTGTGATAGAGCTCCAGCGGCGAGCCGACCTGCTCGATATTGCCGCGGTTCAGAACAACGATCTTGTCGGCCATGGTCATGGCTTCGACCTGGTCGTGGGTGACGTAGATCATCGTCGTTTTCAGCTGCTGGTGCAGTTCACTGATCTCGAGGCGCATGTTGACGCGAAGGGCCGCGTCCAGGTTCGAAAGCGGCTCGTCGAAAAGGAAGGCCGACGGCTGGCGCACAATGGCACGGCCGATCGCGACACGCTGGCGCTGACCGCCCGAGAGCTGACGCGGCTTGCGCTCGAGATAGTCGGTGAGGTTGAGGACCCGCGCAGCGTCTGCGACCTTTCTGTCGATCTCCGCCTTGTCGACGCCGGCCATCTTCAACGGGAATGCGATGTTGTTGCGCACGCTCATATGCGGATAGAGCGCATAGGACTGGAACACCATCGCGAGGCCGCGTTCGGACGGCGCCTTCTCGGTCGCGTCCTTGCCATCGATGACAATATTGCCTCCCGACACATCCTCGAGGCCTGCAATCAGCCTGAGAAGTGTGGACTTGCCGCAGCCCGAGGGGCCGACGAAGACGACGAACTCACCGTCCTTGATGTCGAGGTCGATCGACGGGATGACCTTGGCTTCACCGAAGACCTTCGAGACTTTCTGAAGGGTAATGCTGCCCATGTTTCTCTCCCTGATATATTATTTCACCGCGCCGAAGGTCAGGCCGCGGACGAGTTGTTTCTGCGAGAACCAGCCGAGGATCAGGATCGGGGCGATCGCCATCGTGGAGGCCGCCGAAAGCTTGGCGTAAAACAGGCCTTCGGGGCTGGAGTAGGACGCAATGAACGCCGTCAGCGGCGCCGCTTTCGAGGCGCTGAGGTTCAGCGTCCAGAAGGCCTCGTTCCAGGCCAGGATGATGTTGAGGAGCAGTGTTGAGGCAATGCCCGGCACCGCCATCGGCGTCAGCACGTAGATGATCTCCTTGAGAAGCGAGGCGCCGTCCATCCGGGCCGCCTCCAGGATTTCGCCAGGAATTTCCTTGAAGTAGGTGTAGAGCATCCACACGATGATCGGCAGGTTGATCAGCGTCAGCACGATCACCAGTCCAAAACGGCTGTCGAGCAAGCCCGAGTTGCGGAACAGCAGGTAGATCGGGATGAGCGCGCCGACTGGAGGCATCATCTTCGTGGACAGCATCCACATCAGAAGATCCTTCGTCCGCTTGGTCGGCGAGAACGCCATGGCCCAGGCGGCGGGGATGGCGATGATCAGACCGATCAGCGTCGAGCCAAAGGAAATGATCACCGAGTTCATGAAGTGGCTGAGATAGTTTGAGCGGCTCTGTACCTCCGCATAGCTCTCGGTTGTCCAGTGGAAGAACAGGAACTGCGGCGGCGAGGCGATGGCATCCGCTTCCGTTTTGAAGCTGGTCAGGAACGTCCAGAGGATCGGGAAGAAGATCAGGATGCCGAGCGTCCAGGCGATCGCCGTCATGACCACTTTGCGTCGAGTTGAGACCTTTCTAGCCATCTCAAGCCTCCAGATTCTTGCCGACAAGGCGCACGAGGAAGATCGCAACGATGTTGGCGAGGATGACCGCGACGATACCGCCCGCCGAGGCGCCGCCGATATCGAATTGCAGCAGTGCCTGCGCGTAAACGAGGAAGGTAAGGTTCGTGCTCTGCGTACCGGGACCGCCGTTCGTGGTGACCAGGATTTCAGCAAAGACCGAGAGCAGGAAGATCGTCTGGATCAGGATCACCACGGTAATGGCGCGGGCCATGTGTGGCAGGATGATGTAGATGAACTTCGAGATCGCACCGGCGCCATCCATCTCGGCGGCTTCCTTCTGCTCTTCATCGAGCGACTGCAATGCCGTCAGCATGATGAGGGTCGCAAAAGGCAGCCACTGCCAGGCAACGATGAGAATGATCGAAAACAGCGGCGCATTCGCCAGCCAGTCGTAAGGCTGCAGGCCGAACGCCTTGGCAAGATGCGCGAAGAGCCCGTTGACCGGGTTCATGAACATGTTCTTCCACACCAGCGCCGCGACAGTCGGCATGACGAAGAAGGGCGCGATCACCAGGATGCGCACGATCCCCTGCCCGTAAATATCCTGGTCGAGCAGCAACGCGAACAGGATGCCACCGATGACAGTGATCAACAGCACTCCAACTACCAGCAGCAACGTGTTGATCAACGCAGAGAGAAAGGCCGGGTCGGTCAGGAAATATTTATAGTTCAGGAAACCGACGAAGGTTTCCATGCCCGGGCTGAGCAAATTGTAGTTCAGCGTCGAGAAGTAGATCGTCATCACGAGCGGGACGATCATCCACAGGAAGAGAAGCACAACGGACGGTGCGACCATCATTCGCGCTGCGGAGCGGGTGTGTAACGTTGCCATGGCGATGACCGATCCTGTTTAAGCGGAGACGGCTGCGGAGCAGCAGAGAAAAAAGGGGGTCGCCAACGCAGTTTGGGCAATTCGGCGACCCAGACGGGCGGGGAGGTCAAAGGCCCCGCCTTCTCAGGAGGTTATTTATTTGATGTAACCAGCCTTGGTCATTTCGCGGGTCGTCAGCTGCTGTGCGCTCTGCAGGGCCTGCTCGACCGAAACCTGGCCGGCTAGAGCTGCGGAGAACTGCTGGCCTACAGCCGTGCCGATACCCTGGAATTCAGGGATGGCGACGAACTGAACACCGACATAGGGGACCGGCTTGACGGTTGGCTTGGTCGGATCGGCCGCGTTGATGCTGTCGAGCGTCATCTTCGCGAACGGAGCTGCCTTCTGGTAATCCGCATTCGCATAGAGCGACGTGCGTGTACCGGGAGGTGCGTTCAGCCAACCTTCCTTCTCGGCGACGAGGTTGGTGTAATCCTTGCTCGTCGCCCAGGCGACGAACTTCTCAGCCGCTTCTACCTTCTGCGAGCCTGCCGGGACCGCGAGGTTCCAGGCCCAGAGCCAGTTGCCGCGCTTGCCGAGACCCTTGTCCGGAGCCAGAGCGAAGCCGACCTTGTCGGCCACGGTGGATTCCTTCGGGTTGCTGACGAAGGACGCAGCAACGGTCGCATCGATCCACATGCCGCACTTGCCGGTCTGGAAGAGCGCCAGGTTTTCGTTGAAGCCGTTTGATGAAGCACCAGGAGGGCCGGCTTCCTTCATCAGGTTTACGTAGAAGTTCAGCGTGTCCTTCCACTCCGGCTGATCGAACTGCGGCTTCCACTGTTCATCGAACCAGCGTGCGCCGAAGGAGTTCGACATCGCCGTCAGGAAGGCCATGTTTTCACCCCAGCCTGCCTTGCCGCGCAGGCAGATGCCGTAGATTTCCTTGTCCTTGTTGGTGATCTTCTTCGCGGCGTCCGCGATGAAATCCCAGGTCGGCGCGTCGGGCATCTTCAGGCCGGCGGCATCGAACAGGTCCTTGCGGTACATGACCATCGAGCTTTCACCGTAGAACGGCGCTGCATAGAGCTTGCCGTCTGCGGTGAGGCCGCTGCGAATAGCTGGCAGCAGGTCGTCAACGTCGTAATCCTTGCCGAGATTATCGAGCGGCAGAAGCCAGCCCTGCTTTGCCCAGATCGGAACTTCGTAGGTACCGATTGTCAGGACGTCGTACTGACCGCCCTTGGTCGCGATGTCGGTCGTAACCTTCTGGCGCAGGACGTTTTCTTCGAGGGTGACCCACTCGAGATCAATGCCGGGGTTCTTTTTCTTGAAGTCGTCCGTCAGCTTCTGCATCCGGATCATGTCGCCGTTGTTGACGGTCGCGATCGTTAGCGTTTCAGCCGAAGCCATGCCGGCAAACGCCAGTGCTGAGCAGGCGCCCAGCAGAAGAGTTCTCAATGTCATATCTTCCTCCCAGAAGATGGGTGCGAGCATTCGCTTTGCTCATGGGCAATTACTCACCTTCAGGAAGAAAATGTCAATTGCCATTCGTTGCTGCGTTAGCGAGCGTCTGCATTATCTAATTGAAAATAAAAGAATATATTTTTGCTCACGCCTTGAGCAAATATTCGGCCGTGTCTTCGTCAGTGATCAACGCATTGATTTGGTGGCCCATGACGGCCGCTTTGATCGCCTTGAATTTGCGCTTTCCCTTGCCGATTCCGATGACGGTCGACGACTCACGCGAAGGGATCGACGCCGAGGCGACCCGCTCGTTGATCGGGTTGTCGAGCAGCTTTCCCTCGCCGTCGAACACCCAGCCGCAGATCTCGCCGACGGCGCCGTTGCGCATCAGCTCCATCATCTCATCCTTCTCGAGAAAACCATCGACGCAGAGCGGTCCATCAATGCCGAGCTCGCCGATACCGACGAAGGTGACATCCGCCTGGGCGCTGATTTCCAGTGTCGAGCGGACGAGCTGCTGGCCGTGCAGGGTCTCCCTCTCCTCAGCCGACGTCACAAGAACCGGAAGCGGCATCGGGAAGTGCCGCGCCTTCACGGCATCGGCCATACTGAAGATGACGTTGTAGTAGGCGGCCGAACCGTCGGGGGCGATGTTGCCGGTCAGCGACACGATGCGATGGTTGGGACATTCAATGGCGGGCAGCTGGTCGACCGCGGCCTTCAACGTTCGCCCCGTCCCGACCGCCAACACGATCGGATCCGGGCGCTTCAGCCAGCGCTCGATTTCAGCCGCTGCGGCCTCCGCGATGCCGACCGTCGTCGAGCTCGAACCCGGGTCGCTCGGCACGACCTCGACATGCTTGAGGCTGAACTTCTTGCGCACGGCATCGGCGAGTTCCAGGCAAGCGGCGATCGGATGGTCGAGCCGCACCTTGATTAACCGTTCGGCAACGGCGAGCGATACCAGACGCTGGGCCGATTGCCGCGAAATCCCCATGGAAGAGGCAATCTCATCCTGCGTCCGCCCCGCCACGTAATAGAGCCATCCTGCACGCGCCGCGTCATCCAGCCGTCCCGAAGTCTCGGATTTTCTTACCATGAAGTCTCTACCATGCTGAAAGGACCGGCAGCAGCCGGCGCGAGATGCAGATGCGGCAGATCAAACCAGAAATCGGGCAAATGTCGAGTGCATTGAGAAAATGCACAGCCAATTTTGACTTGCTTCGTGACGGCGGATGCCATCGGCTTGTCATCTTTGTCGATCAAGCCTTGCTTGACCAAGGGTTGAACTGCGGGCTAACTGGCGCCGAGGAAAAAAGCTGTGCGAATTCTGCTGGTTGAAGATGACAGGCTGATCGGTGGAGCGGTGCGCGATCACGTCGCTGCAGCCAATCATGCCGTCGACTGGGTGCAAAACCTCGTCGATGCCGATGCTGCGGCTAGACCTGTCGACTATGGGCTGATCCTTCTCGACCTTCAGCTTCCCGACGGCAGCGGCGTCGAGTTTCTTCGCCGGCTCCGTGAAAGAGGCCTGAAGACACCCGTCATCATCCTGACGGCACGAGATCAGATCTCGGATCGCATCGATGGACTGAACGCCGGCGCCGACGACTATCTCGTCAAGCCATTCCACCTGGACGAACTGGAAGCGCGTATCATGGCGGTCGCGCGTCGTTATGACGCCAATCCGCATCCCGTGCTGCGCATTTCCGATATCGAAATCAACCGGCCCCTGCATCAGCTTTCCGTGGCCGGCGAAACGATCATCCTCACAAGCCGCGAATGGGCGGTGCTCGACCTGTTGACGGCGCGGCCCGGGGCGATCGTTCCGAAGGACCGGATCGAGGAAGCGCTCTACGCGTTCGGCTCGGAGATCGAAAGCAATACGGTCGAGGTTTACGTAAGTCGCCTGCGCAAGAAGATCGGCAAGGACCGGATCCGCACGGCACGCGGCATCGGTTATACGCTTGGATGAAGATGAAACGCGAACGCAGCATTACCGGCCCGCTCATCCTTGCCTTGACCACCGTCATGGTCGTCTTTTGGCTTGCCGCGATCGGCCTCAGCGTCCGTGTGATGCAGCAGGAATTCGATGAGATTTTCGACAGTGCCCAGCAGGAGACGACCGAGCGCCTCTTGGCCTTGATCCTCGATGATCTGAATCAGAACACCAACATCGATCCACGCAGCATCGCCATGCTCAACACAGCGGCTAGCCGCGAGTATTTGACGTATCAGGTGCGCGATCCCAGTGGCAAAGTGGCGCTGCGTTCGAATGATGCCCCGGCCGAGCCCTTCGACGCGCCGCTTCGCACAGGCTTCCACGACACGGCAACGGCTCGCATCTATACGGAAATGACGGCCGACGGTTCTCTATTCCTGCAGGTGGCCGATCGCTTCAAGAACCGACGTGAAGCCGTGCGCGAAAGCTCCTTGACGCTGCTCATCCCCCTGATCGCTCTCATTCCCGTCAGCATTTTCGCGATCTGGTTCATCGTCGGGCGCGCTTTACGACCGATCGAGACACTCCGGCGCGACATCGGTACCAAGGACAGCGGCAACCTGGCCGAGGTGAACGGCCAGAACCTGCCGGTTGAACTGCGACCGATTGCGAGATCGGTCAACCTGCTGTTGGGACGCCTGCGCGCGGCGCTCGAAGCGGAGCGTGAATTCACCGCCAACAGCGCGCACGAACTGAGAACACCGATCGCTGGCGCTCTTGCCCAGACCCAACGCCTTGTCGAGGAACTGCCGCCCGGGGCAACACAGGATCGCGTCCACCAGGTCGAGATCTCGCTCGTCAATCTCGGACGTCTGGCCGAGAAGCTTTTGCAGCTGTCGCGCGCCGAAGCGGGCATCGGCGGGAGCTCAACCGCGGTCGACTTGCGTCCGGTCCTCGACATGGTGGTCACGGACTTTCAGCGTGACAGCCGAACGAATGGCAGGCTTCAGTATTCTGCCGCGCACGATGCAAAGCTCGTCCGCAACGCTGACATGGACGCCTTCGGCATTGTCACGCGAAACTTGATCGAGAACGCCTTGCTGCACGGCGACCCGGAACTTCCGGTCAATGTCAGCCTTGAAAGCGGCGGCATCATCCGCGTCGTCAACGGCGGACCGCTCGTTCGCGATACCGAGATGGCGAGCCTGAAGAAGCGCTTCAGCCGAGGCAAGACGACAGCGTCCGGTTCCGGGCTCGGACTGGCTATCGCCGACCGTATCATTGCCCAAATGGGTGGGACGCTGGAATTGTCGTCGCCGGCGACCGGCGCGAAAACCGGCTTCGAAGCGAAAGTAACGCTTCCAGCCTAGCCCGGATTTGGCTTGCAAAACCCGCGGAAGGGTGCGAGCAGACGCAGAGGCCCTCCAAAGCAGCAGAACCCGAATGATCATCTCTTTCGACATCGGCGGCTCCGCCATCAAGGGCGGCGTGGCGCATTCCGAAGCCGACATCACGCCGCTTGGCCGCCGCCCGACCCCCAAGGACGACTTTTCTGCCTTCGTCGGCACGCTGCGCGCTATCATCGCGGAAACCGACGAGCAGCCAACACGCCTTGCCTTCTCGACCGCCGGCGTCGTCGATCCGGATACGCAACGGCTCACCTGCGCCAATATTCCCTGTATCCACGGCCGCAATCTTGCCGCCGACCTCGAAGCGGAACTGGGCCTGCCGGTTTTGATCGCCAATGACGCGGACTGCTTCGCCATGGCAGAGGCCGATCTCGGCGCCGGACGCGGCCACCGCATCGTTTTGGGTGCCATTCTCGGTACCGGCGTCGGAGGCGGTGTCGTCGCAGACGGCCGGCTGATCAATGCCGCCGGTGGCTTTGCCGGCGAGTGGGGCCATGGCCCAGCGCTGGCGTCTTACGCAGGCAATCCACCCGTCGCGATCCCGGCCTTTCGCTGCGGCTGCGGCCAGAAGGGCTGCGTCGATACGGTCGGCGGCGCCCGCGGTCTCGAGCGATTGCACAAGACTCTTCACGACGTCGATCTCTCCAGCCAGGAGATTATCGATGATTGGCTGAGAGGCGAGGCCAAGGCAGCGCGCACGATTGACGTCTTCGTCGATCTCGTCGCCTCACCGCTCGCACTGACGGTCAACATCACCGGCGCGACCATCGTTCCCGTCGGCGGCGGACTTTCCAACGTCGAACCGCTGCTTGCGGAGCTGGACAGGGCAGTCCGTCAACGCATCCTGCGTAAATTCGATCGCCCGCTGGTGGTCCGCAGCGAATGCCGCGTCGAGCCCGGCCTGATCGGCGCCGCACTACTCGGCTTGAAGGCGGAAGCCGCCCAAGCCTGAGCGTAGGACAAAAGAAAATGGCGCGGTTCTCACCGCGCCATCCTTTTTCATTCAGCCGCCATCGCCGGCGGGTGCGCGGTTTCCGCCTCTGGTGCATTGCCATTGGCAACATCCACCTGCGCTCCTGATGTCTTCGGCTCCTTGCCGAAGAACAGGGCGTAGGCAGCGGGCAGCACCAGGATCGTCAGCACCGTCGCGACCAGAATGCCACCCATCATGGCGTAAGCCAGCGGGCCCCAGAAGACACCACGCGAGATCGGGATCAGCGCCAGGACAGCCGTCAGCGCCGTCAGCATGATCGGGCGGAAACGTCTGACCGCGGCACCGACGATCGCTTCCTGCCTGTTCATCCCCGCCTTGATGTCCTGGTCGATCTGGTCGACGAGGATGATCGAGTTGCGGATGATGATGCCGAGAAGTGCGATGACGCCGAGGATGGCGACGAAGCCGAACGGTGCGCCCGATATCAGCAGGGCTGCGGCCGCCCCGATGATCCCGAGCGGGCCGGTCGCCAGCACGAGCATCGCCTTGCCGAAGTGCTGCAGCTGCGCCATCAGCAAGATGACGATGACGACGAGCATGATCGGCGCCTTGGCCGCGATCGAGGCCTGGCTTTCAGCGGAATCTTCCGCGCCGCCCTGGATCTCGACCTTGTAGCCGGCCGGAAGGCTGTCACGCAGCGATTGCATGTCGGCATACATCTTCATGACGACATCGTTGGACTGCACGCCGTCCGGCAGCGTTGCGCGCACGGTGATCGTCGGCAGACGGTCGCGCCGCCATTCGATCCCCTGCTCCAGAACCGGCACCACCTTGGCAACCTGCGAGACTGGGACAAAGCCGCCGAAATCCGTCGGTACGTAGACCGAATTGACCGCCGACAGCAGCGACCGGTTGGCCTCCGGTTCGCGGGCAACGATCGAGACCGTCTCCTCGCCGTCGCGGAAGTCGTCAAGCGGCGCACCGGACACAGCCGTCTGCAGCATCTGACGAACACGCTGCGAGGTGACACCGAGCGCGCGGGCACGGTCCTGGTCGATCACCAGCTTCATCGCCGGCACCGGCTCCAGCCAGTCGTCATGGATCGCGCCGAGCAGCGGATTGGCCTGGAACTTTGCCTTTACCTCGTCGGCGATCTTGCGGACTTCCTGGCGATCCGGCCCCATGATGCGCATCTGCACCGGCCAGCCCGTAGGCGGACCGAGGAACAGACGATCCACCTTGCCGCGGATATCTGGGAAGTCTTCCGCAAGGATGGTCCGCAGCTTCACGATCAGCCGTTCACGCGCCGGCTCGTCGTTTGCCATGACAAGCAGCTGCGCGAAGTTCGGATTGCGAAGCTGCTGGTCGAGCGGCAGGAAGAAGCGCGGGGCGCCCTCGCCGATGTAGGTGGCGACGAACTTCTTGTCCTTGTCATCCATGATCTTGGCTTCGAGCGCCTTTGCCTGCGTCTCAACTTCCTTGATGCTGGTGCCTTCGGGCAGCCAGAGGTCGACGAGAATTTCCGGGCGCGAAGACTGTGGGAAGAAGTTCTGCGGGATGAACTGGAACGCCCAGAGACTGGTCGCAAAGGTCACCAGCGTCATGGCAATGACGATGATGCGATGGCGCACGGCCCAACTGACCGTCGCTCTCAGGCGGTGATAGAAGGGTGTGTCGAAGGCATCGTGATGCTCGCCCGCATGATGGCGCTGCTTCAGGATCATGTAGCCGAGCCATGGCGTGAAATAGACCGCCACGAACCACGAGACGACGAGCGCGATGCCGACGACATAAAACAGCGTGCGCACATATTCACCGGCCGTCGACGCCGCAAAGCCAACGGGAATGAAGCCGGCAGTGGTGATCAGCGTACCCGTCAACATCGGGAAGGCGGTCGAAGAATAAGCGAAGCTCGCCGCCTCGATCTTGACAAGCCCCTCCTCGAGTTTTCGTTCCATCAGTTCGACGACGATCATCGCGTCATCCACCAGCAGGCCGAGCGCGATGATCAGCGCGCCGAGCGAAATGCGCTGCAGGTCGATGCCGAGCTCATACATGATGGCGAAGGTCGCAGCGAGCACGAGTGGGATGGCGATCGCGATGACGAGACCCGAGCGCCAGCCGATCGACAGGAAGGAGACGATCAACACGATGACCAATGCTTCGCCAAGCGCATGCATGAACTCGCTGATCGCGTCAGTGACGACGTCGGGCTGGTTGGAAATCTGGTCGACCGCCACGCCGTAGGGCAGTGATCCCTCGAAGCGCTGGTAAGTGGCTTCGACGTCTTTGCCAACATCGGTCACCTTGAAGCCCTTCGCCATGACGACGCCGACCTGGACGCTCTCGTGACCATTGAAGCGATATTTACGCTGATAGGGATCTTCGAGGCCGGAATAGACCGTGGCGATATCACCAAGACGCGTTACCTGATTGCCAGCCTTCAGCCGCAGCTCGCGGATGTCCTCGGCTTTCGTCACGTCTCCTTCGACGGAAATGCGCACCGAGCGCGTGCCGGTATCGACAGAACCGGCCGGATCGACGCTGTTCTGACCCTTGATCGCGTTCTGCAGGTCGAGCACGGTCAGCCCGCGTTCAGCCAGCGCCTTCGAGGACACGTCGATGTAGATCTTCTCAGGCTGATCGCCGATGATCACCGCCTTTTCGACGCCAGGCGTCGTCAGCAGCATGTCGCGCGCTTGGATCGCGAACTTCTTCAGCTCGGGATAGCTGTAGCCATCGCCGCTGATCGAATGCAGTGTGATGTAGGTGTCGCCGAACTCGTCGTTGAAATAGGGCCCGAGCAGCCCTTCCGGCAGCTCATTGGAGATGTCGCCGACCTTCTTGCGGACCTGATAGAACGCGTCGGCCACGTCGGCCGAATTGGTATCACCCTTGACCTGCAGCGTGATGATGGCGCTGCCCGCGCGCGTATAGGATTTGACCCAGTCGATGTGGGGGGTTTCCTGCAGCTTGCGCTCGATCTTGTTGACGACCTGGTCTTCCATTTCCTGGATGGAAGCACCTGGCCAGATGGCCTGTACGACCATGACGCGGAAGGTGAAATCCGGGTCTTCCTTCTGGCCCATGCGCATCAAGCCGAGCACGCCGGTGATGATGATCAAGCCGAACAGGAAGCGCGCGATGCTTGGATGGCCAATCGCCCAGCGCGACAGGTTGAAGGGACGCTTCTCGGCGGTCGAGTTGTCCATGATCGTATCCTTTCCTGCCGGGCCTTAGCGAATGATGTCGCCGGTTTCGGCTTGCGCCGACTGCTGTTCCGGCAGCTTGATCTTGAGGTTCTCGGTCATGAACTGCGTGCCGGCCGCAACGACGAGATCGCCAGTTTTCAGCCCGTCGGCGACATGGACGCCGCCGCCGGTGAAATCCGAGACCTTGACTTCGCGAGCATGGACGGTCGACGCACTACGGTCGACGACCCAGACGATCTTCTTGCCGTCCTTCTCGGCAAGTGCACTGAGCGGAATGGCAACGTTGGTCTCGGCATTGCCAATAGCAGCCTCGATCGTCGCCGTCATGCCGAGCAGCACGCGGTCGTCGGTCGGAAGGCTGACGCGAACCGCGAAAGTCCGTGACTGCGCATCGGCACTGCCGGAAACCTCGCGCACTTTGCCATCGAGCACCAGCTTGTTGTCGGACCAGAAGCTGGCCTTGACCGTCTTGCCCGACTTGAACTGCGCTATGTCGTTTTCCGGAACAGCAATCTGCACTTCCTTTTCGCCGTCGAGCGCGACGGTGACGACAGGTGTACCTGCCGCGACAACGGCTCCGGTATCCGCGCTGATCGACGTTACGATGCCATTCCGGTCAGCCTTGAGCTCCGTATAGGCGACCTGGTTCTTGGCCTGATCGAGTGACGACGCCGCTGCATCGCGCGTTGAGACCGCTTGATCATAGCTAAGCGCGGCCTGCTCCATCTGCGATTTTGCCGTAACGCTCTTGTCGAAGAGTTGCTGAGCACGCTTGTTGGCCAGATCGGCGGTTCCCACACCCTTTTCGGCAGCGGCCAGGTTTGCCTCGGCGGTCTTGACCGCCAACTGATAGTCGGTCGGATCGATCTCGGCGAGCAAATCACCCGGCTTGACGCGATCGCCGATGTTGACGCGGCGGTCGGTGATTTTCCCCGCGACGCGGAAGCCGAGATTCATCTCGACGCGAGCCTTCACCGCACCGGAGTAATCCAGCGCGCGCGTATCGCCAGCCTGTGCGATCTCCACGACCTTGACCGGCCGGATGATTTCTTTCGTCTCGGCTTTCTTCTCTTCGCTGCAGCCGGATACGGTAAACGCAACGGCGCCAAGGAGCGCGAGACTGACAAAGGACGGCAACTGGACTGTCTTCAGCGAAATCATCTTTCGCACTCCTGAAATAGGTTATCGGTTGATCTGCGGCCCTTGCCGCGAATTATTTCTTCAGCGCCCTGATGGAGAACTCGACCAGTTCGTCGACGGTGGCGCGGTTGGTCTTGGCGAGACATTGCGCCACCATCTGCGGATGACAGAGGGTAACGGTGGCCGCCCCGAAGCAGCGTGAGGCAACATCCGCATCCTGCTCGGCAAACTCGCCGGCAGCGATCCCTTCGCGGATCACATCGGCGAGCAATTCATGAATACTGTCGACATGCTTTTCGATGACGTGCCAGTCACGCTCGATGGCGACGACGACCATCTCATGCACCTTTTCCTGGTCAAGCATGGTCTCGACGGTCATCTGGTATTGGCCCTGCACGAATTTGCGCAGCCGATCGGACGCGCTGATGGGCAGGTGGCAGGCGTCGTAGGCCATCTGGTAGCTGGCAGCGAGCATGCGGCCGCAGATCGCCTGGTGGATCTCCACCTTTGAGGCAAAGAAGCGGTAGACGTTGGCCGGCGACATCCCGAGATCGCGGGCAATGTCGGCAACCGTTGTCTTCGTATATCCGTAATGACGGAAAAGCCGTTCGGCAGCGTCGAGAATGCGCGTCACATTCTCCTGACGGACTACTTCGATCGTATTTTCCGCAGCATCGCTGATCAATTTCGGACACCTCACTTACGACTGACGATTTTCGAATTTCGTCAGTCGTAAAATATCAATCGTAATTTGTCAAGGTTTTCTCGGAATGCAACGCCGTCCCGACGCCGCTAAAGGGCTGCGGTCAGTAAGTTGGATCGGAATTCGGAATAATGTGGGAAGGCTAAGGCGCACGACATCGCCCGCCAACCTAAGCTGCGGGGCATGACGCTGCGATAAAATGGAACTTAAAAGACCAGGCAGACGACAAGTGCCGGCATCAATGCGCGGCACTCGGTCTTAAGTCATCGCTCAGGCAAGCTTGACCTCCAGCGAGATCGGAACAGCCGAGAGTGCCTTCGACACCGGGCATCCGGTCTTGGCCTTGTTGGCGAGTTCGATGAATGTCCTTTCATCGGTGTTCGGAACCGTGCCGGTCAGCGTAAGGTGGATCGCCGTAATCGCGAAACCGCTCTCCACGCTTTCAAGCGTCACCTTTGCCGTCGTCTCCATATCGGTCGCCTTGAGGCCCGCCTCTTCGAGGATGAGCGACAGTGCCATCGTGAAGCAGCCCGCATGCGCCGCCCCGATCAGCTCCTCCGGATTCGTACCTGGGATACCTTCGAAGCGGCTCGAAAAACCGTAGGGATAGTGTTTGAGCGCGCCACTCTGCGTGGAAATCTGCCCCTTGCCGTCCTTCAGACCGCCCGACCACTGCGCTGAACCTGTACGATTGATCTGCATGCCGTTCTCCTATCCGGGTTAGAGGAAGCTGAAAGAGGCATCGCCTCTTTAACGCGATATAATCCTCTATCGGCAGAAGGCGACAACGCCGTGAAATTTCTTCGAGGCGGGCACCTTAAAGGCGATCAGATCTCCATTCGCGCCGTGTCAAGCGTATAGAGTTCCTGGGCGCGCTTGACGCCCTTAAGCGCATAGCGACCGACGCAAGCCAAAGCGCCGCGCTCACCCTCGGGGATCGTGGCCGCAAATTCCGACGACATCAGCACGTTGAAATCGACGGATCGGCACATCGAGGCAATCCGGCTAACCTCGTTCACGGCAGGCCCGATGACCGTAAAGTCCAGGCGCTCGCGGCTGCCGATATTGCCGTAGAAGACATCACCGATATGCAGACCGATATAAACCTCCGTCGTCGGGCGTCCCTCGAGCGCGCGCTCATCGTTCAACACCTTCAGCTTTTGCCGTAGCAATCGCTCGGCCTGCAGCGACGCGCAGCAGGCATCGGCCGGCTCGTCGGCCTTGAAGATAGCCAGGACCCCATCGCCGATCAGCTTCAACACGTCGCCGCCCGCCTCGTGGATCGCGGAAATGACGACATCGCTGTAGGCATTCAGCATCGGCAGGATTTCTTCCGGCGGCGCGCTGTCCGATATCTTGGTGTAATTCAGAAGATCCGAGAACCATAGAGCTGCCGAGATACGCTCCGACTTGCCGCGCGTGATTTTGCCTTCCAGCACCTGCCGCGCGGCGTCGTCACCAAGGTAGACTTCAGCAATCGTCCTGGCGATGCGGGCCAATGCGATGCATTTGATCGCAAGCGCCAGCACCGGCACCAGCTTTCGCAGGATCGCGAGGTCGTGATCGGAAAAGCCCTCCGGATGGCGCGTTGCGAAATGAGAAAAGAAGCAATCCATTTCGCCGATCGTGCCTGCCTTGGCAAAACGATGGACCATCGCGACGAAGTCGGTGTGGCCCTGCTCGAGCATCGATTCGAGCATGACGAAGTCGGTTGGATCGCCGAAGCCGATGCGCCGCCTGACCTCGTTTTCTTCGCCGGCCCAAAGATAGTAGAAGGCGGATCGCTGCCAACTCTCCAGCGCCGTACCTTCGCTGGAGGGGCCGTACTCGAATTCGGCTTCGATTTCCTCGCGGCTGTCCCAGCGAAAGGCGCGACCTTCGTGGACGGGATGGAGCGTGTCCATCAGCGCCATGCCGCGATCGAGCGGCAGGCCCCGCTCGCGGCAGATGTTGCAGAAGCCGGTCAGGAGTTCCGCCTCGGAGGCGCCTTTCAGCCCCTGCTCCGTCAGCCAGGCCGCAACTGTTCCTATCTCACTGTATTCCATGCCGTTTCCCTCGCTGGTGCGAAAGCTGTATCGCGATTTCGCCGACAAGGGAAAGGCAAAGCTCAACCCAAGACAGGCATGTTGTAAGGTGTAACAATTTCCACCGCCGACAATGCCGGAGGCGCAATTCCGCCTCTCATCGATCGGCTCATGACGGCGCGAAAGGCCGATCGGGCGTCCGTGCGCAGATCATGATGCAGCACGAAGCTGATCTTGCGAGCGGTGAGCAGAGCGCGATTGTCCGCATCGAGATCATGCGCAACGAAGACACGGACTGGCCGCTGCGCCGCTTCGAAGGCGGCCACCACCGCCCGATTTCCGCCGCCAATGGAATAAACCGCATTGATCGCCGGGTCCGCCGCGATAGCCTGCATGGCCAGCGTACCTGTCGCCGCATCGGTGCCGTGTCCTTCACTGATCTCGGTCACGCCGATCCGCGGATAGCTTTCGCGCAGCAGGCGGCGAAAGCCGATCTCCCGCTCCTCCTCGCCGCGAAAGCGACCGCTGGAGAGCGTGACGAGCACGCGCCCCGGCTCGTCGCCGAAATGCTCCCCAATGAGATAGGCGGCCGTCTCGCCGGCTGCCCGGTTGTCCGCGCCTGCGTAAGCGGTGCGTGACGAATTCGGCAGGTCCGTCACCAACGTCACCACGGGAATCCCCGCCTCCGTGGCGCGGGAAACGGCCGCGGCGACATCAGGAACATCCGGCGCCTTCAGCACGATGCCGTTGGTGCCGCGCAGCCGGATCCGGTCGAGCAGTTGCACCAACTCTGTTTGCTTCATCACCTCGGCGAAATGGAAACGGCACCGGAACACCATCGGCAGGAACGTGGCAACCTCCGCCTCGAAGGCATCGCGAACGGCAGTGCTGAAGCGTTCCGGCGTTTCCATGACCACATCGATGGCGAGCTTGCGTCCACTCACCTCGCCACCGGTCTGCTGCTTCTCCAGCTCTGCAATCGCGGCCTGCACCCGCATCATCGTCTGATGCCTGACGCCGCTCCTGCCATTGAGAACGCGATCCACGGTCGCGGTACTCAACCCGGCCTGGAAGGCGATATCCTTGACGAGAAACCGATGTGCCATGCAATCCGTGTTGATGGTTTTTTGATGGATTTCTGATCTATAACACACCAGCCGGCGGCGTATAGTGCCCTCATCGGAAAGGGAGGAGCACCTGATGAAAACCGACAACCTACGGAAACTGCGCGCCGATCGCGTCTGGCTGACCGAGGATTCCTGCGATCTCGGCGACTTCCGCAAGGTTGCCGAGAAGACGACGGCACTGGCCGACTATCCGACGGCTGACGCCGTGGAAAAGAACATTCTGATCTATGACAGCGCCAAGGTCGTTGCAGCGATCGCCAGTCCTGAAGGCCGCAGAGCGGTTTTCGCCGAGATCTGCGAAGCCTTCGGCGAGGGCCCAGGCGTCGTCGTCTTCAAGCGCGCTTACAGAGATACCGGTGTCATCGACTGCGCCAGCGCAATATTCGACGAGATTATCGAGGAGCAGCACCGTACGGCAACCGGCGGCGGCGATCACTTTGCCAAGCCAGGCGCCAATGACCGCATCTGGAACTCGCTGGAAAAGCACTGCCTCGCCGACCCCGAGAACTTCGCCGAATACTACGCAAATCCGATCGTCGCGATCGCAAGCGAAGCCTGGCTCGGCCCAAGCTATCAAATGACCGCCCAGGTCAACCGGGTCAATCCGGGCGGCGCGGCACAATCCGCTCACCGCGACTACCATCTTGGCTTCCAGTCATCCAAGGTGATCGAGCGGTTCCCGGCGCATGTGCACAGGCTGTCCCCGGTACTGACGTTGCAGGGCGCGGTCGCTCATTGCGACATGCCGCTCGAAAGCGGCCCTACCCTTTTCCTGCCGCACAGCCAGACCTACGAGCCGGGCTACCTCGCGCTCAAGCGCCAGGAGTTCAAGGACTATTTCGAGACCCATCATGTGCAGCTGCCGCTCGAAAAGGGCGACGTGGTGTTCTTCAATCCGGCCCTCTTCCACGCAGCCGGTACGAACCGGTCGACAGACATCAAGCGCGTCGCCAATCTGCTGCAGGTCTCCTCCGCATTCGGCCGCGCGATGGAGACTGTCAATCGCGAGCGCATGAGCGCCAAGCTGTTTCCGGCCTTGAAGGCGCTCAGGGGCAAGCTGTCCGAAACCGAGATCGGCAACGCGGTTGCTGCCTGCGCCGAGGGCTACTCGTTCCCGACCAACCTCGACCGCGACCCACCGCTTGGCGGCCTTGCCCCGAAGACGCAAACGCAGCTGATGCACGAGGCGCTTGAGGAGAATTGGGATGACGCGCGGTTCCTCTCGGCACTGGCGCAACAGAGCGAGCGGCGACTAAGCTGACGCATCCGCATTGACGACATCAGCTCCCGGCGCCCACGGTGCCGGGAGCTTTCGGCATATAGGCCATCATTCAAAGGAGGAGACACATGACAACAGACCACACCCGCCTCGACGGCAAGATCGCCATCGTGACCGGCGGCACACAGGGACTCGGGGCAACAATCGCCCGCCTCTTTGCCGAGCGCGGTGCCAAGGGCCTCGTCATCTGCGGCCGCAACGAGCAGAAGGGGAAGGCGAAAGCCGAAGAGATCGCTGCCGCCACAGGCGTCAAGGTCGTGTACGTCAAGGCCGATCTCGGGCAGGTCGAGGACGCTCGAAACGTCGTTCATGTCTGCGACCAGACGTTCGGCCGCGTGGATGCCCTTGTGAATGCGGCCGCCATCACCGACCGCGGCACCATTCTGGACACCAGTCCGGAACTCTTCGACGCCATGTTCGCCATCAACGTGCGCGCGCCGTTCTTCCTGATACAGGAAACGGTGAAGGTGATGCGGCGCGAGAAGATCGAGGGAACCATCGTCAATATCGGCTCCATGTCTGCCAAGGCAGGGCAGCCCTTCATTGCCGCCTATTGCGCCTCGAAGGGCGCCCTGGAAACCCTCACGAAGAACACAGCCTACGCGCTTCTACGCAACCGCATCCGGGTCAACGGCCTCAATATCGGCTGGATGGCCTCAGAGGGTGAGGATCGCATTCAGCGGGAATTCCACGGCGCACCGGCTGACTGGCTGGAAAAGGCGGCCGCCAGCCAGCCGTTCGGCCGTCTCGTGGATCCTGAGGAAGTGGCACGCGCCTGCGCCTATCTCTCCGCGGCGGAATCCGGCCTCATGACCGGCTCGATGATCTGCTTCGACCAGTCGATCTGGGGCGCCTATGACGGTTCGCCGCATCCGGACACAGCTCTCTGAAAAAATGCAGAGCCTGACGCTTTTGCCAACGCCGGGCTCTGGAACACATCACCGTTTACGTTTACGAAGGGCGTCACATCGCTTTGGGAGGAGCTGACCTGTGTCGGAAGATGCGCTCTATGACATCCGTGACGACCGTTTCCGTGGCCTGATCGTCGGCAACGCCCGGCTGGAGGAACTCTACAGCGGTTGCCGCTGGGCCGAAGGTCCCGTCTGGTTCTCCGATCTGAATTGCCTGCTCTGGAGCGATATCCCCAATGAGCGGATGATGCGCTGGGTGCCCGACGGCTGCGTCTCGGTCTTTCGCTCTCCCTCGAACTACGTCAACGGCAATACGCGCGACCGCCAGGGTCGGTTGATTTCCTGCGAGCATGGCGGCCGGCGCGTCACCCGCACCGAATTCGATGGCCGCATCACGGTGCTGGCCGACAGCTACAGAGGCAAGCGCCTGAATTCCCCGAACGACGTCGTCGTCAAGTCGGACGGCTCGATCTGGTTCACCGATCCGACCTACGGCATCATGTCCGACTATGAGGGTCACAAGGCAGAGCCCGAACAAGAAACCCGCAACGTCTATCGCATCGACGCTCCGACCGGTGAGATCGAGGCTGTCGTTACCGACTTCATCCAGCCCAACGGCTTGGCCTTTTCGCCTGATGAGAAGCAGCTCTACATCGCCGATTCCGGCTCCTCCAACCATGAGGTCCCGCGCCACATCCGCGTTTTTGATGTTGTCGACGGCAAGAAGCTGACGAACAGCCGGTATTTCTGCTCAATTGACAGCGGCGTGCCGGATGGTTTCCGTTTTGATGTCAGCGGCAATCTCTGGACCAGCGCGGCTGATGGCGTTCACTGTTTCGCGCCCGACGGCACGCTGCTCGGCAAGATCAAGGTGCCGCAGACGGTCTCGAACATCGCCTTTGGTGGCGTGAAAAAGAACCGCCTGTTCATCACCGCCACCCAATCGCTGTATTCGATTTACACCACCACCAACGGCGCCCAGTATCCATAGGATAGCATCGCGCGCCATCGAACCAGGACGTCAGCGCTGCCTACCGAGCTAGGCATCTCCACCCGGAAAGAATCATCGATGCTTGAGTTTTCACGCGCCCTTCAGGGATGCCAATCCGTTCGCAACGCCTTTTTCATGGGAGCCTGAGATGCGTTCTGTCGTCTCTTTCAACGAGAGCTGGAGTTTCCACGAAGGTTTCGGCCAACGTCTGCTCGAGGGCTTCGACAGCGCGGCGATCGTCAGCCTGCCGCATACGGCCGTTGAACTGCCGTTCAACTACTTCGACGAGACAAGTTACCAGCGGGCATTCACCTATCAAAAGGTCCTGCGCTGGATGCCCGAGTTTGAGGGTCGCGAGGTCTCGCTCGTCTTCGACGCTGCCATGGCCGATGCCGTCGTCTATCTGAACGGCGAAGAGATCATCGCCCACAAGGATGGCTACACACCGTTCGAAGCACGTCTCACCGGCAAGCTGGTGATGGGCGACAATCTGGTCACCGTGAAAATTGACGGCAGCGAAAATCCAGCGATTCCGCCCTTCGGCGGCCGTATCGATTACCTGACCTATGCCGGCATTTATCGCGACGTCTGGCTGAAGGTCACGGACCCGGTGTCCATCGGCAACCTGAAGATCGAGACCCACAACGTCCTGTCAGAGGAAAAGTCGGCAAGCGTGCGTGTCGATCTTGCCAATCCGCAACAACTGACCTTCCTGGGCTCGGTATCGGCATCGCTAAAGGATGGGGACGGGCGCGTGCTCGCCACGGCTTCTGCGGAAACCACCGGTGAAGACCTTACGCTCTCTTTCGATGACCTTGCCGGCGTAGCCCTCTGGGATATCGACAATCCCACACTTTACGAAGTCACCGTCGACCTTAAGACAAGCCATGGTTCCGACCGCGTCTCGTCGCACTTCGGCTTCCGCACCGCCGAGTTCACGACCGAAGGCTTTCTTCTCAACGGGCGGCGGCTCAAGCTGCGTGGTCTCAATCGCCACCAGGCCTTTCCGTATGTCGGCTATGCCGCAGGCAGATCGGCCCAGGAGCGTGACGCCGACATCATGAAATCCGTACTGAAGTGCAATATCGTCCGCACTTCGCATTATCCGCAATCGAAGTGGTTCCTGGATCGGTGTGATCGCATCGGCCTTCTGGTCTTCGAGGAAATTCCGGGCTGGCAGCATATCGGCGACGTCGAATGGCAGCAGGAATCGATCCGCAACGTGCGCCGCATGATCGAGCGCGACTGGAATCATCCGTCGATCATCATCTGGGGCGTTCGCATCAACGAGTCGCAGGACAGCCATGACTTCTACGTCGAAACGAACCGGCTTGCCCGTGAACTCGACCGCACGCGGCAGACCGGCGGCGTCCGCTACATAACGGACAGCGAACTGCTCGAAGACGTCCATACGATGAACGACTTCATCCTCGGCAACGAGGAGCTGCCCGGCAACAACCGCCCGCGCACCGCGCTCCGCCCGCAGCAGGAATCGACCGGCCTGTCATACAAGGTGCCGTATATGATCACCGAATTTGGTGGACACATGTATCCCACCAAGATCTACGACCAGGAGGCCCGCCAGGCAGAGCATGTGCGCCGGCATCTCGAAGTGCTGAATGCCGCTTACGGCGATCCTGACATCGCGGGTGCGATCGGCTGGTGCATGTTCGACTACAACACTCACAAGGACTTCGGCTCGGGCGACCGGATCTGCTACCACGGCGTCATGGACATGTTCCGCGAGCCGAAGTTTGCAGCCTATGTCTATGCGAGCCAATGCGATCCTTCCGAAGAGATCGTGATGAAGCCGGTCACCTTCTGGGCTCGTGGGGAGCGCAATATCGGTGGCGTACTGCCGCTGATTATCCTCACCAACTGCGACGAGATAGAACTGCGATACGGCGCAGTGACGAAGCGGATCGGCCCGGATCGCGAGAACTACCCGCACCTGCCGCACCCGCCTATCGTTATCGACCACCGTCATTTCACGCCTGATGAGCTTGGAACGTGGGGGCTTGAATGGATCGACGGCGAGTTCACCGGCTACATTGACGGCGAACCTGTCGCCAAATTGACGCTTGTCGCCGATCCATTACCGACGACGCTGCGGCTCGTTGCCGACAGCACAACGCTAAAGGCCCGCGAACGCGACACCACCCGTGTCATCATCCGCGCGCTTGACCAGCAGGGGCAGCGCCTTCCCTTCATGAACGACAATGTCACCCTGCAGGTCGACGGGCCTGCAAAGATTGTCGGGCCGGCATCGGTTCCGCTGCAGGGGGGCGCGGCGGGCTTCTGGTTGGAGGCGACCGGATTGACCGGTGCAATCAGCGTACAGGCAAGCTGCAACCGCTTCCCTGCGGTCAAGATCGAACTGACGGCCAGTTGAGCATATTGGCGGTGCGCCCGGCAGGGCATACCATCATCCGGACTGCGCCGGCTGCACCGACCGAACCGTGCCGTTGTTATCGACGACGCACGAGAATTTCTTGCCGCCGGCATCGAGGTCGACGCCGAAGGTTCCGTCGGGCAACTGGCGGGAGGCCGTGGGCAATACCTTGGCGTTCGGACCGGCAACCCCGGCCGCCGAATTGGCACAGAGCAGTTGCAGATCAGCGGGAGCGGTCTGCAGCGTCGTGCGTGCCATGCTTTCAGGCGCGGGCGGCGTCGGTGGCGTGCAGGCACCGAGGAGCGCGACGCTTGTCATTGCCGCCATCATCCGGCCGATCGAAATCTTCTTCGCGGTGTTTTTCCACAAAACCGTGTCCCCGACTCGTGTGATTTGTTCCCTCTCCGGCGTTGAGCCGGCCCATACTCAGACACCTTTGTAGAGTGCAGCCCCCTGCATCAGCACGATGACCTTGGCGCCGATCTTGATCCGTGACGCAAGGTCGACAATGTCGTCATTGTTCATGCGGATGCAGCCAGAAGACACATCGAGACCGATGGTCCAGGGCTCTGCGGTCCCGTGAATACGATAGATGGTGTCCTGGTCGCCTTCGTAGAGGTAGAGCGCCCTGGCACCCAACGGATTTTCCGGACCGCCCGGCATCCCGGCGGCCCATTTGGCCGCATTCGGATCGCGCGCCACCATTTCAGCCGGCGGCGTCCAGGTCGGCCATTCCGCTGTCCGGCCCACTCGCACGATCCCGGCCCATCCGAAGCCCTCGCGGCCGACGCCAATGCCGTAGCGGATAGCCTGTCCGCCCGGCTGAACGAGGTAGAGGAAATGCTGGTTGCCGTCGATGATGATTGTGCCGGGCGGCTCTGCCGTTCGGAACGTCACCGTCTGCATCCGGAATGCTTCCGGCGCCTGGTTGTTGCGCGCGTAATATTGGCGCGCTTTCTTCTTGTCGTAGTTGACCCAGGTGTGCGTTTTGGAATCGTAGATCTGCGTCTGCGCCCAGGCAGCAAGAGGGCCAACACAGACGGCGGCCGCGATCAGAGCCAAGGTCAGTTTGCGCCGTCCAACCTCATTCGTCTTCGCCGGAAGTCTGTCGCTTGCCGTCATTTGTTGGCCCACCCATCCACGCGCTTCGCATTGTCCGCGACCCATTTTTTCGCGTAGTCGAGCGGCGGTACGCGTTCGACCTCGAGCGCATAGCTCATCGCGGTCGCTTCCTCTGGCGTCAGATCGACCTTCTCCAGGAACGCTGCGATATCAGGATGTCTCTTCGCGAAAGCCGCAGCGTAGCCAATGCGGAAATCGGCGGTGTCCCAGGCCGTCGATGCCGAGGATTTGGTGATCCAGAGTGGGTCGTTGGCACCGACGAGCTTCCACTTGCTGGCATCGTGCGGCGGCTCGGTAAGGCGGACGATCTTGTGCAGGTCAAAAATGAAATGCGGTGCGTAGCAAGCAAAGACCAGCGGCTGGTTCGTCGCGATCGCGATATCCAGCCCCGCCATCGCGACTTCTTCTTCCGACTCGACCAGCGTCAGGTTCTTGGCATAGCCGTAGGTGTTCGCCCGCACCCGCTCGATCCCCGTCGAGGACCATGTCGGCGCGCCGAGCCACATCTCGCCTTTGCCATCACCGTCGGTATCCAGAATCTTGGTCTTTTCCGGATCGCTGAGATCGGCGATCGACCTTAGGCCCTTCTCGGCGGCAGCCGGTGTCGCGCAGATGCCCTGCCATGCAGGCACGCCATGCTTGGCGAGAACCACGACGCCCTTTTCGGTGACGAAGGCCTTGATGACGTTCTCGAGATTGGGTTGCCAGACCTCCGGTTGGATGTCGACAGTGCCGTTCTCCATGCCGTTGAAGGCAAGCAGCGTCCCAAGCTCCTCCACATCGGCATTAAGTCCGAACTCCTTGGCGATGCTAACCTTGAGAATATTCGCCGTCGCCTGCCCGGAAGGCCAGTTCGGCATCGCGATCACGAGATCGGCGGCGAAGACGGCACTGCTCATCGCAAGCGCTGCGGCAAAGACGGATGAGAAGAGCCCTGAACATGCTACGCACTTCGTCATGCCTGCCCCCCAAAACATGCGAGAAAGGATCGTAGAATGCACGTTACATCTTACAGGCGAACATGCATAAAGCGCCTACATCCGTCAAGTCGAGTTGACGTTCACGTTTGGGCCTACCGAAGGCAGCTTTCGTCTGCCCAAGCCTTCGCGCGCGCCGCCATCGTGGCGAGGTGATCGGCGACCGAGAAGCCGGAGATTTTCTTGCGCGGAGCAAGGTCGTGATCGCCATCTTCAAGCCAAAGGACTGATATTGTAGAAGAAAGAGAGTAAGTCGACACCTCTTCGCGCGTTCCGAATTCGTCGCGCGTCCCTTGGCAGATAAGCGCCGGCGTGCGCAGATTTTTAAGGTGCGCCGTGCGCAGCTGTTGTGGCTTGCCGGGTGGGTGAAAGGGGTAGCCGAGGCACAACAATCCAAAGATCGAGCCTTGCTCGTACAGGTCGTCGGCGACCATGCTCGCCACTCGTCCACCCATCGATTTGCCGCCGATAATCAGCGGCCCGGAGTTCGCGAGCGCCTTTACAGCCTCCCTATATTCGGGAATCAGAGTCTCGGCTTTCGGCGGTGGCTTTCGCGCATCGGACGTGCGACGCGCGGCCATGTAGGCGAACTCAAAACGTGCAACGCGAAACCCACTTGCCGCAAGCGCTCCCGCGGCAGCAGTCATTGACTTCGAATCCATCGGCGCGCCGGCACCGTGAGCAAGCAGAATGGTGGCTGAGGGATTGTCCGGGCCGGTGATCAGAAACGTCTCGCTCATTGCGATGTCATAGCGCAATGAGCGAGGCCTCACCATATCGAACGAGCGAGATGATAATCGGTCAATGGAATTTCGGCATGTCGGGAAGCGCCGAGAATTCTTCGCTGATCATTTCGCTCATGGCGACCAGGATCTCTTTGCGGGAGAAGCCAGACCGCTCGAGCTCCTGGATCATTTGGTCGAGGTCCAACTCAAGCTGACCGCGACAGCACGCCACCCGATCGGCAGAAACGAGTAGAATTTCTTCAAGAATCAGCATCGCTTCGCTCCTAATTTACAGAAGCAACCTGCGACCGCGCTAAATGTTCCGACCATGCCCGACAACATTTCCCGCCTGCCAACCGCACGGGATACAGCACCAATACATCGGATATCGACTGAAACTCCGCACAGAAGCCCCGGTGACGGCCGGTCGTTACCCTTAAGCAACTAGACCTGTACACCAAAAGAAGACGCCCCTCCCCACGATCAACCGCGGCCTAAACTGCGCTTCCTCGGTGACCGTGGCTCCTCCCGGCAGGTTTACTCATGAAAACCTTTGCGCCGCAAATCAAAAAGCCAACCTCTTAGAGTAGACCAACAATTTGTATTGCAACCATCTGATTTAGAAGATTTAATATATAATCAGATACACATAAAGGACTGAGCAACCGAACAGTCTGAGGGCGCCTGCAATGCAAAGTTCCCGAGCAAGCAGGGATGGGGCAGCCAATCCCACGATCAATGAAGTACATGATCAGATCGAGCGCATCCTCTCCAGTGGCGAGTTTCATGCCCCCGATCGGGGCCGCCGATTTCTTGAGTTCATTGTCGAAGAGACCCTTTCGGGCCGTGCAGACTACCTGAAGGCATACACAATTGCACAAGAGGTATTCGCACGGGACACATCCTTCGACGCTCAAAACGATCCCGTCGTCAGGATCGAAGCCGGCCGGATCCGTAGGGCGCTCGAACGCTACTACCTGGTCGCCGGCCACGCCGACAGCATCGTTGTGACGATACCAAAGGGCGGGTATGTACCATCCTTCGATTACGCCGAAGGCGGCTGCGGACCCGCTGTTCAAGCGGCATCTGATCGTGGCGAGCAATCAGAATTGCAGCCCGCTGCACCGACGCGGACGCCGACGCCTGTCGAGCTAGCCCCCGCCCGCCAGCGGGCTTGGATGTGGCTTGTCGTACCCGCATCTGCGCTGATTATAGGGATTGTCAGCTTCGTTCATCCGCCGCTCCTTCCCTTTGTCACCTCATCGCTGTTGCCCGCAGCTTCTGTTTCAAACGACGGCGCGCAACCCAGGGTCATCGTCGAGCCATTCCAGAATGTTCCAGGCAAGGCTGCCACGGCGGATATCGCCCAAGGCCTGACTGATGAAATCATCGGTCAACTTACGAAGTTCAGGGAGATTCTTGTGATTGCCCCCGGCGCGGAGCCGGGAGCGGAGGCACGAGAGCCTCGGTTCGCACTGCAAGGGAGCGTTCGTATCGAAGGCGACAAAATGCGGCTGATCGTGCGGCTCACCCGACAGGCAGATGGCGCCGTACTCTGGGCAAACAATTATGATGCAGACCTTCGCGACCGCAGCTCGTTGGAAGTGCAAACCGAGGTCGCACAGAGCATTGCGACCACCGTTGCGCAGCCATATGGCATCATTTTCCAGACGAACGCCGCCGAAGCCATCAAGCCTGACAGCGGCGACTGGGAAGCTTATTCATGTGCGCTGTCGTATTATGCGTATCGGGCCGAGCTCGATCCGCAAAAGCATGCTGCGGTGAGAGACTGCCTGGAGAGGGCAACCAAGCGACTTCCGACCTATTCCAGCTATTGGGCTCTGCTCTCGCTGACCTATCTCGATGAAGTGCGCTTCCACTACAAAGTCAAAGCCGAGTCGCCGCACCCGCTGGCGCAGGCGGTCGATGCTGCCAAGCGAGCCGTGGATCTTGACCCACAAAACGCGCGCGCATTGCAGGCCCTGATGCTGGCAAGCTTCTTTAGCAACGATGTCGATACCGCATTGCGCGCGGGGTCTGCAGCCTATGCCATCAACCCGAACGACACCGAAGTCGCAGGCGAGTATGGCTTCCGGCTCGCAATGTCCGGGAAATGGGATACGGGCTGTGAACTGATGTCCAGTGCCATCAGCAGAAATCCCGGCCCGAGAGGATATTACGAGGTCGGCCTGGCCCTATGCGCCTATATCAGGGGAGACAATCAGGCAGCTGAACTTTGGGCCCGCATGGCCGATTTGAAACACAACCCAATGCATCATCTTGTTCTGCTAGCCGTACTCGGCGCATCAGGCAAACTTGATGAAGCACGGCGCGAGCGGGACTGGCTCCAGACGAATGATCCGGTGCTTCTCGGTAACATTCGCAAGGAAGTGGCGCTGCGTCTTCATCGTCCGCAAGACCAGGAGCGCTTCCTCGACGGCCTGCGCGCCTCCGGCATCGCAATCCCTCCTGCCGATGGCATGATCGGCAGCCAATAGGTCGCGACGTAGCATACCGTATGCTACCCCATCCGACGTGTATTTTACTGCCTTAACGTCCGTACTCACCTTATCCTTTGGAAAACCTTGGAGGACATGGCGATGACTGCAAGCGAGACCCCTCAGTCGATGACCAGTGCCGAAGATTTGCGCAAGCGTGCGCTTGAACTTCAGCTCGCGGAGATGGAACGCGACCAGAAGATAAAGGACCGTGAGGCGACGAAACATGCGGAATTCGTCGAGGATTTTTTCCAGAAGCATATCGGCGACACCGAACGCGCGGTCATCAAGCGCTTGGTGATGAAGGCGGCCGCGGACGGAAAATACGAAGCAATGATCTACAGCTTCCCGTCCAGCCTCTGCACGGACAGCGGCCGAGGCATCAACAACAACCTGCCGGGCTGGCAAAATAGCCTGCAAGGCAAGGCAAAAGAAATCTACGAGCTCTTTGAAACGGTCGCAAAGCCCCAGGGTTACGGCTTGAAGGCGGCGATCATCAATTTCCCCGGTGGCATTCCCGGCGACGTCGGCTTTTTCCTGACCTGGGAACCGCCCGTCGACTAGCGAGCCAGTGAGTGTAGTTACCGTTGCACCGATTGCGAGGATCGCAATGTCGGCGCTGGACTTCCCGGTTGCCTCATATTGAGCGAAACAGGCACGAGAAAAGCCGCGCGTTTCCGCGCGGCTCCTTCTGCCCCCCACTTTAAACTCCCCGATCTCAATCGCGCACGATCGTCCAGTTGTCGTCAGGATTGAACTCCTTGATCGCTGCTGCGCGCTCCTCCGTCTGCGGTCCCAGGTCCCGCTGATAGACGATATTGGCACCGTTGACGATGAAGGTCTGAACCCCAGTCACGCGATACTTGACCGGCCAGGCGATCAGCGCGAAACCACCCGTCATGTTGCCATTGACAATGTAGCTCTGTTTTCCGCCGATCACGTTCGGGCCCTGAGCCGTCAGGATGCGATAGCGGTAGCCATAGTAGCCTTCGCCACGCTTCGCCTTGCTGAAGGCGGCCGTTTCGACCAACGGTCCGGCCGGGCTCTCTTCATCGAAGGCACCAGGCTCCCAATAGAGGCCGTCGCGCTTGCCTGGGGTGCTGATCAGCTTCTGTGCGAATTCGAAGAGACCGTCCTCGTCCTCGTCGATTTGCGCGTAGGCGTATTGGGCATTCACATAGTCATGCATCGTTTGGATCGTCGAGAGTTCGTTCTGGCCGACGCGCCGATTGACGATCTCCTGCAGGCCGACTTCAGTGTCGAAAGCCCATTTGCCGTCCTTGCTCTTCGAGAGGGGAAAGGGCAGCGGCCACAGGACGTCACCAATCAGAACCACCTTGCGATCGCCGATATCCTGCAACTGCAATTGCCGTGCAGCACCCTCACGGATCGTTCCGTAGCTTATCATCGCCTCGTTGCTGGATCGCAGCTTGGCCGCGTCCAGGCCGAGAAGGCCAGCCAAGCCATCGATATCATTGGCACTCAACACGGTCTTGAGCCGTTGAAGCGCCGCCGATGGATCAT
Organism: Rhizobium sp. R693; assembly: GCF_002211315.1. Classification (NCBI taxonomy): domain Bacteria; kingdom Pseudomonadati; phylum Pseudomonadota; class Alphaproteobacteria; order Hyphomicrobiales; family Rhizobiaceae; genus Rhizobium; species Rhizobium sp. R693. Next base: position 16,975 of record NZ_LOKY01000047.1, on the reverse strand, counting down.
CGAAAGACGGTGGCGTACCAGCCTCGAACTCCTGAAGATCCGTCTGGGTCTGCGACATGGATGGGGCCGCCCACGCCAGGGAGAGAGCCGTTCCGAGCAACAGCGGGATCAATTTCAACTGTGGTCTCATAGTTTATCTCCGGAAATCTGAATAGCGGGACACCCTATCGCCGGCCGCCGCCACCGCGACCGCCGCCCCCACGACCGCCACCGCCGCGGCCGCCGCCGCCGTGCGGCATCGGGCGCGAGCGTTGGGCAGAGGGACGTGGGCCACCGCGCTGCCCGCCTCCCATGCTCTGTCCGCCTCGCTTGGAAGCCACCGCCTCACGCCGGCCGGACTGCACGTTGCCAAGGGCGTTGGGTTGGCGCGAACGATTGTCGGGTCGTGCCGCCATCTTCGGGGCGCTTGGCCTATTCTTGGCTGCCGGCTTTGATGGACGGTTGGCTGCGTTGCCCGGTCGGTTGGCTGCATTCCCCGGACGGGCATCCGGGCGATTGGCGACGTTACCTGGGCGGGCATCCGGGCGCGATGCCCCCGGCCGGTTCGCGGCAATGTTCCCCGCTCTCGGATTTCCCTTCAGGCCCTCCGTCGTATTCTTGCGGATATCGTCGGCGCGGGCGCTGACATTTCTGCTTCCCTGGCCGCGGTTTGCCTGTCGGTCGCTGACCTTGTTCTTGAGCTGGTTGCGATTATCGGACTGCAGGCTGGATTTGATCGCCGAGCGATCGATGTTGGCGAACTGATCCCTGTCGATATTCAGCTTGCTGCGATCCACTTTTGTCCAATCGATGTCGTTCCAGTTGACCTTGCCGTTGAAATTCCGGTCGTTGAAGCAGTTGTTGCAGTCGACATCGAGGTCGCCGCCCCAGTTGCCGCCCCAGACGCCCCAATCGTCCCAATTGACGATTGCCGCCCAGGCGACGCCCGTCACTGCGGCCGCGAAGAATCCGGCGCCCGGGTAATAGTAGTTGTCGTAATAATTGGGATAATAGGATATCGGTTCGGCCGCATAGCCCGGTTCGTACAGCATTTCAGGCGGGTACTGCGGGATATAGACCTTCTCCGGATCGGTCGGTCGAATGACGACATTCTCGTTCTCGGTCACCACGGTGATCTTGTCGTCGGTCTTGATGACATTCTTCGCCACCGCTTCGTCGCGAAGCTGCTGGATGGCGATCAGCACATCTTTTTGCTGGTTGGTTAGCGCGTCGCCAAGCGATTGAGTCCAATCGAGATCCTCGCTCATCATCTTGACGATGTCAGGATAATTCAGAAGCGATATGACGCTCCCATCCCAGTCGTCCTTCGGCTTGAGATTGGCATCTTTTTTCTTCGCCTCCAGGAAGCGCTGAGCCTCGATGATCTGCAGCGGAAACAGCGATGCTGCAGAGATCGCGGCGACGAGCTCATCCGGATAAAGCGCGATGCGGGCGACAAGCACTTCCATCTCGTCCTCGGAGAGGAGATCCGGTTCAGGCTCGGTGGGCGCCGCCGTCTCTGCCGACGCAGGCTTTGGTGTGGGGGTCGTGGTCTGTGAATATGCCGGTGGTCCCGGATGCATGGAAAAGATTGCCAGGGCAGAAAGCCCCGCCAGCAATCTGAGGGATCCTGCTTTCATCATGCGCCGACCTCCTTACAAAAAAATGGTTCGGATGAATCTCACTGCGGCCTGGGTTTTGCTTCGCCCGACCGCCTGAGCATGACGACTTTCGATTGGGAAAGAGCATCGCCGATTTCAGCGATGAGCGCATCGACAAGGCTCGCATACTCCTGCCGTCGGCTCTCTCTAACACTCTCCGGCAGACGCTCCACATGCGCCAAAGCTTCGGCGGCGGAAGCGAGGTCTTCACACATCGTGCGGAACGTTTCGTTCATCTCGAAAAGATGCCGTACCCTCGCGGCCTGCGCAGGAAACTGCGCCTCGGCGATCCCTAAGGCAGACAAGTGTGTCGAATTGCTTTCTCCCGACGTCATGCCGCCCCCCGCTGTCATACTCGCGTCAAGCAGATTGAAGTATTGTATTACAGCTACTTAGGATGGAGACGTAAAATACGCGAACTTACGCGTGACGGCTCGTGATGGACCGGACCTACGTCAGTGATAGCCCGCGTCTCGACATTCTGAGTGCCAAAGTCGCAATATCCGCAGAACCTCCGCAACCGCCGGCAAGTCGGTCGGAACACTCTTCAATCCCGATGAAGATGAATTCCCCTGCAATTTGACACCCGAGGCCAACGAAACACGCTGCCACGAACCGCCGCGCCTGATCACTGAAATCCGGACTGCCTGCCGAGCCACACGACGCTCGATAGATATTACGTGATGCTACGGGCGTTCGCGACCGGGCCGGTCTACTATTTCCATCTTGAATACGACCGGACGGTTCGGTGAACGGCCGAAAAGGAGTGACCGTGTTTCTCGATTATTTTGCACTCGGCGTGTTGGTGTTCGTCGTGGTCACGCTGTTCTACGCGGTGATCGCAATCCACGACATCCCGCACCTGATCGCCAAGGCCAGAAACCATCCGCACCAGGACGCCATCCATGTTGCCGGATGGGTGAGCCTGTTTACGCTGCACGTCATCTGGCCCTTCCTGTTCATCTGGGCCACCATTTATCGCGAGGATCGCGGCTGGGGCATCCGGGCAGACGGCAAGCTGTCGGCCGAGGCCGAAGCCAATGCCGAAATCGCCCGCCTCCACGCACGGCTCGCGGAACTCGAGGCGCCCACGGTAGAGAAGGAGAAAGTCTGATGGAATTACTCCTGATGCTGACCTATGCGGCATTTTGCTTCGCGATCTTCAAGCTGTTCAGGATTCCGGTGAACCAGTGGTCGCTTGCGACGGCTGTTCTTGGCGGCATATTCATCATCGCTGGGCTGGTGCTGCTCATGAGCTACAACCATCCCTACTCCAGCGATGGGCGTATTTACTTTACCTCGGCTCCAGTCATCCCCGTCGTGGGAGGTCAGGTCATAGAGGTGCCGGTCACGCCGAACGCCCCGCTGAAAAAGGGCGATGTTCTCTTCAGGATCGATCCCCGCCCCTATCAGTATACGGTCGATCAGAAAACGGCGTCTCTTGCGGAAGCCAAGCAGACCGTCCTCCAGCTGAAGGCTGCTCTCGACGCCGCCAATTCGGCCGTAACCGGTGCGGAAGCGTCAAGGGATCGCTCGCTGCAAGCCTTCGAGAAGTTCCAAGCATCGAATGAAAATGCAAAATCTAGCGGCAGAGGCGCCGTCTACTCGGAACTCGAAGTCGAGAACCGGCGCGGGATCTACCTGACTGCTGAGGCCGCCGTCGACACGGCCCTTGCTCAGGCAGCACAAGCAAAGCTCGCCTATGAGTCCGAGATCAACGGTACGAATCCCACGGTCGCGCGGCTGGAGGCCGAGTTGGCAAACGCGCAGTACGAGCTCGACCAGACAACGGTGCGCGCGCCGAGCGACGGATACGTGACGCAGGTTTTCCTACGTCCCGGCATGATGGCGAATCCCCTGCCTTTGCGACCGGTGATGGTCTTCATCAACAGCGAGGACCGGATGCTGGCTGCCGCCTTCATTCAGAACTCGCTCCAGCGCGTGCGGGTCGGCGACGAGGCCGAAGTCGCGTTCAAAGCCGTGCCCGGCAAGATCTTCAAGGCGCGCGTCGAGGAAGTCATCGACGTCATGGCGCAAGGCCAATTACAGCCGGGCGGCGCCCTGATCGATCCGCAGTCGCCCGAACGAAGATCGCCGGGGCAGACGCTGGCACGGATCGAAATTCTGGAGAACACCGACGAATACCAACTGCCCGGCGGTGTGGTCGCTGAGGTAGCAGTCTACACACACTACTTTCACCACGTCGCTCTCCTGCGGAAGGTCCTGCTGCGTATGAGCAGTTGGATGAACTACGTCTTCCTCGAACACTGAAACGCATCAGCAATTTTCCGGCCGCTGCTTGGGTTCGGCGGCCGGACAAGCTTGGAGATCAACCACGAGAGAGCAAAGGGAGCCCGAGGTGATAGGCAGCCTACCAGTGTTGCGGGGCCTGGCCGGTTTCAAAAAGGACTGGCTTCGTAGCGATATCCCTGCCGGGTTATCGATCGCCGCTGTGGGTTTGCCGAGCGCCATCGCCTATCCGGCGATTGCTGGCCTGCCGCCGGAAACCGGCATCTATGCCAGCATCGTCGCTCCGATCGCCTATGCAATCTTCGGCCCGTCCCGCCTCCTGATCGTCGGCCCGGATGCCGCCACGATGACGGTGCTTGCGGCCGCGATGGCCGCCATCATTGCAGCCGATCCGGCTGCGGCCAACACCGACCGCGTTGCCATCGCATCGGCGCTCGCTCTTGGCGTCGGCGTGTTCTGCATCTTGGCAAAACTGCTGCGGCTTGGCGTCCTCGCGAGTTTCCTGTCACGTCCAATCCTGGTCGGCTTCTTTGCCGGGGTGTCGCTGTCTATCCTCGTCGGGCAGATCAGCCGCTTCACGGGTGTAAAGATCGAATCCGACGGTCTCCTTGCGCCTGTCGTCGAGATTCTCCGCAAGGCCGCCTTGATCCACTGGCCGTCACTTCTATTCGGCCTCTCAATGTTCGCGCTGCTTTGGATTGTGAAGGCTTTCGACCTCAAGATCCCGGGTCCAGTTCTCGTGGTTGTTATTTCCGTCGTTCTCTCGGCGCTCTTCGACTTCCGCGGACACGGCATGGCCGTCGTGGGCGATATCCCAAGCGGCTTCCCGAGCTTTTCCCTGCCGGCAGTCCATCAGATGCCGCTTGATCAGCTCGTGCTTGGTTCGGCTGTGATCTTCCTGGTGAGCTTCGGCGCCGGCATCGTAACCGCGCGAAGCTTTGGATCGCGCACCGGTGAAGATGTCGATGCGAACCAGGAACTGATCGGCCTCGGCGCAGCCAACATTGCACCCGGCCTGTTCGGTTCATTTCCCATCAGCATGTCGGACTCGAGAACCGCCATAAATCTGTCGACGGGCGGCGTCTCCCAGCTGGCGGGACTGGTCTCCGCCGCCACTCTGGTTGCAGCTCTTGTATTCCTCCACAGCGCCCTGCGGATCCTGCCGATCCCCGCACTCGCTGCCATCCTTGCAACCGCGGCCATCAGTCTTATCGACGTTCAGGAACTCAAGAAGATCTGGCGCATCAGCCGCATGGAGTTCGTCTTTGCGCTTATCGCCATGTGGGGCGCAATCAGCTTCGGCGTCCTCAACGGCGTGGTCGTTGCCGTTGCCGCTACGTTCGTCTACCTCCTGCACAAGACGATGTTTCCGCGTGACGGCCTCCTTGGCCACATTGAAGGTCGGCACGGTTTCTTCGACCTCGCCCGTTTCCCGGAAGCTCGCCCTGTCGAAGGGGCTGCCGTCTTCGCGATCCAGGGCAATATCCTGTTCTACAACGCCGACTATGTCCGCATGCGGCTCACAGCGGTCGCCCGGGAGCTCGCCCCCGGAACCAAGTGCTTCGTACTCGACGCCAGCGCCATCACGCACGTGGACAGCACCGGCGCCGTCGCACTCGATGCCGTGGCCGACGCCTTGGCGAAACGGGATATCGTCTTTGCCATCGCCGATCTTAGCCAGGAAAGCCGCGGCATTCTTGAGCGTGCCGGGGTCATCAAGAAGATCGGCATCCACAATCTTTTCAATGGTCGGGAAGAGGCGTTGCGCGCGCTGATAGGTAATTCCGCAGAACAGTGAAAGCGCACAGCAACATAAAACAATGGAGGGAACGATGGACGAAGCATACGATCCGAAACAAGAGGCTCAAACGGAACGCAAGGGCAAGCAAAAGAAGGCCAAGTCCTGGGACTACAACAAGGAGATCAAGCGCCTGCAAATCGAACTGGCGCATCTGCAGGCATGGGTAAAGAAATCGGGCGCACGGATTGTTATCATCTTCGAAGGCCGTGATGCCGCCGGCAAAGGCGGCATGATCAAGAGGATAACGGAGAAAGTCAGTCCCCGCGTGTTCCGCGTCGTCGCTTTGCCCGCTCCCACCGATCGCGAGAAATCCCAGATCTACATGCAGCGCTATATTGCGCACTTGCCGGCAGCCGGCGAGGTCGTGATCTTCGACCGCAGTTGGTACAACCGGGCGGGGGTCGACCGCGTCATGGGTTTTGCCAGCGAGAAGAAGGCGCAGCGTTTCCTTGAACTGGCGCCCCGCTTCGAGGCGGCCATTGTCGAAAGCGGCGTCATTCTGTTGAAGTATTTCCTGACCGTCAGCGAGGAAGAACAGGAACGCCGCTTCAAGCGCCGCATCGACGATCCGGTCAGGCAGTGGAAACTCAGCCCAATGGACGTCGAGTCCTATCAGCGCTGGTGGGACTATACGCGGGCCTATGACGAGATGCTGCGGATGACGGACAGCAACCACGCGCCGTGGTGGATCGTACCGTCCGACGACAAGGAGCGCGCCCGGATAAACTGCATCTCGCACATCCTGCAGTCGATCCCCTACGAGCGCGTGAAATTCGAGGCACCGGATCTCGGAAAACGGCAGAAGCGGCCATCGAATTACGTTGAGGATCAGGGCTTCAGAAACGTCGTGCCGGAAACGACACGATGAAGCACCATCCGTTCTGGCACCCCTTATGGAAACCCGCGGCATAGGCATACGGCGATGGAGCAACCAACGAGCGGGACAGCGGCGCAAGCTGGTCCCGCGCAGATCTCCGTAGAAGCACGGGTCAGTGACCTGGTGCGGATCGGCATCATTGGGCTGTTCGCCTATTGGAGCCTGCAACTGGTTGCGCCATTCGCGCTGATCATCATCTGGTCCGCAATCCTTGCCGTGGCCCTCTTCCCAATGTTCGACGCCTTGTCCAGGCTGCTGGGAGATCGGCCAGCGCTTTCGGCAACCGTTATTGTCATCGCATGCCTTGTGCTCATCATTGCACCATTGGCGCTTGTCGCAGTCAATTTTGCCGATGCAGTCCAGGCCCTCGTCAGTCAGTTGAAGACCGACAATTTCACGCTGCCCGCCGCGCCGGAAGCGATACGTGGCTGGCCGGTGGTTGGCGAGCGCCTCTATGCCGGCTGGAACCAGGTCGCAAGCAATCTCGCTGCTACGATCATGAAATTCCAGGCACCTCTTCGCGAAATCATGGGCGTCGTTCTCGCCAAGCTGGCTTCGATCGGAGGCGGGGTGTTGAGCTTCGTTGCTTCCATCATTCTCTCCGGCATCTTCCTCACCATGTCTCCTCGCCTCGCGGCAACTATCCAGGTATTGGCAAGCCGCATCGGCGGAGAGAGGGGTGTCGGTTTTGCGCGGCTGGCCGGGTCAACGGTTCGCAACGTCTCGCGCGGCGTCATCGGCGTGGCCCTCCTTCAGACGCTGCTCTGCGGCCTGTGTTTCGCCTTTTTCGACATTCCGGCACGCGGCGCCTTGACCTTTCTCGTGTTCATGCTTTGCCTGATGCAGCTCGGCCCGGGCCTCGTTCTGGTGCCGGCCGTCGTCTGGGCATGGTTCTCCTGGCCGACATCGTTGGCATTCGCCTTTACGGTCGTAGCGATCCCGATCACGGTCGTGGACAATGTCTTGAAGCCGATCTTGATGTCCCGAGGGCTATCGACCCCGATGCCGGTGATCCTCATCGGCGTCATCGGCGGAACCCTTTCGCATGGCTTGCTCGGACTGTTTCTGGGGCCCATTGTCCTCAGCGTGTTCTACGAACTGCTGCGAGCCTGGGCGTGGCCCTCCGCACCTGCCGAACAAACGGCAGCGACCCTACCGCTCGACGACAGGGACAAAAGCATCGAGGGCGCCGCGCCGGGCTGATTCTGGAGAGGATTTCGTCACGCATTTCGTCTCAGGCGCCGTTGCGCAATGTCAGGAACGCATCTGCTTCCCGCCCTGCGTGCCACAGTACAACACTCCTGGATGTCGCGGCAAAGCCGCTCATGCTCGAGGACTTACCGCGCGGAAGCGTTCAAGCGCACAGACGGCTAGATCATAGGATTCGAAAAGCTCGCCAAATGTGTCGCTTGCTGAGAAAGCAGGGAAGTGACGAATCTCGGGAGCCTTCAGCATCAGCCTCTTACGCCCGCGCTCTCGACTCATCGATTGCCTCCGGCCTCCAATCGTATTTTAGAATTTGCAGTGCGTACTCGCTGAAATGTTGGATCGTTCCGTTTGAGGAATTCAACCGCTGCGATGGAGCAGGCATTTGATGGAAACGAGCAGGACCCATATCGCGGATGTCATTGATCCGGGCGACGCTCTCGGCGAAGTCCTGTTCGGACTGATCATGGCGCTGACATTCACGGTCGGCTCGCGGCTCATCTTCACCGAAGAAGGCCTTGACGTTCGAGAGCTGATCGTCGCGACGATCGGATGCAATGTCGCGTGGGGCATCATCGATGCAGTGCTGTTCGTCCTGGGAGCGGTTTTCTACAAGAGCCGGCGCGTGCGCCTCTTCAGGCAGATCAAGGCGGCCAAGAGCGAGCGAGAGGCGATATCCGCGCTTCGGAAGGAATTTCCCATCGACGACGAACCACTTGTTTCCACAGCCGCAGATGAAGAGGTGCTCTACCAAGCCATGCTGGGACTCGCGCGGCGCGGAAGCCCTGCCAAGCTTCGCCTATCGAGAGACGACTTTCTCGCCGCCTTCATTGTTTTTCTCCTGGTATCGGCGACATCGCTACCCGCGGTCATTCCTTTCTTCATGATCGGCAATGCTGACCTTGCCCTGAGAACGAGCAATTTTCTGCTGATTGCCCTGCTCTTCCTGACAGGCTGTGCCTGGGCGCGCTTTTCTGACGCGAAACCGCTCAATGCAGGTATAACGATGACCTGCCTTGGCCTCGTGCTGGTCGGCATTGCAATCGCTCTCGGGGGCTGAGTATGGAGCATCCCATCAAGCCATCGCCCGCGACGAGAACCACAAAGGCAGCGGATTGGGCATTTCCCCTGCGGTTGCATCTCAGCGTCATCATTGTCGGGTTGCTTGCCTGCACGGCACTACCGCTGGTTTGGATGGCATATAGCCAAGGCAAGGTGACCGCCCTTTCCGCCGGCGAAGCGCAAATGCGTCAGCTCGGGTTGCGTACCATCGAGGACTACCGCAATGTCTTTACAAGTGGATATGCCGCGATCGAGACGACCTCTGCCGTTCCGCAAATGCTTACGCCGCCTCCCCAGGACTTACCGGCGAAGCAGAAGCTTCTGCTGCACGCATTGAAGTCATCGTTCCGTATAGACGGAGTCTATGCCGGTTATGCGGACGGGACGTACATGCAAGCGACCAACATTGCGGCAAATCCGACCTGGCGCGACGCCCTGGATGCGCCAGCCGGCGCCGCGTTCGCCGTTCGCACAATCACCAAGGTCATCGGCATTCCGGTGACGACATGGACGTTCTTCGACAAGGACGCTCGTCCCCTCGCTCGCCGTGCCGACCGCGACGATGTCTTCGACCCGCGCTCCCGCCCCTGGTACCGCGCCGCGCTCTCGGAGGGACGGGCAACGTCGGTCGGCCCCTACATTTCGGCTGCAACTAACTACCTCACCTTGACATTTGTCACGCCTGCGGGCGGGGAGGGCCAAGTCGTTGTCGGCGCCGACGTGATGCTGTTGACCTTGGGGGAGGTTCTCGATGTCGGCACGATCTCGAAACAGGCGCATGGCTATGTCTTCGACAACACTGGTCGCCTGATCGTCCATTCCGATCCCGCATTCATGGCGAAGCTGCGCGATAACATTCGTCGCGGGAGAGTGCTATCCGCCGCAGATATCGCGGAAGCGGACCCAGCCATCCCGGCCGTCACGAACCTGGCGCAAGGCCGCGAGTTGCCGGATGGCGATGTCGCGCGCTTTCCGGTGGATGGCCGCGAATATCTAGCCCAGAGCTTCCATGCGGAAGTAGCCGGTATGCTGAACGACTACACTGTGGTCATCGCAGCACCGCTCGACGACCTCGTCGGGCCGGTCGAGCGAACGCTGAGGCGTAACCTTGTTGCCGCGGCCGCCTTCCTGGCCGCCGGCGCAATAGCCGCGATCATTATCTCCCGATTGATCAGCCGGTCGCTCTATGCATTGGCCGACGAGGCAAGACAATTGGGCAATCTGGAATTCCGACAGAGCCGCGTGTCGCACTCCTGGATATTCGAGGTCAACGCGCTCGGGAAAGCGCTCGGCTCCGCCCGCGATACGATCCGAACGTTCTCGCTCTATGTACCGCGCGAACTGGTCCGCAGGATTGTCATCGCCGGTCAATCGGCCATCGGTTCCGCCTCGCAGCAGGAGATCACCGTCCTCTTCACCGACATCCGCGAGTTCACGACGATCTCCGAGCGACATTCGCCCGAAGATGTCGTCGCCCTGCTTTCCACCTATTTCGAAGCCCTCAATTTGATTGTGGAACGCCATGGCGGCACTATCGTCCAATATATCGGCGACTCTGTTTTCGCGATGTGGAACGCACCCGTTCGCGACGAGCGGCATGTCGAAAACGCCTGCCGCTGTGCCTTGTCAATGAAAGCAGCGATCGACGCGATGAACGCTTCCAATCGCGCCGCCGATCGCCCCGAACTTGTCACCCGCTTCGGCCTGCATACCGGCCAGGCTGTTGTCGGCAGTGTCGGCGCTGAGACCCGTCGGCAATACACCGCCATCGGCGACACGGTAAACATCGCCTCGCGGCTGGAAGGTCTGAACCGGGACTATGGAACCTCGATCCTTGTCAGCAGTTCGATCCGCGATGCGGTTGAGGAGAGTTTCAGTTTCATGCCGATCGGAACGGTCAGCGTCAGAGGCCGAACAGGGCAGACAGAGCTCTACGAGCTTCGCGGCTGAGCGCCAGCCTCGGAGGAGAGTTGGGCTGCTCTGCAGCTGGTGGGAACGGGTTCCGCTTGGGAGATTCGCCCAGATCTTTCTAGTTTTAGGGGATTGGTTGCGGGGGGATACTTTCATACCGCCGGTAGGATCGTTATTTGTTTGAAATTCCAACGTTTTTTCAGAATTCTTGGACTGCTCCCCACGACGGAGCATTCAAACAGAAGGAAGAACGAGCTATGAAAAATACCTACCTTCAACGTATTCAAGTCCTCGTATCACGCTCGAAATCCTTAACGGTAATGACCAGCGCGTCCAGGCGCCCCCGGTTTTCCGATGAGGAAGTTCACCAGATTTTCGGACGCACCCGCTGCTACTACACGTTCGCCAATGGTATCCGTCGCGTTGAAGCGGACGGTATCTTCGTGCGCTACGAGCTTAGCAACGAAGGCTCGCTCGGCTATGTCTACCGCAATCCCCTGAACGGCGAAAACTGGCTGTTGTGGGTCATCCACCGTCGGAAGACGCAAACCCTTTGCGCTTGCCCGTGTCAACTGAGCCTAGAGGCGGAGCGCACCGCTCCGCCTCTCCTCACCCTATCAGGAGATATCATCATGGCTATCCGCACTTCCGGCGCAGAAAGCGCGCCCGAAACACTCACTCACAAACACAAGTCATCACGTCAACGGTGGTCGCCCCCCAACCCAAACCGACCGTAATTGAACCGGAAATCCTGCCACCTCTTACCAAGCCGGTGGCAAAGACCACTCTCGTTTCAGGTAGAACGCATTGTCGAACGTGCGCTCGAAAATGAAAATCTGGAGGGCATTGAGTACGGAGCCGAATTGATCGGATGGAGTAAACTGAACGACGGCACCACAGCCGCCATCATCTCCTTCGCGCCTACTGCACGCCCGTCCTGATCTGGCAGAACTTACCCCAAATTCATGAGGTCTATGGCCGAGGTGCGGAAGCATTCCTGGCGAACGCTTCGGCCCGGGTGTTTTTCGGCATCACTAACAATCACACCGCCACCTATGTTGCCAACATGCTCGGCAACATGACGACGCTTTCCAGCTCGTCCGGGGTCAGGCATTCCGGGGAGTTATGGGACAGCGGCAATCGCCAGAAGGGCCACTCCGAAAGCGGGTATTGGCTCCTTGACCCTGCCGAAGTGCAACGCCTCCCCCTCACCCGTACCATCATCAAGTTACGCGCCTCACACCGCCTACGGGTACGGCAAGCTGGAAAACGTCCTGTTTACGCGGGAACTCGACCGCCGCTACCGCCAAAACGGTATTTCAGCCGTCGCCTTCCATCCCGGCGTGGTGCGTTCCAGCTTTGCCAAGGACACCACCCACTTCATGCGGATCATCTATCACACCCCCTTGAAGTATCTGATCACCATCAGCCCGGAGAAGAGCGGTCGCGTACTGACTGCATTCGCCGAGGGGAAGCCCGGAATGGATTGGCAGCCGGGAGAAATGTACTCCAACGGTAAGCCAATGGCCGTCGCGTTCAAGGATGACGGAACGGCCGCGCGCGAACTGTGGGAACGCAGCGAGCACTTCGTCCAAGCATTCCTCTCCGGTGAATCCGCTAGTCATGCAAGGCGTTAGGTAGAGAGCACTGCATCAAAGAGACGCAGTGCCCTCAATGTCCCGAACGGGACGCTTTAAGCGTCGTCCCGTTCAGCTTTCGGCTTGCGGATGGTCAGACGCCCGTTGAGCGGCAGGGCCGTAAGCGTATACGTCGATGCCTTCCCCGTCACTATGGGTCCATCCGGCGCCCGCCTTCAGCCAGTGCGTTTTGTCGCCTTCCCCTTCCACGACGTAGACGGCGTAGTCGGGTTTGCTCTTTTGGGTCGGTTTCATGTTCGGTTCTCCCGTTGGTTATCCGGCTGCGCCTATCGTGGCCGGTCGGGGGATTCTTTGCGCCCGCGTTTCTGAGCCGAAGGCGGACGCAGGCAACGGCAACACGGGAGCGTAGCGAATGGAGCGGGCAGCCGATTGCCGGCGGCAGAAACCGGGCGCATACCCCGACCCTTCCGGCCGCGTGGCACAGCCGGTAACGGGGAACGACAGGACCCGATCCATAGTCAACACGAAACGCCATCACGCTTGGGAAGACCGCCGACGACAACGGCCCGACAGGTTGCGAAGGGCCATGGAAGATGATCGTGGGAAATACAGCCGAACGGTTCCCTGGCAGCCCTTTTCATCAGGCCGCAGATCATCGGAGTACGCTGTTCGGGGATCGGATTGCGGGAACTTGGTTGCCTCTGACGCTACGAAGGATAAGGCACCTTCACCCATGTCGGGGGCTTGTGCCCTGCCGCCTTGTTGATCGTCGCCTTCAACTTCGCGAAAACCTCTTCGGCGGGAATGCCCGGACCCTTGTCCTCAAGACTTGCGGTGATCTCGCGGCGAAACAATTCCTCACGCAGGTCGGGATACGCATCCAATTCCATAAATACCTGCATGGCCGCAAACACGGCCTCGGAAGGATCAAGAAACCGGCCCCGCTCAACTTCGGTCAGACCCATTCGGCGACGGATGGCACGAGATAGGTTTCCAACCGCAAACCATGCTCTGACGCTTCAGCTTTCAAGGCCGTAGCTTGAGCCTTCTGGGCAGCCCAGTATTCCAGGGGGTAAAGATCGTCCTGCTGGTTTTCCATATCGCTCACAGCCTCTCCTCCAGAGCCTCAGCCGTAATATCCTGCCCGCCGTAGAACACACCCAAAACCAGAACATGCGCGTCTTCGACCACAAATGCGATGCTCGCACTGCGCCGGTAGCCGATAATCCGAAGACCCGGAATAAGGCCATCCCTGACCGTTCCCCTCTTGGGGAACGTCGAAAGCTCGGTAATGAATTGACGAATACCGCCAACATAATTCCACGCAACGACAGGCCCGGCTTTGTCGTCTCTGGCAAGGTCAAGGTAAAGCTGGCGCAATTCCCCTTCGGCCCGCTCATGCAGGATGATCTTGTATGTTTTCATCCCCTACTTGGCTTTCGCCAGCAGGGCTTGATGCTCAGCCTCAAGGCGGGCGAAGGCATCATCCAGGGAAACACCCTTGGAAGGATCGCGCTTCAAATCCGCGTAACGACCCGGAATCTCCTGAGCCACCCAACGCTCACGGGCGTCTTCCTGATCCTCCAGCAACCGCAAGCCCGCGCGGACAACCTCGCTGGCATTGTTGTAGCGGCCCGATTCAAGCTGCTTCTTGATGAATTTCTCATAATGTTCGTTCAGCGCAAAACTCGCCATGGCATGTGCCCTCCTGTCCATACCATTATAGGTCGCCGAACCGGAATTAACAACTGTTATCAACTATTGATACCTTATCTTCGTTCTCAAATAGCGCCCGGCCACGATGAAACGTTCACCATGACCGGGCAAGAGACTGCTCTCTTATGAAGGCCCGCCAAGCGGGCTGACAAATCGGCAAGCGAGTTGTGGCGACACCCGTCCGGGTGTCTTTACCGGACCGTGCGGCCTCGGCTTTCGCGGTAGGACGGCGCTCCCGCCGTCCTTGGCACCTTCCGTCCGCGATTGCCACGCTTGGGCTTTCGGGAATTGATGAACGCGGTATCAAGCGAGGTCTTGATGTGAGCCGCGTAGAATTTTTCAATCATTTCGACGCTGGCGCGACAATTCTTGGCAATCGCATAAACATCAGCACCTTCCATAAGCCGAAGGCAAATATAAGTATGACGTAGGCTATAGGCTGTTCTGGGCTTGCCATCCCGGTCCAGCTTAAGGTTCTGCGCTTCAAGAAGGTTATTGAACATCTTGAGATAATTGCCGGGGAACAGGAGGTCGGTCGGCTGGGAAGCCTTGACGACAATCTCGCGCCCTCTTTGTCCTTCCCGCGAACCGGCTTCAGGCGATCGCGCAAGCGCTCATAGGGCTTCACCGCACCCGGCATGGATTTGCACCAGCCGATCCCGCGCTTGCCGCGCACCTCGATTTCAAGGATGCGCTCACGGCTGTCGGGATCTTCGATGATGGTCACGTCCCGGTGCTGGAGCTGCTTGGCCTCGTCCGGGCGCAAGCCCGTGTTTCCCATGAACAGGATAAAGTCATGCAACTGCTCCGCTTCCCAACGGAAGTGCGGGTTCTTCGGCTCCTTGGCATTCTGACGCGTGGCCTCATAGAGCTGCTTGTATTCGACCGGGCTGAACCATGGCCGGTGCGTGATCTTTCCTTGGGTCTTATACGGTGGCGACAGATCGGGAAGATGGTTGAGCCACTTGTGGCGGATGGCCGTTTTCAGGACCTGACGCAACGTACCGACTTCATCATGAAGGGTACTGCGTGCTGACGCCTTGCCAGCCGTGGCCGACCCAATCCGGTGAACACGATAATCCTGAACCGTCCCCGCGTTGATTTCCGAAAGGCCCATTTTGCCAAAGAAGGGGATCAGGTGGAGACGCAAGCGAATGCTATGACCCTCGACCCATTTCTGACTGCGCTCACCTTCGGTAATGACGCCATATTCCTGCTCAAACTTCTTTGCAGCTTCGGCGAAGGTCGTCTCCGTCTTCAATAGTCCTGCTGCCAGCTTGCCCCCTCAAGCCGAGATACCAGTCTTCCGCAAAAGCCTTCGCCTGCTCAAGTC
This sequence comes from Rhizobium sp. R693, assembly GCF_002211315.1. Lineage (NCBI taxonomy): Bacteria > Pseudomonadati > Pseudomonadota > Alphaproteobacteria > Hyphomicrobiales > Rhizobiaceae > Rhizobium > Rhizobium sp. R693. Next base: position 1,581 of record NZ_LOKY01000047.1, on the reverse strand, counting down.
GCGTTTCCTTGGTGCTGGCACGATACTGGCGGCCCTTTACCGATGCCGAGCAATGCCACGTGGGCCCCCCGCGCCGGTAGACGTTGACCTTTCCTCCGAGGATTTCGTGGCTCGTCATACACGCCCCCTGTTCATTTTCTGGTTTCGATGCGGATTCCGATGTGAAGCCGGCCGGCATTCCGATCAAAGACCGGCCACCATTCCGATTTGAAGCCGGCCACCGTTCCAATCAAAGACCGGCCAGTTTCGGCACTGAAGATTACCCCCTGGGTCAGCAACTTTGGCATCAAATAGCTCGCGATGAACGAGGGGATTTTGATGCCGGCAAAGAGAAGGCTGACCATGAGACAGTTACGACAAATGCTGCGGCTTGCCGGAAGTGGGACGAGCTCCCGCGAGATTGCGGTCGTCTTGGGAATTGCACGAAGTACGGTGCAGGATAATCTGCAACGTGCAGCAGCAGTTGGATTGAACTGGCCGTTGCCGGGCGAGCTGACCGACGATGCGCTTGAGCACAAGCTCTTCAGTCGCAACGGCATCAAACAGGGCACGAGAAGACGCGTCGAGCCGAACTGGGCCGATCTTGCCGTCGAGCTCAAAAAACCAGGTGTCACCCTGCTCATCCTCTGGGAGGAGTATCGTGGGTCGCATCCCGAGGGTTACGGCTATTCCCGCTTTTGTGAGCTCTTTCGCGGGTTCGAGCAGCGCCTTTCGCCGACGATGCGTCAGGAGCATGCGGCCGGTGACAAAGTCTTCGTGGACTATTCCTGCAAGAAGATCCCGATCGTTGATCGCAAGACCGGCGAGATCCGCGAGGCGGAGATCTTCGTGGCGGTGCTCGGAGCCTCCAGCTTCACCTATGCTGAAGCGACCTGGACGCAAACACTCCCCGACTGGATTGGCTCGCATGTGCGGATGTTTCGTTTCCTGGGTGGCGTTCCCCGACTGATCGTCCCTGACAATCTGAAGTCGGGCGTCAGTCGCGCCAGCTTTTACGATCCCGAGATCAACCGCAGTTACGGCATGATGGCCTCCCACTATGGCGTCGGTGTGCTTCCTGCACGGCCGCGACGCCCAAAGGACAAATCGAAAGTGGAGAATGGAGTCCGTTTCGCCCAGTCTTGCATTTTGGGGCGGCTGCGCAATCAGACGTTCTTCTCGCTGGCTGAGGCCAACGCTGCCATCAGCCAGGCACTCGATCGCATCAACGACCACGTCATGCGTCGGCTGGGCGTTAGTCGCCGGCAACTGTTTGAGAGTGTCGAACGTGCCGCGCTCGCAAGCCTTCCAAGTGAAGACTACGAATTCGCCGAATGGCGTTTGGCCCGCGTGTCGACAGATTACCACGTCGAGTTCAAAACCTTCCTCTATTCCGTGCCGCACAGTCTCATTCGCCAGCAGGTCGATCTGAGGGCGACAGCACGCACCATCGAGATCTTCCACCGCGGCAAGCGTGCAGATTCCGAGGCAAGCCGCCCCCGCATTCCGAAATGATGCCGCCCCCCAATTCCGAGAATTAACCGCCCCCTTGTTCCGAGATGATGCCGCCCCCTGATTGGGCTGTTTGTCGGGGTGTCCTGC